>JAKBHH010000039.1 GCA_021836865.1 Acidobacteriota bacterium
CGCGCTACCAGGCGCAGCGGTATCTCATCGGGCCCGAGATGTTTCCCATCTACTGGCTGGTGATGGAGCGCGCGCTGGGCTGGGCGGCGATGATCTACGCGATTGTGAGCCTGGTGCTGCTCGCGACTGGGACGCCGAATGCACAGGCTGTGGTGGATGCGCTGGTGCGGCTGCCCGGAGTGCTGCTGTGGGTGGCGGCGTGGGTGACGCTGATCTTTGCGCTGATCGAGTATGGCTCGGCGCGGGATCCACAGAAGTGGCAGGGCCTGGCGGAACACGCGGCGAGTCTGCCAAAGATCAACCTTGCGCAACGGGAACGAGCCAGACGGCATGGCAAGCGCAAGCGGACGTTTCCGCATGCGGTGGCGGAGGCGGTCTTTGGATTCCTGTTTCTGGTGTGGCTGCTCCTGATTCCGCAGAACCCCTGGCTGATGATGGGGCCGGGTGCGGCGCTGTGGGAGGCTTCACCCTATGCGTTGGCGCCGGTGTGGGTAACGTTCTACTGGTGGGTGGTTGCGGCGCACGCGGTGCAGCTTGTGTGGCTTTGCGTTGAGCTTGCGCGGGGAACGTGGCAGACGAAGCACGGGCTGCGGCATGCGGCGGTGAAGGCGATCGAGCTAATTCCCCTGAGTGTATTGCTGTATGCGCCGGGCCGTGCGCTGCTGGTGCTGCGCAATCCGCTGCGAGATGGGGCACAGCTCGGTGTGACGCTTAGTGGATGGAACGAAGGGCTGCACAAAGCGATTCTGGTGATCGCGGTTCTCGTTGCGGCGCAGATTGTGTGGACACTGGTGGATCAGGTGTGGAGGCGCGGGAGGGATGGGGCGCAGTAACGCGCCCCTGCGTCAGACCTGCATGACTTCGGCTTCTTTTCTGCGGCTGAGTTCTTCCATGCGGCGAATCTCTTCGTCGGTCATCTTCTGGACTTCTTCGAGAGCGCGCTTTTCTTCGTCCTCGCTGATCTTTTTATCCTTTGCCATTTTCTTGAGTGCGTCGTTGCCGTCTCGGCGGACGTTGCGGACGGCGGTGCGGTGCTCCTCAAGCACTTTGTTGATGTGTTTGCAGACATCGCGGCGGCGCTCTTCAGTCATGGGCGGGATGGGGACGCGGATGACTTTGCCGTCGGACTGGGGGTTGAAGCCGAGGTCGGAGGTGCGCAGGGCCTTGTCGATTTCAGTGACGATGCTGGGGTCCCAGGGCTGGATGAGGATGAGTTGGGCCTCGGGCGCGGAGACCTGCGCGAGCTGGCTGATGGGCGTCGGGGTGCCGTAGTAGTCGACCTTGACCTGATCGAGCATGTGTACGCTGGCGCGGCCGGTGCGTGTGGATGCCAGGTTGGCCTGGAAGCCGGCGACGGCCTGGTCCATGCGGCGCTTGAGGTCGCCCGAGAGTTCCTTGAGAGCCGGAATACCGGCCATTGCAGAGACTGCCATAGAGTTCGTCCTCGCTTGTGCCAAGTTGCCAACGGCTATTTTACAGAATTTACCGCGGATCGACTGTGCGCGGGCGCTGGGGCGGAAAACGGCTGTCGAGGAGAAACGCGCGGGGAGGAAAAGTGGCTCTTCCCTTGCGGGAAGAGCCAGGCCGGTGAACAGGCCCTAGTTGTCGCTGCTGCTTGCGTCGGCAGCGGCCTGGAGGGCCCGGTTGATGTCGAGACGGCCATTGCCAATGAGGTCGGAGACGGAGACGGCGTGGGAGAGATTGTCCTTCATGTTTCCGAAGTCAGTCTGCGCCAGGAGCTGGTAAAGGAGCGCGGTGGCGCCGGCGACGAAGGGAGTGCTGAAAGAGGTGCCGGAGACCTGGGCGTAGTTATTGCCGGGATAGGTGGTGATGATGTTCTCACCAGGCGCGCCGAGGAAGACGCCGTCGCCGTAGTTGGTGAATTTGCTGACGGTGTCCTGGAGCGAAGTGGAGGCGATGCCCATGACCTTGTCGAGGTTGGCGGGATTGGGCACCTGCGCGGCACCGGAGTTGCCGGCGGCGGCGATGCAAATGGAGCCGGCGTTGTGGGCGTACTGGACGGCGTCGTTGAGTTCCTCAGAGGGCTGGAGAAGCGTGAAGCTCATGTTGATGATTTGCGCGCCGTGGTCCGCGGCGTAGTAGATGGCGCGGAGGATGTCAGAGAGCTGGGCGGTGCCGGCGGCGGTGAAGGCCTTGAGGGGCATAATTTTCGCGGTGGGCGCGACGAGGTGAATGACGCCGGCGACCATGGTGCCGTGGCCGAACTCTGCGGGAATCTGTCCGTCAAGGATGACTCCTGTGGACTGATCGAGAATCACGCCGGTGGATTGATCGAGGATGACGCCGGTGGACTGATTGAGGAGCGCGATGTCGGATTTGGATGCGGGGCTGGGATTGGATGCCTGGAGGGCGCTCTGCGCGTTGGGGCCGAGTTCGCTCCAGTCGCTGGCCATGCCGGGGGTGTTGTGGATGAAGTCGTAGCCGGAGACGAGGGAAGGCGCGAGAACGGTGCTGGTGGGGTCGACGCCGGTGTCAATGACGGCGACGGTGCCTGCGCCGGTGACGTGGAAGGCAGACTGGGCGGTCCAGAGGTTGACGATCTGTGCAGCAGGCTGCGCGAGGTAGCTGGCGAGCACGCTGGCGCCGGCGTAGGTGGTGGCGGTGGGGGGCGGAAGCTGATCGAGGATGACGCCGGTGGATTGTGTGAGTTCGGGCACGGCGGTGGGCTGGTCGGGCTCGATGTCTGTGACGTCGGTGTCAGAGCTGACGTCTGACTCGACCTGCGCAACCGTTACACTGGCGGAGCCGGTGACGAGGTAGACAGAATCGGCGGTGTCAAGGGGCCGGACGACGGCGAGGTTGTGCCGCGCGGCAATGGTGGTGACGCTTGCAGTGGCCGCGGGGCGGAGGATGAAGGCTGTCTGCGCCTTTGCGGCAGAACCGAGTGCGAGTGCGATGAGGACGGCGGATAGCGTCGAAAACTTCATGAGAAACTCCTCAGAATGAAAGGCTGCGAAGGCTGGGGACAAGCCGTTTGCAGCGCAGGGAACAAGTAGGGACCCTGTTTCGCGGCGGCAGCTCTATGGCTGCGTTTCACCGTTGGGGTTGACACCAAGTTGCAGGCAGAGTGAGCTCTGCGGGAGGTACTTGAGGGTGAACTCTCCGAACTGATTGGAGACAGTGCTGGCGATGATCTGATCGTTGGACGCGAGGGTGACGGGCATGTGAGCGACCTGCCGGTCAGAGTCGGACGCGTGGTGGATCTGGCCGATCATGGAGACGGCGGGGGTGGTGCGCTCGTGTTCGAGGCGAAGGTCGATGGCGAATCCGTCGGCATCGTAGAGGAGGTGACGCACGTCGAGGCGCTGCTCAGAGCGGACGCCCTGGAGTGCGGGCTGATGGAAGCTGTCAAAGACGAGTCGGGCGAGGATGCCGCGATGGACCTGAATCTGATCGAGGCCGCGCAGGGCAAAGATGGCGCGGGCGTTGTGAACGACCTGGGCGGGAACGTCGGATGTGCGCTCAAGAGCGGCTGCGGCGAGGGTTTTGGTGAGCCAGGCAGCGGTGGCGTTGCAGGTTGCGCACTGCTGGCGATGGGATTCCAAGGCAATGTTGCGATCTCGATCGGCAAATCCGCGAAGATGATCGAGCCACTCGGTGATGTCGTAGTGTCTTTGCACTTTCTGCACCTCTTGGCAAGGATAGGTCCGTTGGAACCGTTCTCCTCCCTATAGAGGTAGGGAACGGGGGCGGGGAATAAATATAGGGTTGGTGAAAAAACTGTCAGAATTTCGCTTTCTGGTCGCCTTCCGGCGTGGCGGCGTGGGGCATGACGGGGCTTTCCGCATCTCCGATGAGGACGAACGGCGCCCAGAAGGCGGGGTCAGGGTGCGCGGCGCGGATGGAGAGCATGGTGTTGCGCAGGGCGGCGGAGATGGAGGGAGCCAGCATGAGCTCACGGTAGAAGGATTTCATGAAGAGGGCGGTGACGGCGTCATTGACGTCCCAGAGGGAGACGAGGACGGCCTGGGCGCCGGCGTAGAGGAGTCCGCGCACGAGGCCGAGGATTTCATCGCCGCCGACGATGGCGTTGAGGCCGGTGCCGCAACCGCTGAGGGTGACGAGACGGGCGGAGAGACGGAGGCTGTAGAAATCGACGGGGTGGAGGTCGGTGTCGCCGAGCCGGATGGAGGAGAACATGGGATTGTCGCGGCGGAAGAGGCCGTGGGTGGCGATGTGAATAAAGCGGCTCTGAGGACCGGTCTGCCAAAGGATGTCGCGGGTGGCGGTGCTGCCGAGGAAGAGACGCGCGTCAGGGAGCAACTCGGCGACGGCGGCGGCCTCTTCGCGGATGGAGGGCGCGGCGGCATCGGGGATACCGAGGACGAGGGCGCGGCTGGAGTTGGCGGGCTGGGTCTTTCGGCACCAGGTGTAGACGCTGGCGCTGGGGGCGTAGGAGATGGTGAAGCGGTCAATGAGCGCGACGGGGGCATCGGGGGTGGAGCGATCGAGCAGGGCGTGAAAGGGCAGGGCGTGGAGACATGCGTGGGGAATGAGGATGAGGTGGTCGACGGTGGGCGGCAGATCGAGGGGCGCGATGAGGGCTGCATGGAGATCGGCGAGGTGCTGCGCGGTGGCGGCCTGCATGGCGCGCTGGAAGCGGCGCAGGTGGAGGGAGCCGAGCTCGTAGCGCGAGAGTTGGAACTGGAGGAGGCTGAGCGAGCGGCTGACCTTTTCCAGCGGGCAGAGGGGAACGACGCGCATCATTCCGCGATGGAGCAGGGCGGCGTGGAGGAGGTCATTGCACTCGAAGTACTCGACGATGGCGGCGTTGGGGGCGAGGCTCTGGAGGACCTGGGAGAGGGAAAGCGCGCCTGCGCTGAGCAGTGGCGAGAGGCGGCTGTGCTGGACCGGGGGCAGGCCGCGGGCGAGGGCAAGCTGGCGCTGATATTCGCCTGACTGCTCGCGATATTGGCGGATGCGGTCGACGGAGTCGCGCTCCGCGCGGAAGTCTGCGCGGACAGCCTGGCGATAGGTCATGGTCATACGCAGGCGGAGGTCTTCGATGCGAAGGTCTTCAGGGAGGGTTTCAGCGCCCTGGGTGCGGAGGACCTGGGTGCCGAGGCTGATGAGATCGGCGAGGGAGCGGGATTTGGCGCGTTCGATGAAGGAGAAGACGGTCTCGTAGCGGGTCTGGGGCGGCTCGAATTGGAGGGCGAGCGCGGTGAGGCGGCGATAGATGGAGAGCTTGTCTTTGAGGAAGCCGATGCGGAAGGCTTCTCCGAGGATCTGGCTGCGGAGGTCTTCAAGGATGAGATTGGCGCGCTGGAGGCTGGCATAGGCGCGGGCGGTGAGGCCGAGGGCCTCCTGCGCGGCGCTGAGGACGGCGACGGCGTGGAACTCGATGGCGGGCGCGGGCGCGGTCTTGAGGCGCTGGAGCGCGCGCTGGCAGTAGAGGACGGCGCGGGCGGGCCGGTTCTGTTCGAGGGCGATGCGTGCGAGGAGGATTTTGGCGAGGGCGGCCTTGGTCTGCAGGTTTGTGGGGATGAAGCTGCGGAGCGCGAGGCGCGCCAGGCGCGCGGCCTGATCGAGCCGGCCTTCTTCATGGAGGACGAGGGAGCGGTAAAAGTCGATGAGTCCGGGCCAGACATGATTGGATTCTGCGACGAAGATGGTGCGGGCCTGGGCGAAGAGGCTGAGGGCTTTGCGATGGTCGCCGATCTGGCTGGCGGCGATGGCGGAAAAGGCGATGGCCTTGGCCTTCTCGTAATTCATGGAGATGGCGTCAAAGCCCTTGTAGGCAGCCTCGGCGAGCTGCGCGCCTTCGTGCGACATGTTGAGCTCTAGATAGAGCTCGGCGAGGTCGAGATCGCAGAGGGCGAGGTGGTAGCGATTGTTGAGGCGGGCGCAGAGCTGGCGGGCGGTCTGATAGAGGGCGATCGCGCGGGTGTATTCGCCGCGGAGGAAATGGAGATAGGCAACGTTGTAATCGGCCTCGGCGACGAGCAGCGGGAAGCCGTTGGCCTCGCAGGTTTCGCGGGCCTGGCGGTAGGTTTCCGCGGCGAGGTCGAAGTTGTTCATGGTGGTGTGGCAGACGGCCATGTTGCGCAGCAGGACGGCGAGATCCTGCACGTCAGAAGAGGCTTCAATCTGCGGACGCGCGGACTGATAGAGGGCGAGCGCCTCACTGAGCCGGTCCTGGCGGTAGTAGGCATTGGCGAGATTGACGTCGAGCCGGGCGACGCGCAGCAGGTCATGGTGCGCGAGGAAGACGGCGCGCGCGGCGTGGGCCTGGGCGTAGGCTTCGTCGTAATGGCCGAGGTAGGCGAGGGGCTGGATCTGGTTCATGCGGGCGCGGGCGGCCTGGATTTCGTCGCCGAGGGCTTCAAAGAGGGCGACGGCGCTGCGATGGTGATGGAGCGCGGTGGGATGGTCGCCGGTAAGGAAGGCGACATGGCCCTGGGCGCGATGGGCGACGGCACGGGATGGCTGGTGCTCGAGCACGTCCGCGACGTGGGCGGCGGCGAGGGCGAGGCGGCCGGCGGCGCGGAGGTCGATGCGTGCGAAGGTGACGACGCCCTGGTAGAGCGCGTCGACGAGCTCCACAGAGAAATCGGCGTGCTGCGCGGCGAGGGTGGCGTTGCGGCGGGCTTCGTCCTGCTCCTCAGCGAATGCGGCGAGCCAGGGAAATTTCGATGTGGTATCGGCAAGCGGCGCGGGTGAGGCTGGAGCGCTCATTGAAAGCCTGTCTCGGCAAGCAGCTTGCGCAGGCGCTCGAGACAGCGTCCGCGGATGAAGCCGATGGATCCGGTGGCGAGCCCGAGGCGGCGCGCGACATCAGCGTAGGGCAGCGCCTCATCGCCGTAGAAGAGCATGCGGATGAGCGCGGCGCAGCGGCCGGAGAGCCTGTCGACGGATTCCCGGAGGACCTGCTGGAGCTCGATCTGCACGAGCTGCTCGGAGGCGAGCGGCGCGGCGTCCATGACTTCAATGGGCGGCTGCCCGTCATCCTGCGAGTCGAGAGGCAGATCGTTGCGGATGCGCATCTGCTTCCAGCGGAGCGACTGGTGGGAGGCGACGGTGAGCAGCCAGGAGCGGAGCGACTCGACTTTGCGCAGATCACCGAGCTTGGAAAAGAGTTCGACGCAGACCTGCTGAAAGATGTCGGCAGCGTCCTGCGGCTGCGCGCCGTAGCGCATGGGCACGCTGTAGATCATGCGCTGGTACTTGGCGATCAGAGCGGTCCATGCATCGGCGTCGCCGTCGAGACAGGCGCGCACCAGGCGGGTGTCGTCCCATGAGGTCGAAGGCGCAGTGAGCCGTGTATGGACGCGGCCGGCAGCGGCGGACAGCTTCGGGTTGGCGGTTTCCTCTGTCACAGTCCCTTGCGCCAGTAGAAAGAAGCAATGTTATCAAGCATTCCCGGGTCCAGGGGCCCCGGAGCGGCGCCTGCCAGCGGAGCGCGCACGGCGGCGAGCATGTTGGGCGAGACGAGCGAGAGGAACGGGAGCTGCGCGGCGTAGATTGACTGGATGCGGAAATAGGCCGCGCGTCTTTGACGGATATCGGTGAGGGTCATCTGCTGCCGCATGAGGCTGTCGATCTCGGCTTCCCATGGTGTGGCGGGCTGGGCTTCGCCCTGATTCCAGAGGTGGAGGTTGCCGCTGGAGAGCCAGAGGCTCATGTTGCCGTTGGGGTCAGTGTCTCCGGCGCTGAGAGCCATGACGGCCAGGTCATAGTCGTGGGACTGGGTGATGCGCTGGAGGAAGCTGCGGAATTCGAGGGGGACGACCTGAACATCGATGCCGAGTGCGGCGAAGTTGCGTGCGAGCAGGGTGGCGATGCCGGACTGGGCGCGATTGCTGGAGGTTGCGATGATGGTGAAGCGGACGGGATTGCCGCCGCGATCATAGAGCGAAGCGCCGCGCCAGCGGAAGCCTGCATCGGCGAGCAACCGGCGGGCGCGAGGCAGGTCGAGCGCGGTGGGGCGCAGGGTGGGATTGGCCCACTGGCCGCTGGCCGGCGTGACGGGCGAGGCGAGCGGGACGGCATGATCCTGAAAGACGAGGTGGACGAGGGCGGGACGATCGACGGCGAGCGAGAGCGCCTGACGAAAGGGCAGCTGGAGGAACCAGGTCTGGGTGTGAGCGGCCTGTGGAAGATGGGCGGCGAGATCGGCGTTGAGATTGAAGAGGAGCAGATCGAATTCGAGGCCGGGCCCCCCGTCGAGCTCGCGGATGAGATTGGAGCTGGAGAGCTTTTGCAGGGAGGAGTAGGTGTCCGCGGTGAGGCGTGAGATGAGGTCGAGCTGGCCGGCGGTGAAGCGAATGGCTTCAGCGTCCTGGTTCGATGCGAAGGAAAAATCGACTTCATCGAGATACGGGAGCGGGCGATTGCCGGCGTCCTGCTTCCAGTAATACGGATTGCGCTCCAGGACGAGGGACTGTCCGGGGCGGTAGCTGCGGAGGCGGAAGGGACCGAGGCCGGCGAGCTGGGCGGGGGGAGTGACGAGGGTCCAGGCACTGGCGAGGGCGCCGGCCTCAAGGAGCGGCTGCAGCAGATGACTGGGCAGGATGGCGATGCCATCAAAGAGGCGTGCGGTGGCGGCGTAGGGATGGGGCAGATCGAAGCGGACAAGATCGGGGCCAAGTTTGGTGACGCGGATCGGCTGGCCGTCGATGATGAGCAGGTCGCGCTGCGGCGCGTTCAGTTTGGGATCGAGATAGACACGAAAGGAAAACAGCACGTCGTCGGCGGTGAAGGGCGAACCGTCAGAGAATCGTACGCCGTGGCGTAGATGAAGCAGGTAGGACTGCCCGTCGCGGCTGACCTGCCAGGAGCTGGCGAGCGCGGGCTCGACGGCATCGGTGGCGCGATTGATGTGGAGCAGATCGGCGTTGAGGATGGAGGTGACGGTCCGCGAGGCGCTGTCCGTGGCGAAGACGGGATTGAGGGTGCGGGGTTCAGCACGGAGCGATGCGCTGAGATGGCCGCCGGGAGCGCCGCGGAGCGAGGCGATGCGCAACGCCTGAGGGCACGCGGGCAGAGCGAGCGCAACACTGAAAGCGAATGCAGCGAGAAACAGAGCGACGCGCGCGGAGGGGAGAGATGAGAAAACGAACGGGGCTTTCACGGTGGTCCTTCTAACGAGGCAACTTATACCAGTGACGCGAAAGTGAAGGCAACGTAAGCGGGCGAAGAGAACTGGCGCGATCGGCGAGGACGTGTACAGAGAAGAAAAAGGGAATCATTGTCCAGATGGGAGAGATGAGCCATGGATATTCAACGAATGTTGACAAATGCTGCGCGGCGGCGAGCATGACGCCCCAACTGACGAGGGGCTCAGTGACGCCGAGGCCGAGGTAGGAGAGCGCAACTTCACTGGCGATGAACTGGGGCAGCAGGACGGTGAACTGGGTGAGGGTCTGCGGTGCGAGATCGGGGAGCGTGTGCCAGCGCGCGATCTGCCAGGGTGAGGCGCCCGTGGCCCGCGCCATGGTGACGTAGGCGCGCCGGTGCGTGGCGATGGTGACGCCGCGGAGGATTCTGGCGGGGCGTGCCCAGCCGATGGCGGCCATGAGGGCGGTGCTGGCGGCAACAGCGACCCAGGGCGAGACGCGCAGAGGCAGCAAGGCGCGTACGGCGAGTAAGAGATAGAACCATGGGACGGAGATCATGGTCTCCACAAGGCGCATGAGGAGAGTGTCAACCCAGGGCGCGGCGGAGCCGGCGATGAGACCGACGGCCAGAGCGAGGAGCGAGGCCGCGAGCGATGCGGTGAGACCGATGGCGAGGGTGGTGCGACCGCCGTAGAGGAGGCGGGACCAGACGTCGCGGCCGAACTCGTCTGTGCCGAGGAAGTGAGGCGCGCCGCCGCTGATGCCGCAGAGATGGAGGTTGCCGGGGGATGCGTCGACGGCGGTGTCTGCAGAGGAAGCAGTGACCAGGAACCGCAAGGGGATGAATGCCGCGTCCTGCCGGGTGTAGACGGCGAACTGGCCGGGGACGGGCCGCGGCCGCACGAGATAGGGACGCAGATGGAATTGTCCGGCGGGCGATGTGAAGCGAATGCCTTCAGGCGGCAGATAGGGGAGCGAGGCGTCGATGGCCGCCGGGTCTGCAGTGGCGAAGAAGCCCGCGAAGGCGAAGAGCGCGGAGTAGAGGACGAGGAAGATGAGAGCGGCGCGGGGAAGCGTCATGATGCGGCCTCGCGCAGGCGGGGATCGTGGAGCCAGAGGAGCAGGTCCGCGAGGAGGTTGCCGAGGATGAGCAGGAGCGCGGAGCAGAAGACGCCGGCGACAACGACATTGGTATCGCGCATGAGGATGGCGTTGAGCAGAAGCTGACCGAGGCCGGGCCATCCGAACAGGACTTCAACAAACAACGATGCGCTGAGCAGCGAGCCGATGCCGAGACCGAAGAGCGAGATGAGGGGATTGGCGGCCTCAGGCAGGATGTAACGGAAGAGTACGACGCGCTGCGGCAGGCCATGCATGTGCGCAGCTTCAACCGCGGGCGCGTGCTGCGCCGCATCAAAGCCGCCCTGCAGATGGCGCAGCACGAGGGGCAAGTAACCAAGCGCCATGGCCAAGGCGGGGAGCGCGAGCTGGCGGACGAAGTCGCTCCACTGTGTCCATGAGGCGGTTGGGCTGGCTGTGCCGATGGGCAGAGGCGCGAGGGCGTGCAGACGGAGCGCGGTCCAGAGCAGGAGAAAGGCGAGGACGGGATCTGGGATGGACCACAGCAGTGAAGCGAAGAGGCGCACGAGAGCGGCGGGGCGACCGCGCAGTGTGCTGAGGAGAAGACCGAGAAGCCATGCGCCGCACAGCCCCGCGCCGCTGAGCAGGAGGGTGTTTGCGATGCGCTCTGCGAGCAAGGCACGGACGGGCATGTGATAGGCGAGGGACTGGCCGAAGTCGCCGTGAAGTGCGGATGCGCACCAGAGCACGTAACGTTGGACGATGGACGAGCGGGGATCGGCCTGCTGCTGGATGGACCGCAGGGTTTGCGGCGAAAGGCCGGGCTCAAGGCGCAGGGTGGTGAAGTAGTCGCCGGGCGCGGCACGCAGCAGCGCAAAGCAGAGCAGCGAGACAGCCAGGAGCGAGACGAGCGAGTGAGCGAGACGTGTCGCCAGAGAGGAGATCATGGCCGTCCGGGTTCCGGCAGGATGGCATGAAGAAGCTGCAAGGCGGCAGGGTGCTCTGCGAGGCGCACGAAATCCGCGGCGGGATGGCACTCGACGATATCGCCCTGGTGCAGGAGAGCGATGCGATCGGCGGAGCGGAGGAAGCGTCCAAGGTCATGGGTGAAGTGGATGCAGGCGACATGCATCTGCGCGCGGAGCCGGTCAAGCAGCTCGAGGATGGAGTCCTGCAGTGCGCGATCGAGGCCGGCGAGTGCTTCATCGAGCAAGAGCAGCGAAGGCTGCAGCATGAGGGCGCGGGCTATGGCGACACGCTGGCGCTCACCACCGCTGAGCTGCGGCGGGCGACGCGTGAGACAGGTGGCGGGGAGCGTGACGGCCGCGAGCATGTGCCCGATGCGCTCGTCGACATTGCGCGGCGTGCCGCGGCTGCGGGCGTGGATGCGGAGTGGCTCGGCAAGGATCTCTGCGATCGTGAGGCGCGGGTTGAGGGCCCCGACGGTGTCCTGCAGGACGAGCTGTATCTGCGCGCGGGACGCGAGGGAGCGAGGCGGATCGAGAGGCGCGCCGGCGAAGAGGATCTCACCGGAATAGCGGGATTCAATGCCTGCAAGACAGCGCGCGAGTGTGGACTTGCCGGAGCCGGATGCGCCGACGATGGCCAGAGACTCGCCGGGCGCGAGACTGAGGCTCACCTGGCGCAGGATGGGCGTGGTGCGCACGGTGTGCGGCCAGAGGCGCTGGGCGACATGTGCGAAGCGCAGATGGCGCACCTTCAGCAGTGGTGCAGCCTGGCTGTGACCGGTGAGCGCCGGCGGCGCAGGATGCGATACGTGAGAAGGCACGTAGTCTGCGAGGGCGCCGGCTTGCAGACTGAGGACACGGTCGGCGATGGCAGCGAGCAGAGCCGGATCGTGACTGACGATGAGCATGGCGGTGCGGCGCAGCGCGCGCATGCGAAGCAGCAGATCGAGGATGTGGCGCTGGGTGACGGTATCGAGCGCGGAAGAGGGCTCGTCTGCGAGGAGCAGCGATGGCTGCGCAGCGAGCGCCTGCGCGATGGCGACACGCTGGGCCTCACCACCACTTAACTGATGCGGGTAGGCCGCGGCGGCGCGTTCGGGATCGCTGAAGCCCGCGCCGGCAAGAGCCTGAAGCAGATCGGCGCGTGTCGCGGCGCGCGGCAACATATCCCGCAACTGCGAGCGCACGCGGCGAAAGGGACTGAGCCTGCCGGCTGGATCCTGAAAGATGAAGCCCATGCGGCGAAAGCGCAGCGTGCGCCTCTCTGACATCGACATAGCGAGGAGATCGCGGTCTTCAAAGCGAAGCGCGGCGCAGCGGATGCGAGCAGCGGGCGCAGGCACTCCGAGGATGCAGCGCAGGAGAGAGGTTTTGCCGCAGCCGCTGGGGCCAAGGAGGCCGACGATCTCGCCCGGCTCCATCGACAGGCTTGCGCCTTGCAGAACAGGGACAGTGCCTTCGCGGGCTGGACCGTAATCGAGGGACAGATCCTGAACGGAAAGCAAGGGCGTCATCGCGCAGATTGTATCACCGGCGAAAGTGCGCATTCGGCGTTGTGCGCATCGCGCGGAATTCACGGTACGTTCACAGAAAAGAGCGCCCTGCCTATATTTTCAGCGCCGCAGTGCGCCCTATAGCCAGTAAGGAGACGATATGCGAGCGCGAGCGATGTTGTATTGCCAGCATCTGGCAGGAATCGGGCACTTGATTCGCAGCACGGAACTGGCGCGCGCATTGAGCACGGATGGATGGGATGTGCTGCTGGTGGTTGGCGGCGATGTGCCGCGCGACTTCATGTTTCCGCCGGCGGTGAAGGTGGAGCAGCTTGAAGCGCTGCAAACCGATCCGGAGTACAAGACGCTGTCAACGTGCGGGGATGAGCACAGTCTGAATGAAACCAAGGTACGCCGCACGGTGCGACTGCTGGCGTTGTTTGATGCCTTTGCGCCGGATGCGCTGATCACGGAGATGTACCCGTTTGGCCGGAAGAAGTTTGAATTTGAATTGCTGCCGCTATTGGAACGTGCACGGAATGCAGAGCACAGGCCTCTGATTGCGGCGAGCGTGCGGGACATTCTGGTGCGCAAGCGGGACCAGGAAGCGCACGAACGGCGCGTGCTGAAGATCGTGAATCACTTTTACGATGTGGTGCTTGTGCACTCCGACGAGTTGATGCAGCCGCTGCAGACTACGTACGGTTTGGCGACGGAGCTTCGCCCGGCGGTGATGCACACGGGCTACGTGGTTGCCGATGAGTGCGGTAGGCAGGCGGAACGGCTGGATGCCGCAGCGCGGATGTTTGTGGAGCGGGAGCTGGGCGGCGAAGAGTTCATCGTGGTGAGCTGCGGCAGCGGAAGGCTCCATGCGGGCCAGCAACTGACCTTTGCGGCGCTTGAAGCGGCGCCGGCCGTTTGCGGGCGCTTTCCGCACAGGATTCTGATCTGCGCAGGTCCGCTGGCGCCGGCGGATATCTATGCGCGATACGAGCGCATGGCCGCGGGGATGGACCGGGTGTGCCTGGTGCACGATCTTCCCTTTCTGCGCAAGCTGCTGGAGCGGGCCGCGCTTTCAGTGAGTCTGGGCGGATACAACACGGTGATGGAACTGCAGGCTGCGCGGGCGCAGGCGCTGGTCCATGCGGCGGAGCCGAACGGCGACAGCGAACAGCGGATGCGCGTGGAAAGCCTTGCGGCGAAGGGGCAGCTGCGCGCGCTCGATGCGAGGGATCTGCAGAATGGGCGTCTTGCGGGGCGCATTGAAGAGGCGTTGATCGATCCGCTGCAGGTGGCGGCGCCGCAGATGGACGGCGCGAAGACAAGCGCGCAGATTCTGAAGCTGCTGCACCGGAAGCTCCGCGCGGAGGCGGTGCTGGCGGGCGCGATGTCTCGCGAGAGCAGCACCGTGACGGCGCGGTACGAGGCGCCGTCGCGCCGCGCGGAGGGCCGGACGTTATGCGCCTGATGGTCTACTCGCACGATACGTTTGGGCTGGGCAATATTCGCCGCATGCTGGCGATCTGCCACCACTTGCATGCGACGGTGGAGAACCTGTCGATCCTGATTGTGTCCGGGTCGCCGATGCTGCAGAGCTTTCGCGTGGCCGCGGGAATCGACTACATCAAGCTGCCGTGCCTGAAGCGGTCAGATACGGGTGAGCTGGGGGTGAAGTTTCTGCCGATGGAGGCCGATGAGGTGATTCGGCTGCGGCGCGAGCTGCTGCTCTCGACCGTCCTCTCGTTTCGTCCGGACGTGATTCTGGTGGATAAGAAACCGGATGGACTGGCAGGCGAGCTGGAGCCGGCGCTGCGGCACGTGCGCTGTGCACTGCCGGACACGCATGTGAGCCTGGTGCTGCGCGACATTCTGGACGCGCCGGCGAAGACGACGGAAGAGTGGACGAAGCGCGGCTACAACAATGTGCTGCACTGGTACTACGACAGCATCCTGGTGCTTGGCTCGCAAGGCGTTTTCGACGTGTGCGCGGAGTACCGGATTCCGCCTGCGATCTGCAGGAAGGTGATGTACTGCGGCTACGTGGCGCGCCACGAGGCGCTTGAAGACAGCGCGAAGCTGCGGGCGGAGCTGGGCGTGAGCAGCGGAACCGCCCTGGTGCTGGCGACAGCGGGCGGCGGCGAAGATGGCTTTGCGCTGATGCTGCAGAGCATTGAAGCTGCGCGCAGACTGCACACTGAGCGCGGCGCGCACATGGTGGTGGTGGCGGGACCGGAGCTGCCGTCCGCGCAACGCAAGCGCCTGAGCACAGCGGCCGCGAACGCGCCGTACACGCGCGTGCTCGAATTTGTGCCGGACATGATGAGCTACATGCATGCGGCGGACGTGGTGATCTCGATGGGCGGATACAACACCGTGTGCGAGCTGGCGACGCTGAACAAGCGCGCGGTGATGGTGCCGCGCACAGCACCGGTGATGGAGCAACTGATTCGCATGGAGCGCATGGCGGACTATGGGCCGTATGTTGCGCTCTCTCCGCATGGACTGCGAGCCGATGCGGTGGCGGACGCGGTGCTGACGCAACTGAGCGATGCGCAGCGGCATGGCCGCAGCGAATGGCGACTGGACATGGGCGCATTGCCGCGGATCGCGCACTTCATTCGCCAGATCGGCGGACGGAGATCCGCGCAAGCGATGCATATGCCGCAGGCAAGGCTGCCGGAGTGGGAAGTCGGCGAACCATTTGTGGACGCTGCTGCCTCCTAGCGATTTCATTCCGGCGCTCAACAGCCGGACTTCAAAACTACCCGGCTTCAAATCAACAGGCTTCGTGCCTGAGGAAGAGCTTCTATGACGAGGGTTGCCGTACGTGTCGGTTTTCTGGTGAAGACCTTTCCGCGCTTGTCGGAGACCTTCATTCTGAACGAGATTCTGGGGCTCGAAGAGATGGGCTGGGATCTATGCATCTACGCGCTGAAACGGCCGGCGAAGGAGCCGGTGCATCCGGGCGTGGCGCGGGTGAAGGCGCCGGTGCATTACGTGCCGGGGCTGCAACTGGAGGCCTCTCTGCTGGAACCCTTGAAGAATCTGGCGGCGAATCTTGGAATGTTGACGAAGCGGCCGGTGCGGTATGCGCAGGCGCTGGCACGGTACTTTACGAGCGCGACGGAGCCGCGCAGGAAGCATTTCTTTCAGGCTGCGTGCCTGGCATGGGAGCTGGAAAAGCAGGGAATCACGCATCTGCACGCGCACTTTGCAAACCTGCCGACAGCGCTTGCCGAGATTGTGCACTGGCTGACCGGGATTCCATTCAGCTTTACGGCACATGCGAAGGACATCTACACCAGCGGCGCGCGGGACCTGGAGCGGAGGATTCAGGCGGCGACCGCGGTGATGACGTGCACGGCCTTCAACGAGCAGTATCTGCGGGCGATTGCCGGGCCGGGTGCGGCGATTCATCTTGCGTATCACGGGATCGACACGGCGCGGTTTGCTGTGAAAGGCCGCGGCGAGGCGGCGCGCGAGCCCGAAGCGATTTCAACAGTGCTGACGGTGGGACGGTTCTCACCGAAGAAGGGTCTGGAGGATCTGATCCGTGCGTGCGCGATTCTTCGCGACAGAAATTGCAGGATGCGCTGCGTGATCGTGGGCTACGGCGAACAGGAAGCGGCGCTGAAGCAACTGCGCCGGGAGCTGGGGCTCGAAGCCGTGATCGAGATGCCGGGCAGGCTGGCGCAGCCAGAGGTGGTGGAGCAGTACAGGCGCGCCGCGGTGTTTGCGCTGCCGTGCGTGGTGTTGGAGAACGGCGATCGCGACGGGATTCCCAATGTGCTGTACGAGGCGATGGCCGCGGGTGTTCCCGTTGTGACCACGAATGTCAGCGGAATTACCGAGCTGGTGCGGCACGAGGAGACGGGATGGATTGTCGATCCGCACAAGCCGGAGGCTCTGGCGGCATCGATCGAATATGTGCTGACGCATCGCGAGCGGGCGGCGGAGGTTGTGAAGCGGGCGCGGCAACGCGTAGAAGCCGACTTCACCCTGGAGGCAAGCGCGCGTCGTGCGCACGAAAAGCTGCTGGCGGCGGTAATGACCGGCATGAATGAGGCGAGGCAGAAGCAGCGGGAGCGCGTGGTCTGCGGAGAGACGAGCGCATGAAGAGCGCAAGAGAGCAGACACCGGCGCGGGCGGAGACATGGCGCATTGGAAGCGGCCTGATGCGGCTGTGCGGACGCGATGCGGCGGCGGAGCGCAATCTTCTGGCTTCATCGGCGGTAGCAGTGCTGCTGACGGTTGCCTTTCGTCTGCTTGAGCCATGGCCTCTGAAGTTTATCTATGACGCGATCTTCCGGCATGGGCACGGGCGCGCCAAAGAGGTCTATTTGCTTGGCATCTCGATCACCGCATGGGAAGCGGGGCATCGGATGGCGCTCATCGTGCTGGCCGCGGGCAGCATGGTTGTCTTCAGCGCGCTGGGCGGATTGTTCGACTATCTGAGCAGTGTGGCGCTGGGCATAGCGGCGTCGAAGGTCCTGACGAAGTTGCGGCTGCGGCTGTTCCGCCATCTTGAATCGCTGGACATGAGTTTCCATCGTCGGCACAAGACGGGCGACCTGATTGCGTCCGTGACGGCAGACATCGACCGGCTGCGCGACGTGACGGTGTCGGCGCTGCTTCCTTTCCTGACGCGAAGCCTGGTGCTGCTGGCAATGGTGGCGGTGATGCTGGGGATGAACTGGCGGCTTGGCGTGCTGGTGCTGCCTGTGTTTCCGGCGTTCTACATCGTGGTGACGCGGACGACGAAGCGGATCCAGCGGGTGGCGCGGGAACAGCGCAAGCGGGATGGAGGCATTGCAGCGATTGCAGCGGAGGCGATGGGCGCGATCCAGACGATCCAGGCGTATGGGCTGGAGGAAGAATTTGTACATCGCATCAGCGGCGACAACCAGGGCAGCCTGATGGAAGGCAACCGGGCGCAGCAGCTTTCATCGCGGCTGGCGGGCGTGGTGGATCTGTTTGCCGCGCTGGCGACAGCGGGCGTGCTGCTGCTGGGGGCTAAGAGCGTTCTGGACGGCAAGCTGACGGCGGGCGACCTGATTGTGTTTATCAGCTATCTGCGGAACTCTTTCAAGCCGATCCGGCAGACGGCGAAGTATCTTGCGCGGATTGCCAAGGCGCTGGCGTCCGGCGGGCGCGTGCTTGCGCTGTTTGCCGAGACACCCACGATCGCGAACACGATCGGCTCAATCACCGCGCCGCGGCTGAGAGGCGAGATTCAGTTTGAGGGTGTGACCTTTGCGTATCGTCCTGGGCATCCTGTTCTGAAGGACGTTTCGTTTACGCTGCGGGCCGGGGAGCGGGGAGTGATTGTGGGGCCATCGGGCAGCGGGAAGTCGACGCTGGCGGCGCTGCTGATGCGCTTCCACGATCCGCAGGCGGGGGTGATCCGCGTGGATGGAGAGGATATCCGCAATCTCACCCTGGAAAGCCTGCGCGCGCAGATTGCGGTGGTGATGCAGGAGACGGTGCTGTTTACGGGCAGCATCGCGGAGAATATCCGGCTGGGCTCATTGCGCGCGAGCGAGGAGCAGATACGCCGCGCGGCGGTGAAGGCGCGCGCGGCGGAGTTCATCCAACGGATGTCAAGCGACTATGCGACGCAGGTGGGCGAGCGCGGCGCGACGCTGTCGGGCGGTCAGCGGCAGCGGATGGCGATTGCGCGGGCGTATCTGCGGGACTCCTCGATTCTGCTTCTGGATGAGGCGACAACCGGGCTGGATAGCAAGAACCGGGAGCTTGTGTTGAGCGCATTGCGCGAGCTGAGCGCGAGCCGGACCACGTTGACGATTACGCACGAGATTGGCGAGGCGCAGGACGCGGACCGGATTCTCTACCTGTGCGATGGGCGGCTGGAGGAGCAGGGGACGCATGTGCAACTGATGCGCCGCGGCGGGGGCTACCGGGCTTTGTACATGCAACGTGCACCTATGGGGATGCAACAGGAGGTTGTACATGCAAGGTGAGCGGGCGGTGCAGCCAACGCGTCTTTGGATTCTGCGCCACGGGCGGAGCACGCTGAATGACGCGCAGACGTTTCAAGGCTGCGGGCCAGAGAGCGAACTGACCGCGGAGGGCGTCCACAGCGCGGAGTGCGCGGGCGCGCGGCTGGCTTGCGAAGGACTTGACGCGGTATACACAAGCCCGCTGCGCCGCGCGGTGCAGACGGTGGAGCTGGTGCGAGGGGCGCTGCAGCAGGGGGAGCGCGTGCCGGCGCCGGAAGTGGCCGAGGCTCTGCGCGAGACGGAGCTGCCTGGTTGGGAGGGTCTGACGTATGCGGAAGTGCGGGAGCGCTATCCGGAGCAGCTACGGCAGTTTCACGAGAGTCCCGGGAACTTTTCATTGCGAGATGTCGAGGGCAAGGAGCGGTGGCCGGTGCTGGAGATGGAGCAGCGCGTGCATCGCTTTCTGTCAAGACTGCTGAGCACGCAGGCGGGCAGGAACATTCTGCTGGTGACGCACGGCGGGCCGGCGCGGATTGTGCTGCTGGCGGCATTACGGCTGAGTATTCGCAGCTTCAACACGCTGCAGATCTCGCATGGTGGGTTGAGCTGTGTGACGGCGCATAGCTGGCCCGATCGGCTGCATCTTGACGTACTGAACGAGATGAGCCACATCGAAGCGAAGCTTCCGAAGCTGAAGGACGGCAAGGATGGCCTGCGGCTGCTGCTGGTGGCGAGCGCCGACGAGCGGGTGCGTGTCGAAGAGGAAGAGACACTGGCGCAGATGATTGAGCGGTTGCCGATCCACCGCGCGCTTGCGGCGGGGCAGGAGGGCGTGACGGCGGCGATGCGGCTGCTGCGGTACCGGCGGCGATCCACGATCGAGACGTGCACAGAGGCTGGGCTGCGGGGAGCGATTGAGCGGCAACTGAGCCGGCAGCGGCCGAATGAGGTTGTAAACCTGCTGATCACAGGACGCGGCGAGGTGCTGCGCGAGGTGGTGCAGCGGTCGATGCGATGGGACGGCCTGGAGACGCCGCCGAGCCTTGGGCCATGCCAAGGGCTGAGCGTGGTGCATCTGCCGCGCACGGCCGCTCACCCGGTGCTGCAGGCGGTGAATACATTCCAGGCGTCGAGATGCCTGGCAGGAGATGTGGCATGAGAGTTCTGGTGACGGGAGCGGCGGGTTTTGTGGGCTATCACATGGCGCAGCGGCTGCTGAAGGATGGCCATGTGGTGTTTGGCCTGGACAATCTGAACGACTACTACGCGGTGGCGCTGAAGCGAGCGCGCCTGGCGCAACTGGAGCAGCATGGCCGCTTCCTGTTTGAGCGCACGGAACTGGCCGACGGGGCCGCGGTGCGACAACTGGTGGAGCGCGCCAGGCCGGAGTGCGTGGTGCATCTGGCGGCACAGGCGGGCGTGCGCTACTCGATGGAGAATCCCGGCGCGTATGTGGAGAGCAACCTTGCGGGATTTGTAAACCTGCTGGAAGCATGCGCGCATGGCGCCGATGTGCGGCATTTTCTTTATGCGTCGTCGAGCTCAGTGTACGGGGCCAATACGTCGATTCCCTTCCGGACAGCGGATGCGGTGGATTGTCCGATCTCTCTTTATGCGGCGACGAAGCGGGCGAATGAGCTGATCGCGCACACGTACAGCCATCTATATGGGCTGCCGGTTACGGGGATGCGGTTCTTCACGGTGTATGGGCCGTGGGGCCGACCGGACATGGCGTACTACAAGTTTGCCGATGCGATTCTTGCGGGGCGGCCGATCAAGGTCTACAACCACGGGGCGATGCGGCGCGACTTTACGTATGTGGACGACGTGGTGGAAGCGATTGTGAGGTTGCTGCCGCTGGCGCCTGAGACGCCTTTAATCGAGTCGAGCGGCGGCACGCTGCTGAGCAACGCGCGGAGCCGCGTGATCAACATCGGGAACAACCGTCCGGAGGAGCTGCTGCATTTTATTGAAGTGCTGGAGGCGAGCCTTGGGAGGCGCGCGCTGCGGGAATATCTGCCGATGCAGGCGGGGGATGTGCCGGAGACGTATGCGTGCATGGATGAGCTGATGGAGCTGACAGGCTACCGGCCATCGATTTGCCTGGAAGAA
Source organism: Acidobacteriota bacterium (assembly GCA_021836865.1). Lineage (GTDB taxonomy): Bacteria > Acidobacteriota > Terriglobia > Terriglobales > Acidobacteriaceae > Telmatobacter. The sequence continues at coordinate 20,694 of JAKBHH010000039.1, forward strand.
GGCATTGAACGGTTCGCGTGGTGGTATATGGACTATCACCGAGCGCCGGCAGAGCGGATTGCATGAAGAGACGAATGGAACGACGCTTGGGGATGGCGGCAGTGCTGCTGACGGCGACGAGTGGGTGGGCGCAGACAGCGCCGACGATGGCGCTGCGCGGTGCGGTGCGGGACGAGAATGGCGGCGCGATAGCGGGGGCGCGCGTGGTGGCGTTGTGCGGTCACCGGCCGGCGCAGACAACAACCGGGAGCGACGGCAGCTATGTGCTGCAACTGCCGGCGGGAGCGAAGTGCACGATTCATGCGGCAGCGGAGAACTTTGCCGCGAGCGACGCGGAGCAGCGCGTGATGGACGCGGCGAGCACGGCGGACTTTGCACTGAAGGTGGCGGCGACGACGGCGGACGTGGTGGTCCATGCAGACGAGGAGCCGCTAATCAGCGCGGATCCGGAGGCGAATGCGGGCGCGATTGTGCTTGGGGAGCAGGATCTGGAGTCGCTGCCGGACGATCCGGATGATCTGATGGAGGATCTTCTGGCGATGGCGGGACCTTCGCCGTCGGGCGGCGTGCAACTGTACACGGATGGCTTCAAGGGTCAGAAGCTGCCGCCCAAGGCCGCGATCCGGCAGATCAAGATCAACCAGAACCCCTACTCCGCGCAGTTCGATCACGTAGGTCTGGGCCGGATTGAGGTATTGACGAAGCCGGGCACGAACCCTGTGCATGGGGAGTTTGCGTACCGGATCAGCGATGTGGCGTTGGACTCGCGCAATCCGTTTGCAACCACGCAGGCGCCGTACCGTGCGCAACTGATTACGGGCAGCGTGGGCGGGCCGCTGACGCAGAGGCTCTCGTACTTTCTGGATTTTCAGGATCGGATTGCGACGAACAACGCGGTGGTGAATGCGCAGGTGCTGAGTGCGGCGCTGCAACCGCTGGCGCTGAGCCAGACACTGCTGATACCGGCGCAGAATCTTTCAACGGGTGGACGGGTGGATTTTCAGGCGACGGAGAACACGACGCTGACGACGCGGTTTGAGTACACGCGCGACACGGCGGCGGGCACCGGGCCGGGCGGATTTGTTCTGGGGACGGGGGCGTACGGCTCGAACCTGCAGACCGAGGACATGCAGGTTTCCGCGACGACGGCGCTGAATCGCGCGACGGTGAACGAGTTGCGCATTCAGTATCTGCGGCTGGGCGCGACCGACAGCCCGGCAAGCACGGCACCCACGATTGCGGTGCTGAATTCATTTACCGGCGGCGGCGCGGCGGCGGGCGCGTTTGCGCAGAACCAGTCGCTGTACGAGATCCAGGATTATGTATCGCACGTGCATGGGGCGCACACGATAGAGGTGGGCGAGCAGGCGCGGTTTCTGGCGTTCCACAACGATGCGCCGACGAAGTTCAACGGCGAGTATGTATTCTCCGGGGGCGTTGCGCCGGTGCTGGGCACGACCGGCCAACCGGTGCTGGGGCCGACGGGCGCGCCGGCGATGGCGAGCATTTCATCGCTTGAGCGGTACCAGCGGACGCTGGTGCTCGAGGGGATGGGTCTTTCTCCGGCGCAGATTCGCGCGCTGGGCGGCGGCGCGTCGCAGTACACGGTAGCGACGGGCGCGCCGGGGGCGAGCGTGATGCAGTTTGATTTTGGCGCCTTTGCGCAGGACGACTGGAGGATGAGCAAGCGGCTGACTCTGAGCGCGGGGCTGCGCTGGGAGGGCCAGAACACGATCCACCGGTGGACGGATGTGGGACCGCGGCTGGCGGTGGCATGGATGCCGGGCGGGCCGCACAGCGGCACGGTGATTCGCGCGGGCATCGGCATGTTCTTCGAGCGGTTCTTACCGGAGCTCTATGTGAATACGCTGCGCTACAACGGGGTGACGCAGCAGCAGTTTGTCGTGGCGAATCCGGATTTCTATCCGACGGCGCCGCCGGTGAGCGCGTTTGCGGGGCAGGGATTGGCGCAGACGATCGAGACGCTTTCGCCTGCGCTGCGCGCGCCTTACCTGATGCAGTCCTCGCTCTCAGTGGAGCAGAGGCTGCCGGGCGCGACGGTGGGCGGGATTACGGTGGCGAACACGCAAGGGAGGCATCTGCTCTACTCCGCGAATGTGGCGGCGAACGCGGCGGCGGGGAACAACTACCAGTACAAATCCGAGGGGAGCCTGAACGAGACGCAGGTGACGGTGTCAGTGCGCAGGAAGTATCGCAACGGGTTTGCGCTGTTTGGGAATTACACGTGGACTCATGCTCTGGACAACACGGATGGGGCGTCGATGTTTCCTGTGAACCAAAACAACCTGGCGGCGGAGTATGGGCGCGCGGCGACGGACATCCACCACTATGCGGTGGTGAACGGAACGCTGCCGGGGCCTCTGGGCATGACGATGAGCCCTTACTTCATCGTGCGTTCGGGTGCGCCTTTCAACATCACGACGGGACACGACAACAACGGCGACTCGATTTACAACGACCGGCCGGGGATTGCGACGGATGCGACGCGGCCGGGCGTAGTGAAGACGCCGTATGGGCTGCTCGATCCGTCGCCGGCAGCGGGCGAAGCGATTCTTCCGCGGAACTTTGGGCAGGGTCCGGCCTTCATGGAGATGAATCTGCGGGTGAGTCGCGCGTTTGCATTTCACCGCGCGGAACCTGGCGGGGTGACCCCGGCGGCGCAGATGCGTCCGGGATGGTTTTATCTTCCGCACACGCCGACGGGACCGCACCTGACAGCGAGCGTGACGGCACGGAACCTGCTGAACCATGACAATCGCGGATTGCCGACGGGGAACCTGAGCTCGCCGCTGTTTAACCAGTCGAATACGCTTTCGTCGGCAACGGATCCGATGCTGCCCTCGTACGGCAACAACCGGCGGGTTCAGTTTGAGCTGCGGTTCAACTTCTGATTGCGGGCAGGTCTGCGAAATGTCGCGCTGCTACTGAGAGTCCTGTTTGGGCTGGGCCTGAAAAAGGAGCGGCGCAAAGTTGCTGAAGTTATTGCGCCAGACCATCCATACATGACGCCCCGGAGTTTGAATCGCCGCGGGACGCAGGCCTTGCTGCTGCAGCCACGCGATGAGGTGTTGGTTGGGCGGGAAAAGGCCATCCTCGGTCCCGCAGGCGATCCAGAGCACGCGCAGTTCGTTGTTCATCTGCGCCGCGGTCTTCGGCGCGATGCCTGGAAACACGGGAGCATAGGGGCCATCCCCGAGTCCACCCGCGCTGAAGCCGCCGACATACGCGAAGTAGTCGGGATGGTTCAGCCCGACGAGTAAGCTCTCAGCCCCGCCCATGGACAGGCCGGCGATGGCGTGGTCCTCCTGCTTGTCTGAGACCGGATCCTCCTGCTGCACGCGCGGCATCACTTCCTTGAAGAGGGCATCGGAGAATTTCATGAAGTTACTGGCGATCAACTGCGGATCTCTCCAGGCAGCCCAGCCGCGAGCAATCATCTGCATGTCGCCATAGCCCCACGGCATCACCACGATCATGGGTTTTGCTTTTCCCTCTGCGATGAGGTTATCGAGCATGACGTTGGCTTTTCCCATGCGCGTCCAGGCACTTGGCTTGTCGCTGTAACCATGCAGCAGGTAGAGCACGGGATATTTCAGGCTGCTTTTCGGATCGAATCCTGGAGGTGTATAGACGTAGTACTGGCTGTCAACGCCAACGATATCCGAGTGATAGAAGTGGTGATGGACGACGCCATGGGGAACGTTTTCGGGCTCCCACGGCATGGGAGGTTTTCCCGGCACGAGGAAGACATTCTGGTTGCTGAAGAAGCTGGTCTTGATGGTGACGTTGTGCGGGTCGAGCACCTCAGTGCCGTCCACATTAAAGGAGTAGCTGTAATATTCCGGTGCAAGATTGGGGACCGTCACCGTCCAGACGCCTTGCGAGTCCTTCGTCATGGGGTAGGGCGATGCCGGGCCTTCCAGTTCCAATTTCACGCTGGTCGCATCGGGCATGACGAGGCGGAATGTGGTTGTCCCATCGGGCTGTACTTCCGGGCTGGCGGCGGGCGCGGGCAACAGCGGAACCGGGGCGGTGGACTGCGCGGTGTTTCTGGGCTGCTGCGCGGTTACAGCGCAGGCTCCGAAGCCGATGAGGATGGCAACAACCGGCGAGCGCAGGCAAACGCAGCGCAGTGCAGTGGGGAAGGAGCAGGACATTTCAGGGTCTCCGGATCAAGAGGACGATTCTCAGGCATTTACCGTGCAGAGGCACTTCCTGAGTTTTGCAGAATCCATGCTACCTCAGCGCCTCAGTCGTGTGAACAGGGCCTCACGAAACTTAGCCGATCCCGATGATCAAACCGGAAATGTTGCTAGTCGGCCGAGGTTTTGGCGCGGAGGGGGCCATCTTTTGGCGCGGGGGCCGAGGCTTTTTTGTCCGCGGGCCGTTCCATGCCCTGGGCGGTCTGGGCCATGCGGAGGTGCTGCTCCATGAGGCGGCGCGCGTCGGCGGGCCTGCGGGAGCGGACCGCGCGGTAGATTTCGCGGTGCATCTCGGCGGATTCGCGGAGGTCGATGGCGCGCTCGACGGTTTTGCGACGCTTGTCGTACATGGAGGAGGTGATGGTTTCCATGATGGCGGCGAGGATGGGATTTCCGGAGGCCTGGGCGATGATGCGATGGAAGAGCACATCGTGGATGAGGTACTCGGAGGGATTTTCAAGGGCGGCAAACATCTCGGCGACTTCCTCAGAGAGCAGTGCGTGATGCTCTTCTTTTCCACGCTCGGCGGCCAGGGCTGCGAGACTGCTCTCAAGCAGGATGCGGGCTTCAAACATCTGCCAGGACTGAAAGCCGTGGAGCGCGCCCATGAAACTGAGCGAGGCTTTGCCGATGTCGGGCGGTCCATCGGCGACGAAGGTGCCGACGCCGTGGCGAATCTTCATGACGCCCATGGCGGCGAGATAGCCGATGCCGGTGCGGAGGCTGGCGCGGCTGATCTTGAGGTCGCGGGAGAGCTCGCGCTCGGGCGGAAGTTTGTCGCCGGGCTGGAGCGTGCCACTTTCAATCAGGGAGCGAACGTGGTTGACCACTTGCATGGTTCGGTGAGATTCGGGCACTTCCGGTTTAACCCGCGGCATAGGATGCACCTTCTTGCAGATTGAATGCGGAAAATATGGACAAAATGAGCTTACCACCGGAAGCGCGGTCGCGGCTTTCGAAAAAAGAAGGAAAGTTGAACGAGACAGCTGTGCCGTCGATGTGTATACTTGTGGTCTGACCTCTGCACGGATCAGATCACGGCTCTGAAAAGGGCCAGAAAAGCTGCTCATTGCCATGTTGATCGATGATGACCGCCTGTTTCCTGCCGAGCCCAAGGTGCGCTCGATTGCCCGCTCTCTTTACAAATCGATTCGTCATTTGCCGATTGTGAGCCCGCATGGGCACACGCAGGCGTCGTGGTTTGCGAAGAACGAGCCGTTTCCGGATCCGGCGAAGCTGTTTGTGCAGCCGGACCACTATGTGTATCGAATGCTCTACAGCCAGGGCGTGTCGATGGACGATCTGGAGATAGGGCAGGCGGTGATGAAGGAGCCGCGGAAGGTGTGGCGGATTTTTGCCAGCCACTATCATCTTTTCCGCGGCACGCCGACGCGGATGTGGCTGGACTTTGCGTTCCAGGAGCTCTTTGGCCTGACGGAGCGGCTGAGCGAGAAGACGGCGGATCACTATTTCGAAACGATTGCGGAGAAGCTGACCACCGCGGAGTTCCTGCCGCGGGCCTTGTATGAGCGCTTTAACCTGGAGGTGCTGGCGACGACGGATTCTCCGCTGGATACGCTGGAGGATCACGCGGCGATTCGCGCTTCAGGATGGGGGGGCAGGATTCTACCGACGTTCCGGCCGGACCCGGTGGTGGACCCGGAGTTTGGGGGATTTGCGGAGCGGATTGCGGAGCTGGGCGCGAAGACGGGCGAGGACACGGCGACGTGGGGCGGATATCTGCAGGCGTTGCGCAAGACGCGGGCGCGCTTCAGTGCGCTGGGCTGCACGGCCACGGACCACGGACACCCGACGGCGCAGACGGCGGACCTGGGAAAGACCGAAGCGGAGAAGCTCTACAGCCGAGTGCGAACGGGCCAGGCCACAGCCGCGGAGCAGGAGCTGTTCCGCGCGCAGATGCTGACCGAGATGGCGCAGATGAGCCTGGAAGACGGGCTGGTGATGCAGATTCATCCGGGCAGCGTGCGCAACCATAACCGCAAGGTGTACGAGCGGTACGGGCGGGACACGGGGGCGGATATTCCGCGGGCGACCAACTATGTGGATGCGCTGCGGCCGCTGCTGGACCGATTTGGCAATGAGAGCAAGCTGACGATTATTCTTTTCACGCTGGACGAGACGACCTTCAGTCGCGAGCTTGCGCCGCTGGCGGGGCACTATCCGTGCCTGCGGCTGGGTCCTCCGTGGTGGTTCCTCGACAGCCCCGAGGGGATAATGCGCTTTCGCGAGCTTGCGACGGAGACGGCGGGCTTCTACAACACGGTGGGCTTTAACGACGACACACGCGCATTTCTTTCGATCCCGGCGCGGCACGATGTGGCGCGGCGGGTTGACTGCGCGTTTCTGGCGCGGCTGGTGGCCGAACACCGGCTGGAAGAAGACGAGGCGCATGATGTGGCGCACGCACTGACGGTTGGGCTGGTGAAGCGGGCGTACAGGCTGTAAGGAGAAGGTGCATGGCTGGCGGATTCACTTCCAGCGGACAGGTCGAAGAAGAGCTTCCGCCGATTGCGCGGATGGGCCGCGTGCGCTGGACCATCTGCGCGATGCTGTTTGCAGCCACGTCGATCAACTACATGGACCGACAGGTCATCTCGATTCTGAAGCCCACGCTGGAGCACAGCATCGGCATGACGGAAGTGGGCTACGGCTACATTGTGGACGCCTTTCAGATTGCCTATGCGCTGGGACTGCTTGCTGCCGGGCGGTTTGTGGACAAGGTGGGCACGCGAATCGGCTACATGGTGATTATGGCGGTGTGGAGTCTCTCTGCCATGGGCCATGCGCTTGCCAACACCGTGCTGGAGTTTGGCATTGCGCGGTTCACGCTGGGGCTTGGCGAGTCAGGCAACTTTCCCGCGGCGATCAAGACGGTGGCGGAGTGGTTTCCGCAGAGCGAGCGGTCGCTGGCGACGGGCATTTTCAACTCCGGCGCGAATCTGGGCGCGGTTCTTGCGCCGCTGCTGGTGCCGTGGGTGACGCTGCGCTACGGGTGGCATGCGGCGTTTCTGCTGACGGGCGGCTTCAGCGCTGTGTGGATTGTGTGGTGGTATCGCAACTATCGCAAGCCCGCGGACCATCCCACGCTGACGGGAGCGGAGCTGCGGTACATCTACCAGGAAGCGGCGGCGCAGATGGGGCCTTCGGTTCCGTGGCGGAGTCTGCTTGCTCATCGCCAGACGTGGGGCTATTCGCTTGCAAAGTTTCTGACAGACCCGATCTGGTGGTTTTATCTTTTCTGGCTGCCGTCGTACTTCAGCGCGCGGTTCCACCTGGACCTGGCGCACCTGGGGCTGCCGCTGATCGTGGTGTACAACGCGTCGGCGGTGGGCAGTATTGGCGGCGGCTGGCTGCCGTCGCCGTTCAGAAAGCTGGGACTGAGCGCCGTGCAGGCGCGGCTGGCGGCGATGCTGTTCTGCGCGTGCATGGTGTTGCCGATTTTTGTGATTACGCACACGAACTCTGAGTGGCTGGCAGTGGCGGTGCTGAGCCTGGCGGCGGCGGCGCATCAGGGCTGGTCGGCCAATCTGTTTACCACGGCGTCGGATATGTTTCCGCGCAGCGCGGTTGGCTTCATGACGGGCATCGGCGGCATGGCGGGCTCGGCGGGCGGAGCGCTTCTGGCGTTCTATGCAGGGCACATTCTGCAACTGACGCACAGCTACGCGAGCCTGTTTGCGATTGCGGGAAGCGCTTATGTGACGGCGCTGGCGATTCTGTATTTGCTGGCGCCGGGGCTAAAGCGCGTGGAACTCGCCGGGTAGCGGCTGGAAGACTTTGCAGGAGCAGCATTCTTGAAAACGGGAGAGGGTATGAATACGCGGGGATTGACACTCAGCAAGTATTCCATTGGCACGGGGGACCGCTTTGCGCACCAGGCGAAGGCGCAATTGAAGGCGTGCGTCAAGGCGCTGGCGCACGGCGTGGAAGTAGCGCCGGTGTGGAACAAGTCCAATCGCGAACATCTGATTATCGGCTCCGAGCCGGCGAGCGTGCGCGCTGCCGCGGACGCCGCGGTGAAGGCGCTGGGCTGGACGCTGCCCTACTTCTGCGATGCGGACCACATCACGCAGCAGACGGTGGGACGCTTTCTGCCAGCGTGCGATTTCTACACACTGGACGTGGCGGACTTTATCGGCAAGCCCGCGGCGGAGGCGGAGATCAGCGCGTTTCTGAAGCAGCGTGCGGGGCTGGTTGGGCGCATCGAATTGAAGGGCGTGAACGAGGCCTTTCAAATTACTGCGGAACTGCTGGAAACGACGGCGCGCAAATACCTGGGCGCGGTGAAGACGGCGGGCGAAGTATACCGGACGATTCTGAACGCGAAGGGCGAGGGCAACTTCATTCCTGAAGTGTCCATGGACGAGACGGACACGGCGCAAAGCCCGGTGGAGCTGCTGATTATTCTGGCGGCGATCGCGGATGAGGGGATTCCGGTGCAGACAATTGCGCCGAAGTTCAGCGGGCGGTTCAACAAGGGCGTGGACTACGTGGGCGACGTGGCGCAGTTCGAGCGGGAATTCCAACAGGACGTGGCCGCGATTGCGTACGCGGTCGAGCACTTCGGGTTGCCTGCGAATCTGAAGCTGAGCGTGCACTCGGGAAGCGACAAGTTTTCGATCTACCCGGCGATTCATAGAACGATGAAGCGCTTTGACGCGGGCGTGCACCTCAAGACCGCAGGCACGACGTGGCTGGAAGAACTGATTGGACTGGCCGAAGCGGGCGGCGATGGACTGGCGCTGGCGAAGGAGATCTACGCCGAGGCGTTTGCGCATCGCGAGCAGCTGTGTGCGCCCTATGCGACGGTGATCGACATTGATGTGGCGAAGCTGCCGGCGCCGGCCGAAGTGGCCAAGTGGACCCCGGAGCAGTACACCTCTACGCTGCGCCACGTTCAGGCGAATGCCGCATACAACAGCAGCTTGCGGCAACTGCTGCATGTTGGCTTCAAGGTGGCGGCAAAGATGGGCCCGCGCTACCTGGGCCTGCTGGAAGCGCATGAAGACGTGATTGCGCGCAACGTGACAGAGAACCTCTACAACCGGCATATCGCGCCGGTGTTTGAGGGATAAGGACCAGGCCGCGTTACAGCACGCGGCCGCAGTTTTGAGGAGATGAGCAGAATGGCAAATTTGTTGAGCCTTGAGGGCAAGGTGGCGGTGGTGACCGGCGGCACGTCGGGTATTGGCCGCGCGATGAGCCTTGGACTGGCGGAGGCGGGCGCGGATGTGGTGGCCACGGCGCGGAGGCAGCAGCAGGTAGACGAAGCGGCTGCGGCGATTGAAAAGCTGGGCCGCAAGACGCTGCGCGTCGCGTCGGACGTGTGCGACCGGAAGTCGCTCGAGACGCTGCTGGCCGAGACGGTGAAGAGCTTCGGCAAGGTGGACATCCTGATCAATTGCGCGGGGCGCATCAAGCGGACGCCGACGATCAGCGTGAGCGAAGAGGAGTGGAACGGGATTCTCGACACGAACCTGACGGGAACACTGCGCGCCTGCCAGGTGTTTGGCGCTCACATGCTGGAGCGCGGCTACGGGCGGATCATCAACATCGCTTCCCTGAACAGCTTTGTTGCGCTGCATGAAGTGGCCGCGTATGCGGCGAGCAAGGCGGCGGTGATGTCGCTGACCCGGTCGCTG
>JAKBHH010000040.1 GCA_021836865.1 Acidobacteriota bacterium
AAACGCTGCCGCCACTATTTCTTTAACTGCGGTACCGTGGTTTCTGTCGGCATGGTCAGCAAGCCGCTCTGTGCGTAAGCCAACAGTTTGTCGCGTGTGTCCGTAATATCCAGGTTCCTCATCGTGAGCTGACCGATGCGGTCTCGCGGCGAAAACATCGACTCACCTTTCTCCATCGTGAGGCGTTCCGGCTTGAACGTAAGATTCGGTGAAGTCGTGTTGAGGATCGAATAGTCATTGCCTCTGCGCAATTCCAGGACGACCTCGCCTGTGAGCGGCTTAGCGACCCAGCGTTGCGCACTCTCGCGCAGCATGATGGCCTGAGGATCGAACCAGCGCCCCTGGTAGAGCAGGCGGCCCAGTTTTCTGCCATTGTCGCGATATTGCTCGATCGTGTCTTCGTTGTGAATCCCGGTAATCAGCCGCTCATACGCAATGTAAAGCAAGGCCAATCCGGGAGCCTCGTAGATGCCGCGGCTCTTGGCCTCGATGATCCGGTTTTCTATCTGATCGCTCATGCCGAGCCCATGTCGTCCGCCGATTCGGTTTGCCTCCAGCATCAGTTCGACCGGATCCGCGAAAGCAACTCCATTCAACGCCGCCGGCCAACCCTCGTCGAAACTGACCGTCACCTGTTCGGGCTTGATCTCGACATCGTCACGCCAGAATGCCTGGCCCATAATGGGCGCCACAATCTTCATGCTGGTATTCAGGTGCTCGAGGTCCTTTGCCTCATGCGTCGCTCCCAGAATGTTCGAGTCCGTGGAATACGCCTTTTCAGCGGACATCTTGTACTCGAAACCTGACTTCCGCATAAACTCGGACATCTCGGCTCGCCCGCCCAGTTCCTGGATGAAGGTGTCGTCGAGCCACGGCTTGTAGACCATCAGGCCGGGATTCACCAACAGGCCATAGCGATAAAAACGCTCGATGTCATTGCCTTTGAAGGTGCTGCCGTCGCCCCAGATGCTGACGTCGTCTTCCTTCATGGCGCTCACCAGCATGGTTCCGGTCACGGCTCTGCCAATGGGCGTGGTGTTGAAATAGGTCACACCCGCGGTAGAGATATGGAACGCACCGCTTTGCAGGGCCGCCAGGCCTTCCCGCACCAGTTGCGCACGGCAGTCTATGAGGCGCGCCTGCACCGCGCCGTACTCGATGGCTTTCCGCGGAATCTGTTCGTAGTCCGATTCATCCGGCTGCCCGAGGTTTGCAGTATACGCATACGGCAGCGCGCCCTTTAGCTTCATCCAGTGCAGAGCCGCGCTTGTATCAAGCCCGCCCGAGAAAGCGATTCCAACTTTCTGGCCTGCGGGTAGATGCTCAAGGATATTCGACATGATGTTGCAAACCCCAAGACGAAATTCAATAACCGTGCGGATGAAGCGGACGCTAAATATCCAGGTTCTTCACATCGAGAGCGTTATCCTCGATGAATTTCCGCCGAGACTCGACATCCTCGCCCATAAGCGTCGTGAAGATCCTCTCCGTCTCCGCAATATCCTCAAGCTTCACAGAAAGCAGAGTCCGGCGATCAGGATCCATCGTCGTCTCCCAGAGCTGCGACGACGTCATTTCGCCCAAACCCTTGTAGCGTTGCACCTGGTAATCCTTCTTGCCTTGCTCCACGATGTAGGCGAACAGTTCACGCGCCGTCTGCTTCTCAACAGGCTCCCGCGGAATCCGCGAGGAGCGGCGCGCCGGCCTGGCCTCAGCCTGCGCATCGCCTTCTTCCCCTTCTTCGTCCGCGCTGGTATCCGCTGCGGCGGCCTTGCCGGCAAACTCGATCAGGAACGGCGGCTCAAGATATTCCTTGATGAGCGTGTACTTCGCCATCATCTGGCGGAATTCGGGGCTTGAAACCAACGTCCAGTCAATGAATCGCGTTGCTCCCTGCGAGTCAGTAAAGCAGATGGACCATGTGTGATGCTCTTCGTCCTCAACCGGGTCCGTCAGCTTGAACTGGAATTCGTCGGCCCTATCTGCCAGTTGCGCATGCAGCGCAGCCAGCTTCGCAGGCACGTCGCCCTCGGCCTTCGAAGAAAAATCGGACCGATGCGTAAGTTCCGCTCTCGCCAGCAACTCAGTCAGCTTCTCATTGCGGATGCGTTTGTCCACCTTCTCTACAAATCCGAGATAGTCGTTCAGCGTTGCCATAAAGCGCGTCAGATCGGCGCCCTCAATGCGGCTTGCCGTCTCGCCATGCCGCACCACAATGCCCTCCGACGCGCGGTTCACCATCACCTTCACAAAGTCGCGGTCGTCCTTGATGTACTGCTCAAACCGGCCCTTCTTGATCTTGTAGAGCGGCGGTTGCGCGATGTAGATGTTGTCGCGCTTGATCAGCTCGGTCATGTGGCGAAAGAAGAACGTGAGCAGCAGCGTACGGATGTGCGATCCGTCGACGTCGGCGTCGGTCATCAGGATAATCTTGCTGTAGCGCAGCTTGGCCGGGTCAAAGTCGTCCTTGCCGATGCCGCAGCCCAGCGCGGTGATCATCGCGCGGATTTCTTCGTGGCCCAGCATCTTGTCGTAGCGGGCCTTCTCCACATTAAGAATCTTGCCCTTCAGCGGCAGAATCGCCTGAAAGCGCCTGTCGCGGCCCTGCTTCGCTGTTCCGCCTGCGCTCTCGCCCTCCACCAGGTAGAGCTCACAGCGCTCCGGATTGCGCTCGCTGCAGTCGGCCAGCTTGCCCGGCAGGCCGCCGCCATCCAGCGCACCTTTCCGCCTCGTCAGGTCCCGTGCCTTGCGGGCCGCTTCGCGCGCTCTGGCTGCATCGATAGCTTTGTTGATAATGCGCTTGGCAACCGGCGGATTCTGCTCAAGGAACATTCCCAGGCGCTCATTCACAAACGCCTGAACAATGCCGGCGATGTCGGAGTTGAGCTTACCCTTGGTCTGACCTTCGAACTGTGGTTGCGGAAGCTTCACGCTCACCACTGCCACCAGGCCCTCGCGCACATCGTCCCCGCTCAGGTTCTCCTTCATGTCTTTGAAGAGACCGAGCGACTGACCGATCGCGTTGATCGTTCGCGTCAGCGCCGTGCGGAAGCCCGATAGATGCGTGCCGCCATCCACGGTATTGATATTGTTGGCGAAGCTGAAGACGGTCTCTGAGTAGCTGTCGTTGTACTGCAGCGCAATGTCGATTTCCACTCCGTCGCGCGCAGCCTCAATCACGATCGCCTTATCGTGCAAAACCTGCTTGCCGCGGTTGATGTGCTTCACGAATTCGGCGATGCCGCCGGCATAGCGAAACTCCGTGCGCTTGGATTCACCGGTCTTGGGATCGGAAGTGCGCTCGTCGGTGAGCGTAATCTCCAGTCCCTTGTTCAGAAAGGCCAGTTCGCGCAAACGTTGCGCCAGCGTGTCGTAGTTATACTCGGTGACGGCGAAGATGCTCCTGTCGGGCAGAAAATGGACCTTGGTGCCGCGTCGCTTGCTGGTACCGGCCTGGCGCAACTCACTCACGGGCAGGCCGCAACTGAAGTCCATCTCCCAGGTATGCCCGTCCCGCCAGATTTCAACGTTGAACTCCTGGCTCAGCGCGTTCACGCAGCTGACGCCAACGCCGTGCAACCCGCCGGAAACCTTGTAGGTGGACGCATCGAACTTGCCCCCCGCGTGGAGCTTGGTCAAGACCACCTGTACCGCCGGCATCATCTCGCCGTTGCCCACCGCCATCATGTCCACAGGAATGCCGCGGCCGTCATCGACCACAGTGATCGAGTTGTCGACGTGAATCACAACCTCGATCTTCTTCGCATAGCCGGCCAGCGCCTCGTCCACGGAATTATCCACGACTTCATACACAAGATGGTGCAACCCCATCTCGCCCGTAGAACCGATGTACATGGCGGGACGGAGGCGCACTGCCTCAAGGCCCTCTAAGATTTTGATGTTTTCGCCGGTATAGCTGCCGCTGTCCGCTTGATCGCCGGGAAGTGGGGTCTTGTCAGGTGCCTGAGTCGCCATAGGTTTCCATTCGCAGGAATTTCGCTCAACGCTCTGCGCATGTGCATGCCGGGAGGGCAGTTATCGATCGCGATCGATAGGGATTAACCGATTGAAATACGAGGGCTTTGAGCGAGTCTTACCAACTTTGATTTTACCACGGTAGAGGGCCCGTCTTGCCGTCCAAGCATCTCCAGGTCCACATTGACCGGCAGTAACATTACCTTACGGGATGGTTACTTCAGTAATCATTGGTTTTGCTTTGCAGAACATGAAGAAATAAGTAGACTTAAGATGCCAGTGGAGCTAGCATAAAAGTGTTAGGCGCGGGGTGACCATTGCGCCTTTGACTCCTAAAAAGAGGTTACTGACAATGAAACTCGCGATCCGTATTTTTGCATTTGGCGTTGTTGTTGCCGGGTTTGCTGCTGCTGCGACATCAAATTCCTCTCACGCAATCGCCAACCACCTTTCGGCGACCTCGAGCATGCCGGCTCCGGGTGGGGTACCGGGGTGCCACTGCCCAAGTCAGTAGCTCCGCTAGCACAAAAGTGCTATACAACTGATGCTTTTGAGTTTGAATTCTCCCGGCCATAGGCGGTAATCTGTGAAAACCCTACCGAGAGTGGGTTTGCCTATGCCAGTGAATCTACCTATGTCCCTTATGGCTGGAGCCGAGTTCGTCCTCTGGTGCACAGCGGCGTTTCTGTTTTGGAAGAAGGCACAGCACCGTAAGTTTCGGGCGATGGGCTACTACCTTGCGCTACGCGTTGCCTCCGCGCCCGTCCTGCTCGGCCTGCTGTATTTTCAGGCAAAGCGCTGGGGCAACAACGATATTCTCTACACGAGCTATTTCTATACGTACTGGGCGGTTTATGCGGCCAGTGCGATTTTGCTCTATTTTGTCTGTGTTGAGGTTTTCCGCACAATTCTCTCCGGCTTCGCGGGTCTGATGAAACTTGGGATCGTGGCATTCCGCTGGGTCGCTCTGGTTTCGCTCCTCGTGAGCCTGGTTTCTGTCCCGTTTTCGCGCGGCCAGCTCTCGTCCTATCTTATCTGCGAGGTTCCCTTCGCGCTGATGCGTGCAGTCAGCATCCTGGTTCTGTGTATGCTTGCGTTTCTAGCGCTGAGCATGAATGCCCTGCATCTCTCCCCGCGCAATCAGGCCTTCGGCATTTCGTTAGGCTTCGGGATGATGTCTGCCGGTGACTTTCTTGTCAGCACGCTTTCTCCTGGCAATGCGTCCTTGATCACGCCGATCCAGTTCGTGAGCGAATTTCTCACTCTGGTCACGCTCGGAATGTGGGCTTACTACTTTGCTTTGCCTGAGCCTGTCACCGCTCCGGTGCTCGTCCCGGCCAACTCGACGATCTACCGCTGGAATGAGATTGCGTCCGCCCTGGGACATGGGACGCAAGTGGCCGTGCCGCAACCGGCACGAGGCTTTTTCCTGTCTGACGTGGAGAAGGTTGTCGACAAAGTGCTCGCGCGCAACCTGCAGAGCGAAACAAAATCCTGATCGATTGAAGCCTTCAGGGGGAATGGAAAAGGGTCGAATCCGTACGGATTCGACCCTTTCTACCTGCAAAAAACTTCTTTCTGAGAACAAGAAGGCCGAGGCAACGCCCCGGCCTTACCTGCGTCTTGCCAGCTTTTTCAGGAGATGCTACTCGGCTGCAACCGGCTCGATCGAGGCAAACCGTCCGCGATTGCCATGGTCAGAGAACTTGACCCGCCCCGTCACCTTGGCAAAAAGCGTATCGTCGGATCCGATGCCGACGTTCGCGCCCGGCTTGATGCGCGTGCCGCGCTGCCGCATGATAATGGATCCGCCTGTCACCAGCTCGCCGCCGAATGCCTTCACGCCGAGCCGCTGCGCGTTTGAATCCCGTCCGTTTGTAGAACTGCCGCCGCCTTTTTTATGTGCCATTGCCGAATCCCTTTCTCAATCGATATGCCGCGCCTACTTGGCTGCGGTATAGGTCACGCCATCGGCCTCGATCGCCTTGATGCGAACCTCTGTAAAGTTCTGCCGGTGCCCCTGCAGCTTCTTGTACTGTTTCTTCCGCTTCAGGTGGAAGACCAGAATCTTGCTGCCGCGGCCTTCGCCCAGCACTTCGGCCGTTACCCTGGCGCTTGCCGGCTTCACCACGCTGCCGGGCTCACCTGAAACCGCCAACACGTCGCTGAATTCCACCGTCTGGTTTTCCGCTGCAACGCTCTCAATTTTCACCACGTCGCCTGGGGCGACTCGATACTGCTTTCCACCGGTACGAATGACCGCGTACATACATCCTCCAGCGCGGCTCCGGCTCGGCCGGTGCGCTCGCGCATTCCAAAAAACTAGCTCGGGCGGAAACTTCCGCGCCGCGGTACGCTCAAGCCCCCAAATCGCGAAGCGAACGTCTGGCTCCACGGCAACAGGCAGGAATCGCCAAACTAGAGTAGTGTACCGGCTTTGGCGGCTCAGGTCAATTGCCGGCAACCTTGTCTGGTGCGCCCCGGTCAGACCGTTCGGGCCTCTCATTTATCCACCCGCGGGAACAACATAGAAAAGAATGGCGCAGTAATGGGTTACGCTCCCGGCCAGAACGAAGACGTGCCAGGCGGCGTGGAAGTAAGGCACGCGATCAAGGGCAAAAAAGAAGATGCCGAGCGTGTAAGCCAGCCCGCCTGCACCCAGCCAGGCCACGCCGTGCCAGCCGATGGCGTGGATCAGCGGACGGGCTGCAAGGATCACAAACCAGCCCTGAAACAGGTAGACCAGTGCGGAAGCCACCGCGAGCCGGCCCACGGCGAAGCTCTTGAAGGTAACGCCGGCCAGCGCCAGTCCCCAGACCACCCCGAACAGCGTCCATCCGACCCGCCCCCGGAGCGAAACCAGGGTGAAGGGCGTATAGGTTCCAGCGATCAATAGATAGATTGCCGCGTGGTCCAGCACCTGAAAGACATGCCGTGCCCTGGTGCGCACCAGCGAGTGATAGAGTGTCGAGCAAAGATACACAAGAACCAGCGTGACCGCGAAAACCGTGCAACTGACCAGCAGCCACTTGCTTCCCTGCATGCATCGCGCAATCAGGTAGATTGCGCCGGCCACCGCGAATATCGCGCCGACGCCATGGGTAATGGCATTGGCAACAATATCGCCCAGCCTGTGGTGAGAATCCACATACACGATGATAAGCCTGCGAGCGGACCGCCTCGAAGGGTCGCTGCGCATGGCGCGACCCGTCAGATGCCGCATTCTCGATGCGAGAGCAGGGCCCGGTCCGGACCTAAGCGACGCTGATCTCTTGATCCGCCTGGGAACTCTGCCAGAAGGCTGTTGCGCCCACCAGAGGCGCTTCATCACCGAGGCTCGCCGTCACCAGCCGCGCCTTCATGCCGTTGAGTTGCTGCTGCGCAATCGGAAGGAACAACCCGGCCGAGCGCGCGATTCCTCCTCCTACCACAATCACATCCGGATCAAACGGCGCGAGAATCGCCTGTAACGCCTGGCCCAGGTGAACACCAAACGACTCGAAGACCTGACGGGCATCGGCGTCCGCCGCCGCATCGGCGGCCATGGCAGCCACTTCCTTGTCCTTGCCGGTGCGCTGAGCATAGTCCTGGCGGATGGCCCGCGTCGAAAGCAGATCTTCGACCATGCCCGCGCCGTACGGCAGGTTCCAGATTTCGCCGCTGGGCGGCACGCCATCCCCGTCCTTTACCCAGCGCCCATTCAGTGCAAAGGCTGATCCGATGCCGGTTCCCAGTGCAATGCCTACTGCTCGGACAGCTCCCTCGGCTGCGCCAGCCGCCACCTCTCCGAGCAAAAACGCGCCCGCATCATTCAAAAAGCGAAACCGCCGGGGCGACCAGTTGAATCGCTGTGCCAGCCCCTGGCGCAGGTCCACGCCGTAGAGGCTTTGCAGCTTGTGGCGCATCTGGCTGATGCCGGCGCAATAGTCGAAAGGGCCGGGAAAGGCCAGGACCGCACCGCCCGCCTTGTCTAATTCGCCGCTCGCTGTATCTCGTGCGAGTTCATACACCAGATCCATCATCCGTGAAGCCGGCTCAGCGCCGCGCAGACGCGCTCGCGTCATGCGCATCAGGCGTAAGCTCCCAGGCTCACACCATCCAGCCGTTATATGGCTGCCGCCTACGTCAAAAGACAAAATTGGGGCAGAGCGTGTCGCAGCTTCATCAACCAAGCAAAACTCCCAATGATTTCGTTATCATTTGTAACACATAACTCCCCATGCTTGACCAGTCTCGTCTGAGATCATTTCTCGAAAAGCCTTGCCTGGCCGTTCTGCTGCCTGACGAACACCCGTCCTCTCAGGCAGCGAAAAGGTCACCGTCACGCCTGCGTGTCAGCTCTTGAAGCTCTTCATATACTCCTCGTCAATCCGCAGCGATTCCATGGGCGGCAGGTTAAAGGCCTCCTGCTCCACAAAGCAGTGCTTGATGTTCGCCTTGCTGGCCGCGGCAAAGATCGGGTGATAATCCTGCGTTCCGGTTCCCAGTTCCGCTGCCGGAGGCGGAGCCGCAATCGACGCAGGTGTGAGAGTCTTTTTAAAGTCCTTCACGTGCAACATTGAGATCCGCGTCGGATATCGCGTCAGGTACTCCACCGCGTTGCCGCCGCCCACCATCACCCAGCCGCAGTCCAGTTCAAAGGTCACCAGCGCGGGATCGGTAAGCCGCACAAGCTCCTCGAATGGCACGACTCCCTGCTGCACATGAAACTCCATGGTGTGGTTGTGATAGCCGAATTGCATTCCCGCAGCCTTCACCTTGGCTCCCATCCGGTTAAATTCGTCCGCGTTCCAGCGCCAGTCGTCGAGCGTAAAGGCATGCAGCAGGTCGCCGAACTGGCGCACCTTCACGCGCGCCGGATCTTTGAAGCCCGGAAATGAACAGATCAGGTAATGAACGCCCAGATCCCGGTTGAAAGCAAGAATGTTGTCGAGGTCCTTGCTCAACGCGTCGTGTGCGTAGTGCGCGCTCGGGCAATGGAGACCGGCCCCATCCAGCGCCTGCCTTACTTGCGGCACCGTATGGTTGAAATAGCCGGCCGCTTCAACCTCTGTGTATCCAAGAGCCGCAACCTGTTTCAGCGTCCCGGCGTAATCATGGGGAAGAAGTTCGCGCACCGAGTAAAGCTGGAGCCCAATCGGCAGGCCCAGCGGGTTTGCATGCAGGTACTTCCCTTTAAGCAGAGTCGCGCCGCCAGCCAGAGCGGCTGAGGTGGATTGAACGAATTGCCTCCGTGTCATGGCCGGCATGTCTCATCTCCCTTGCTGCATCGAGAACAGAATGTGCATTGCGGGGTACGCGCACAGCGGCAAGCTTGACGTTGGTCAGCGCGGTGGCGCAGGATTGCTCGCCTGTGATAACGTTCCCAACTGCGAGGCAATTGTAGTACACCGCGGCTAGTGCCTGCTCGGGTAAAGCTCAAAATCCTGCTCGACTACAGCAAAACCGGAAACGCGATGAACCCCCATTGGGAGGAAACCCCGCCATGAGAATCTCAAGACTTTCCGCCTTGCTTGCTCTTGCGCTCGCACTGCTGCCCGGATTTGCAGTTGCGCGAGGAGCGCAACCGATCCCTGCTTCATCGGCCTCTCCGAGTGCCGAGCCTGTGAACCCCCATGCAACCCCAGAGGCGCGCGCCCTGCTCAAGAAGATCGATCAAATCTCAGGCCGCGAAACGCTCACCGGACAGCACAACTTTCCCAATCACCTTTCCAGGTGGTCGGATCGCATCTACGACCTGACAGGCAAGTTTCCAGCCATCTTCGGCCAGGACTTCGGCTTTGCGGGGGGCGACGACAAGGACTCCGTGGAAGGCCGGCCATGATCGAAGAGGTGGAGCGGCAATACCGCAACGGCGCTGTGATCGCCTTGACCTGGCACGCGGTGCGGCCCACCGAAGATGAACCCGTGACCTTTCGCGACAGCGTGCTCGGACATCTTACCGACTTTGAGTGGAATGAACTGCTGACTCCCGGCTCCGAACTCAACAACCGCTGGGCGGAGCAGGTAGACGTGATTGCGGGCTATCTCCGCCAGTTGCAGGATGCAGGCGTGCCCGTGCTCTTCCGGCCCTATCACGAGATGAACGGCAACTGGTTCTGGTGGGGCGGGCGGCCCGGCCCACAGGGCTCCGCTGCGCTCTACCGCCAGCTTTACGACCGCTTTGTGAATCTGCACCACCTGAACAACCTCGTGTGGGTGTGGAACGTGAACAGCCCCAGCGAAAATGCAGGGCCCATC
The DNA here is from genome assembly GCA_021836865.1 of Acidobacteriota bacterium. Classification (GTDB taxonomy): domain Bacteria; phylum Acidobacteriota; class Terriglobia; order Terriglobales; family Acidobacteriaceae; genus Telmatobacter. The sequence continues at coordinate 10,216 of JAKBHH010000040.1, forward strand.
GCGGATTACTTCCCCGGCGCGCACTATGCCGATCTCGTCACGATGGATATCTACGGCGAGTTCAAGCAGAGCTACTACGACGGGATGGTGGCGCTGGCCGGCGATAAGCCGATTGCGCTGGCCGAGGTGGGCGCAATGCCCACGCTGGATGTGCTGGCCAGGCAGCCGCGCTGGGCCTACTTCATGATGTGGAGCGGGATGGCTGAGACCGCCAATGCTCCAGCGGTCTTGCAGGCCAATTTTCACGCGCCCAACCTGTTGAATCGCGGCGATGCGCCGTTTACTCGGCCCGGCAATACGACCGCGCACAGCATTGATGCGGCGACGCCCGATGCAGATCCAGCCGTCAACGCGCTGCTCAGCCGCCTCTACGATGCCGAGCCTACGCACGTGCTCAGCGGCGAGGAAAACAACCCCACCGATCCCACCGGGGCAACGCAGCAGGTCGTTCTCGCCGCGCACAAGTCTCCCACCATCTATGGCGAGGAGCTGGGGACAGGGCCGGGCGCAACGAGCCTCGATCGTGCCGTTCTGGACGAAGCAATCCGTCAAAGCAAGGCCCAGTCCATCGTCAGCCTGCGCTGGGTGCCGCCCAATCCTGCGGAGCCGGGCAACGCCACGGACACTGCTTCCGCCCAAAATCGCAGTCGCCTGCTCACCGACTTTGAGTGGAAAGAGCTGATGACGCCGGGGACGCATCTCAACCAGCTCTGGAGTGCACAAGTGGACGCCGCCGCTGATGCGCTGAAGCAGCTTGACGACAAAGGGATCGCTGTTCTCTGGACACCGTATCCGGCCTCCAACAGCCAGCAGAATTGGTGGGCTGGGCGCACCGGCATCCATGGCAGCGCGGCGCTCTATCGTATGCTTTTTGATCGCCTGGTCAGCCACGACCACATCCACAATCTGGTTTGGGTCTGGGAGGCCGCGCCGCCTCGCACTGGCCCCGACGCAACCGGGGCGCTAACCGACTACTTCCCTGGCCTGCTCTACGTCGATACGCTGGCGCTCCATGTGAATCAAACCGAGTCCCGTTTCCGCAGCGATGCCTTGCTGGCATCGTTCGCCGTGGGCAAGCCGATTGGCCTCTTCATGGATGGCCTGACCCCGGGCCCGGATTTCTTCGACAGGGAGACAGGCTGGTCGTGGTTTCTGCTGGCTCCGCAGGCCGCCGAAACAGCCCGAGACGCCAGCGACACGTCTGCCACGGCCTTGCGCACTCTCTATGCCGACCCGCGGATCGAGTCACGTTGAGAAGCGCCGATCCCGCGCAGGCACAGGTTAATCTCTCGGCTCCTGCGCAAGATATTCGTAGCTGACAAAGGCAACCCGCGCACTGTCCGGCGACCATGAAGGCACGTTCATGGTGCCCTGTCCGCCGAACAGCCGTGCCAGCACAGTCACCTTTTTGTCCGTCATCGACATCAGATGCAGCGTCACATCCTTATCAGGCGGATGACCGGTCACGCCCTTCTCATAGGAGACAAACACCATCCACTTGCCATCCGGAGAGATGTGCGGAAACCAATCGTTGGTCTCGTCGAAAACAACTTGCTCCTGGCTGCTGCCATCCGTATGCATTCGCCAGATCTGCATGTGTCCGGTGCGTTCCGAGTTGAAGTAGATCCAGGCGCCATCGGGCGAGAACTCAGGTCCATCATCCAATCCCTCGGCAGTCGTCAGACGCTTTTCCACGCCGCCCGCAGCCGGAATGGTAAAGATGTCGAAGTTGCCGCCGCGCTGTCCTGTGAAGGCCAGGGTCGCGCCATCGGGTGACCATCCGTGCCAGTAGGAGGGCGCATTCGGCGTGATCCTGCGCGGCTCGCCGCCCGCAATCGGCAGCGTGTACACCATTGACTTGCCCGCCTCGGACGAATCGCTCACGGCAATCATCGAGCCATCCGGCGAGATGCCGTGATCGTTGTTGCACCTGGTTTCCGCACCCGTCGGAATCCGTTCAGGCGCACCGCCATTCACGCCCAGCTTGTACACGCCGCCGTCTTGATTGAACAGAAAATACGATCCGTCGCGCGACCAGTTCGGCGCTTCAAAATGCGCCGCGGCAACATAGCTCACCCGCCGGTCTGTAAATGCAACAGCTACGGTCTCAAGTGTGCTGTAGAGCACCTGCTTTGCACCGCCCAGAGCCGAAAGCTGCTCCAGCTTCACGTCAGTAAAGATCGCCGTCTCCTGCGCATCCTTGTCGTGCGCGCTCACGCCGATGCCGACGTAAAAGGGCTCCTTCAACGCAAGCTTAATGGATGCGCCTGCCGGCTCCAGCCTGCCATCCTTACCGGAGACAAAGGCATAGAAGAAGTCGCCGCGCTTTTCAATCCGCACGCGCTGCGGCGCAGAGACGTTCGACTCCACCTCATGCGTGTTCGCGCCTGTCGCATCGCGGAACTGTAGCGAGGTCAGCCCGTCGCCATGCCACGCTACGTCCACCGCCGCCGAGTGCCCATCCAGACTTTGGCGCATCATCAGCACAGCTTTGCGATGGTTGTTCCCCTTCTCACCTGCAAACGCAATATCGGCGGAAAGCGCGACGTCGCCGGAGACCTTCTTCCACACAAAATGAAAATCGTCCCTGCCGAACCACATGTTCTCGCCGCTGCCGGTGATGGTGTAGGCGCCGCTTGCTCTGTCATAGTGCGCCGAACCGGGATGAAGCACGGCCCCCACATCTCCATCGCCTGTAAAGATGCCCAATGGCTGCTGTTGCGCAACTGCAGACTGCCAGGCAAGTGCCGCGAGGCACCCAGCGACAACGGCGGTAGACAAACCTCCAGCGAGGCTGGCGTTCATTGCATCCTCCTCCAAGTTCCGGGCGAGCCCGCTTCCGCTTGCCAGAGTAGCAGGTCTTTGCTATCGTTCGATGGGAACGATATCAGCCCGGTCGCTGCGCCGTCAATTGGTGCTGCGGGTGCGCCGCAAGACACCCGCTTCCTGACTGACCTCACTCGCCACTCAGGGCATCTTCGCCACACGCTTCGCGATGGGAGTTTTCATGATGAGTCCGCTTCAAGCACATCCAACGTGCCCAACTCTGCGCCGCTCCGGCCATCTCGCCATCTTCGTTCTACTGGCCGCGCTGCTGCCCATGCAGCTCTTTGCCAAGGTTGTCGTCTTCTGGCAGGCTGACTTTCCCACGGTGGCCAGCCAGCCGGTCGAGCGAAGTGCGCTCACCAGGGCGCTGGATGGACTTGACCCTCAATTCGCCGACCTGCGCGGCCTGGAGGAGTCAGCTACTCTCTCCGGTGCGGATCTCCTGATCCTGCCGTACGGCTCGGCGGTGCCCACCGACGCATGGCAGAGCATCGCGCAGTATCTCCGCGGCGGCGGCAATCTTCTCATCCTGGGTGGTCAACCGTTGCGCGTCCCCGTCACCCTGGTCAACGGCAAGTTTGTCGCGTCCCGGCCGCAGGACTCCTACTCCCGCGTGCTCGATTTTCGTCACACCTACTCCGTCCCCGTTCCAGGCGATGCGCAATTCCAGTGGAAGACCGGCTATGCTTTTGCCGCCACGCCGCATGTGCGCGCGCGCCGCTTTTTTGCGCTGGAAGGCCATCTGGACGGCCTCGGCTACATGATTGACTCGACCGGACTGCGTGTCGCTGCTCCTGTCATCGTGGCCGATCATCTCTCCGCACCCATGCTGGGAGCGCGCGTGGTTGTCCTTGACTTCGATCCCGAGCCCGGTTACTGGCAGAGCGGCGACGGCATCGCGCTCATCCATCAAGCCGCAGCGTATGCCATGCAGGGCACGACCGCATTCTCCATAGAGACGCTCTTCTCAACGATCCGGCCCACTGAGCCGCCGCAGATGACCATCCATCTTCACAGCTTCCACCAGGAACAGGCACAAGACCCCACGACCGGCGAGGTTCTGCTCACACTTCGCTCTGAGAAGTCCACCATCGAATCCGCAACAGTGCCCATCACTCTGCAGAACGGCATCGCGGATGTCGCCGCGCCCTTTCATAACGCCTTGCCTCCTGGCTTCTACACCGTGGTAGCCACCTATCGCGTGGGTGGGCAGCTCCGTGAGTTTTATCAGAACGGCTTTTGGGTTGAGCAGCCCGATGCCGTTGCCTCCGGCCCAGCGCTCGGCGTGCACGGCGACTTCCTCACGCGCGGTGGAGCACCCTTCTTTCCTGTCGGCACCAACTACTTCACCACGGAAGAAAACGGCTGGGACTTCTCCGGCCCCAGAAACGCTGCGGTCTGGGACAACGACTTCGACGAAATGTCGCGCCACGGGGTCAGCTTTGTTCGTACCGGTGTATGGATGCCCAATGGCCGCTTCATCGAGCCGAATACCGGCGGCGTGAATGAGCGATTCCTGCGCAACCTTGAGGCTTTTCTGCTTTGCGCCCAGCGCCATCACATTGCAGTCAACTTCACCTTCTTCGCCTTCTCGCCACACTCGGGCAATCCTGCTTTCGGCGCTTCGGACGCCATACTGCCCAACCCCTATACCGATCCGGCTTCTGTCCGCGCGGAGCAGGCCTACGTTCGCTCCGTTGTGCAGCGCTTTAAAGATGTCCCGTCGCTCTCCTACGACCTGATCAACGAGCCGAGCTTCTCTAATCCACGCCATATTTTCAAAGGCAACTACCCGAATGGCGACCCAACCGAAATTGCCGCATGGCGCAAGTGGCTGGCCGCGAAATATCAGGGCCATCTTGACGCACTGGCCCAGGCCTGGTCGGTGACTCCCGAGCAACTCGGCAGCTTCGACGCGGTACCTCTGCCCACCGTCAGCGATATGACCTATGACCGCTATCGCAACCCCGATGAGGTTCGCGCGCTGGACTACAACCTCTTTGCGCAGCAGATGTTCAGCGACTGGGTCGGGTCAATGGTGGGCTTGGTGCGAGGTCTTGGCAGCAGGCAACTCATCGACGTGGGCCAGGACGAAGGCGGCGTCACGGATCGCGTCCTGAACCAGTTCTATGGCGGAGCCGGCGTCTCCTTCACCACCAATCACACCTACTGGCAAGACGATGCTCTGCTCTGGGACTCCATTACGGCCAAGCGCCCCGGCGTGCCCAACATCACCGGCGAAACCGGCTATCAGCCCGTGTGGGCGCCCGACGGCTCCTGGCGTTATGACGAGTTCACCGGCCTCAATCTCACGGAGCGCAAGTGGGCTCTGGGTTTTGCCGCCGGCTCCAGCGGAGCGATGCAGTGGGACTGGGCGCGCGAAGTCGACTTTGGCATGCACCGTAGCGACGGCTCCGCCAAGGTGTGGGAAAACCGGATGCGCGATCTGGGCGGGTTTGCGCAAAAGGCCGCGCCCTACGCGACCGGGCTCACCCTGCCTGAGGTTGCCATCGTCCTGCCGCAGTCTCTACAGATGTCGGTCTACAACACGCTCGCGCTTGAAGCGCAACAGAATGCACTACGCGCCCTCTACGGTTATGCCCGAGCCTCAGCCTATGCCGTTGGTGAGTACCAGATCGAGCTTCTCGGCACGCCCAGACTCATCCTGCTTCCATCGCCCGTGGGGCTCACGAACGCCGCATGGATGGCCATTGAAGACCGCGTAAGAGCCGGGGCAGTGCTGCTTGTCACCGGGCCGTTTGATGCCGATGCGCACCTCCACTCAACGGAACGCGCCGACGCGATTGGGCTCGCCTATACCACCGAGCCGCTCACCATTCGACACCAGCAGATGCACTTTCCCGGCGGGGATCTGGCCGTCAACTTTGGCGGCGCAAAAACGACCATTCTCAGCCGCGCCATTCTTGCATCAGGAAAAGACTGGACTGAAGAGCCTCTTGGCAAAGGCAAAATCCTCTTCTCCGCACTGCCGCTGGAACTCAACGACAACCTGCAGGCGCTGGGCGAAGTCTACCGTTATGCACTCCAGACCGCAGGCGTTTCGACCCCGTACACAACTACACTCAGCGATCCGGGCATTCTCATCACTCCTGCGCAGCTACCCGCAGCCACGCTCTATGTCATCACATCCGAATCGAGCCAGACCCCGGTGCATTTCACCGACGCGCGTAGCGGCCGCTCATTCAACGGCAAGCTCGATAGCGGGCGCGCGGCCATCCTGCTAGTTGCAACCGATGGTAAACTGCTCGCCTCGTACAACTGGCCCGCAGACTAGACCCGCGCGTGCTGCGTATCGCACTGCGCATCAGTCCCTTCGCGCTGGGGCTGCCGCGGCTGTCTGCCTTCAACACAACCCGCGATTCCATTCTTGCAATCAATCCGGCCCTGCCTGGAGCAGGCCTGTAACCGGGCCATTGCCGCCCCAGAATACGCCCGTTTTTCCCGCACCGGTTCGGTATACACTCGTTGTGATGGAAACCATGGGTTGCGGCACTGCAATTGTCACGCCTTTCCGGGCGGACGATCGGAATCATTCAATCGACGAGAGCGCGCTGCGTGCGCTCGTGAACTGGCAGATCGACTCCGGTATCGACTTCCTGGTGGCCTGCGGTTCTACCGGCGAGGCCGCCACGCTCGATGAAAACGAATGGCTGCATGCCATTCACATCGTGGTGGACGCAGCGGCTGGGCGGGTACCGGTCTGGGCCGGCTGCACGCATAACTGCACACGCACTCTCCTGCGCCAGGCTGCGCTGCTGTCCCAGGTACGTGGAGTGGCAGCAATTCTCTCCGCCAATCCCTACTACAACAAGCCCACGCAGGAGGGCCAGTTCCAGCACTTTCTCGCGCTTGCTCAAGCAGTGGCGCCTATCCCCGTGGCTCTTTACAATGTGCCCGGCCGCACCGCAGCCAACCTGGAACCCGCTACGGTCCTGCGCCTTGCTGAAGCCGCGCCGAACATCCAGGCCATCAAGGAGGCCAGTGGCAAGCTCACGCAGATCTCCGAGCTGGTGCATTCTCTGCCGCACGACTTCAAAATCTTTTCCGGCGATGACAATCTCGCTCTGGCCGCCATCGGAATTGGCGCGCACGGCCTGATCAGTGTGGCAGCCAATGAGGCCCCTGCCCAGGTGAGCCGCATGATTCGCTCCGCGCTGCGCAACGATTGGCATACCGCGCGCGACCTGGAACGCCAGTATGGACGTCTGTTCGAGGCCAACTTCTGGGAATCGAACCCGGCGCCTGTAAAGACGGTGCTGAACCTGATGGGCCGTACATCCGACGTGGTGCGCCTGCCGCTGGTTTCGCCCACGCCGGCCACGCGCGCACGGCTCGAGCGGCTGGCCGGAGAGCTCGGCTTGCTGAAGCACGCACCCATTCCCGAGGGCTACATCGGCCTGTTTTAGAAAGGCAACTCATGCAGGTGATCGGGCGCGCTCAAGATATAGCCATGGCCATGGCCGCGAGTCTCCTCTTGATGACTCCGGGACAGGCCGCCTGGGCACAGGTACAGCCGGGGAGCAACAGTGAGCCGGATCGCGCCGCCCTTGTGCAAGTCAAGCCGGATATCGTGGGCCTTAGAAACGGAAGGTTCATTGAGCCCGACCCAATGGACTTTGCCAATCACACCGGCTTCACATCGATCTTCGATGGCAAGACTCTCAACGGATGGGATGGTCGCCCCGGAGTATGGAGCGTGGACAACGGTGCGATCGTCGGCGTCTCCACTCCGGAACACAATGCCGGCAATACATTTCTTGTCTACCACGGCATTGAGGAAAAAGACTTTGACCTCAAGCTGGAAATCAAAGTGGAGTGGGGCGGCGGCAGCGGCATTCAATACCGAAGCAGCACGGGCATTCCTCCGGGCAGAGTTGCCGGCAAAGGCGAGCCGCCGCTTGATCCTCGCTGGGTGATGATTGGTCCGCAGGCTGATTTCTGGTACCCGGTCAACAACATGGCCAAGGAGTACAGCGGTCAGCTCTACTCGCAGAACACATCGCGCGGCATCGTCGTGTGGCGTGGCCAGGTGGTGCAGAGCTTTGCCGGAGAAGTTCCGCAACTGGTGGGAGTCATCGGTGACCGGACCCGGCTGGGCGCCTTTGTCAAAGACGGAGCCTGGAATGAGTACACGATCATCGCACGCGGCGGCGTCATTCTGCACATCCTCAATGGCAGGCTCATGGCCGTGCTCATTGACGATGATCCCGCCTCGTCAAACAATGTCTCCGGCCTCATTGGCCTGCAGATTGAAGGCGCGCCATGCAAGGTCTCATTCCGCAATCTGTGGCTCAGGAAGTTCGACTGACGCCTGATTGCAGCGCAGGCAGCCCCCCGAGGCCCACTTGCACTTTGCACCGGCCTTTCTCGGTACTGAGGACCCTGCACGCAGAGCATTCATGAAAAACTTTGCGGCCCGCCGCAACTTTGTTTGCGCGCTTCGGGTTGATGCTTGCAAACGGCATCCCATGACCCTGCGTCCGATTCTCACCGCCGTTTCTTAAAAACTATCAGCGACGTTACCTGGAGGCCTCTTGGAACGCGCCAAAGGAGTTGTGTCCAACATGAGACTGAGAGCAAAAGACAAAATCACCCTATCTTCGCTCACTCTGATGTCCGCCGCCATGCTGCTCGTCGCCGGCTGCAGCAACGGATCATCGATGAGTTCGACAATACCCGCCAACACTCCCACAGGTCCGGCTTTCGTGGTAGGCACCGATGCGCCGATGGCAAGCGTTACATCCTTCATGGTGCAATTGCAGAGCGTGAATGCCATCGACGCAAATGGAAACAGTGTTCCGCTCATCAGCGGCACGCCCACAGTTGACTTCGCGCGTTACAACGGCCTGCAGACGCTGCTCGACCTGAACAACGTTCCCGTAGGCACCTACACCAGCGTAACGGTGACCCTGGGCTCCTCGGCCCCCCTGAGCTACCTGAACATGCCGATGACGGGCGCTCCAACCATCCAGACCGTGCCCGCCACGCTAACCTCGCAGACCGCAACCGTGACGTTGGCACATCCCATTGTGGTGGCCAACGGTGGCGCGCCGGTGGGCCTGCACATGGACTTCAACCTGGCTAAATCGATCCAGGTGGATGCCAATAACCAGATCACCGGAACCGTGACTCCGACGTTCACCATGGACGGCGTCGGCGTAGATGACTCCGGGGCCTACGTGGATGAGTACACCTCGGCCGTCGTCAGCGTAGACGCCAGTGGGCAATCGTTTGTCGTGCAGGGTACGCATGGCGATCAGATTACCGTCAGCGTGAGCGGGCAGACCGAGTGGGATGGAGATGCAAGCCTCAGCAGTCTGACCACCAGCAGCATCGTGCAGATTTCCGGCAAGCTCGACAAGGTGGCCGGTACGCTGGACGCGGACGAGGTGGAAATCCTTTCGCAGCAGGGCTTCTACGCCAGCGGCCAGGTCACCTACGTGACTCCGGCCTCCGGAACCGCGACCAGCTTTGACTTGTACGTACGCGGCCTGTTGCCAACGACAACGGGGCTGACGCTTGGCCAGCTTGCAACCGTGGATTTAACCGGAACCGAGAAGTTCTCCATCTACTGGATGCACGATGCGCTCACTCAATTTCTGTTCAACTCAAGTGGGCTTATGCCTGGTCAAGATGTGGCAGTAGGCGGCCCGGCAAGCGGCGCAGCTAACGCGCAGAGCGTGAGTGTGCATCGTGTTGTACTTCGCAACTGGGGCTTCAACGGCACGGTTGTTCCCGGCAGTGAGGACTCCGGCAACAACACCTTCCAGATGAAGGTGGACGGCTTTGCCGGCGTGCTAATTCCTTCCAGCGTAACGGTCCACATCGGCGGTGATGCAGAGTTCCGCGATGGCTGGACGGGATTCGGCAACATCGCCGACAACGCGAAGGTGCGCGTAGTGGGTGTCCTCTTGAAGGATCCCATGACGGGCAATCCCGTTCTTGTGGGCCACTATGTAGACTCAGAAAATTAAGCGTCGCAACTGGCTATTTCGCAAGCGCCGGGGCCGGACCTTTGGCCTCGGCGTCTTTTTCCTGCGGCCTGACCGGACAGCGCTCCCTAGACGCCGTGATACTTCCTGCCAATGAGATTGGCGGCAATCAGGCCGGACTGATAGATCGTCGGCAGTCCGCTTCCAGGGTGCGTTCCTCCGCCGACAAGATAGCAGTTATCCAACTCTTCAAATTGGTTGTGCGGCCGGAAGTAAAGCATCTGATTCATCGTGTGAGCAAGATTGAATGTAGCGCCATAGAAGATGCCCGCATCCTCCCAATCGGCGGGAGTCACTACACGCTCGGCCACGATGTGAGGTCGTAAATCGCCCATTGCGGTGCGCCGCGCGATGATGTCTAGAACCATCTCACGAAAGCGCGCCTTCTCATGCTCCCAGTCAATCCCACTCTCATTGTTGGGTACAGGCACAAGGATGTAGATCGCGGACTTGCCTGCCGGCGCAACTCGATCATCCGTGACACTGGAGTTGCGGATGTAGAAAGAAATATCCTCCGATAACCTGAGCGTGCGAAAGATATCATCCGTGTTCTTGTGATAATCGTTCGCGAAGACAATACTGTGGTGCGCCATTTCCGGATAGGCACGATCCAGGCCCAGGTACAGCATGAACGTGGAGCAGGAGTATTTCTTCTTCTTCAATTTTGTCGATGCATACTTCTTCAGAAGCCCATCCGGAACCAGCGTCTGCATGGCATGCGCGAAGTCGGCGTTGATCACCGTTTCGTCGGCATCGATGTGCGTACCATCGGCCAAAATGACTCCCTTGACCTTACGCCGACTTACATCGAGCCGCTTGACCTCTGCGTTGAGATAAATGCGTGCTCCATGCCCCTCAGCAACCCGTGCCATAGCTTTTGAGATCTCCGAGAGTCCACCCTGCACGTGGAAAATGCCGAATTCATGCTCGATATATGGGAGGATGACGAAGAATCCGGGGCACTCCCAGGGCGACATTCCGAGATACTTAGATTGAAAGGTAAAACTAAGCCTTAGCTTCTCCGAACGAAAATAGTTGCCGAGGTACTGGAAGATCGATCGGCCGAAAGGAATATACGGCAGAGCGCGCAGAAAGGTGGGCTTGAAAAAATCCGCAATCGAAGAGTAGTCCTTCTCGAGACAGTTATAGATATGCCGAAAGCGATCTGCCTCCCGCTCAAAGAACTTGTCCAGGCCTGCGTCTTCGCCTGGGAAGTAACGGGCGATCTCCTGCTTCATTTGCTCGCGCTGCTCCGTCACATCGAGAGAAAACTCAGGAAAGATAAGCCGGTACATTGGATCCAGACGCCTGAAGTCGAGATAGTCTTCGCTCTTAACGCCGGCCTGTTCAAATGCCTTGTCGAGCACGAACTTCATCATCAGGAAAGTCGGTCCCAGGTCGAAGCGGAAGTTCCCAACCTGCAGCTCGGCATTTCTGCCGCCCACGACGGGGGCTTTCTCAAAGACATCTACCTGAAATCCTCTTTTGGCGAGGACCATAGCGGCCGTCAGGCCCCCCGGCCCGGCACCCACGATCACAATCTTCTTTCCGGCTTTCTTATCCATGTAAACGGTAGTTACCTTCCCTATCTCTTCCAGCCATTGCCGCGTTCAAGTCGCCTATGAACTGCCGCATGTCCTGCAGCAAGACCGCATTCGGGTTGGCGCGAATGACCATTCCATCCAGGTACATGAGACTCTTGATGATGTCGAACATGCCTTCATCAAAGCGCATTCCACTTAGGACGCCGAGGCGGATTGTTTGCATCATCTTTTTGGTAAGACTCACCTGGCTAACAGTCTTGCCCTTAAAATCCGCATACAACGCAAGGAATTCCTTCTCGAACTGCGCGTAGGCCGCTCCGCTGATTTGACCATCGGCCATCAGGTTCAGACAGTTCGCCGAGCGAATGTAATCGTCCTGACTGAGCGCATCAAAGAAGCGAAATAGATTATGCCGCATCTGCTCCCGCACCCTGCCGATGTACCCTGTATCGAGAAAGTAGAATTTGCCTTCTTTCAACACCAGATTGCCCGGATGAATATCTCCGTGGAAGATTCCGATCGAGAACATGAAGAATCCGTGCAGGTGGAAGAGCTGCAGCAGATCCGGATAGCTGAGTGCGCCCTTGTCCAGCAATTCGTCCAGTGTCGGTCCGTCGGCAAATTCCGTGACCAGGATATTCTCGTTCGACAACTCATCATAAACCCGCTTGAATCGGAGCCGCGAAAGATCGAACCGATCGCGATGCGTCTGATAGATGGCATCCAGCTCTTTCCATCCGCTCACCTCATTGCGCAGGTCAAGCTCTCGCAGCGTCATCTTCTCGATCCCATGCAGAAGGCTCACGGGGTTCGCAACACCGCGCAGTTTCGGATAGAAGAGAATCGCCCATCGGAAGAGCCTTCGCATTCGCGCTACATCCCTGCTGAAGTCTTCGGCGTAGCGCTTCTTCACCAGCTTGACGACGACGGTCTCACCGGTCTTCAGTGTCGCCCGGTGCACCTGGCCAATCGAGGCCGAGGCAAACGGCACTGGATCAAATTCTGAAAAGCGCTCCAGAAAGCGCGGCATCGCATACCGTTCGATCAACTTCAGCGCGTCCTCAGCAGGTAATGCCTCCGTGTTGCTGTAAAGTCGCGCCAGAACGCGGCAACGGTCTTCCCCAAGAAAATCGGGCCGAAGCGCGAAGACCTGGCCGATTTTGACGGCAAGTAGGCCCTGGCGCTGGATGAGGTGAATGTCTGGCTCGCGGTCCCGGAAGATGGTTCCGAGAAGACGGAGGAAGCTGAGAATATTCATTCTGTGAGGGCTCGGTTCTATCTATGTAGATTCCCAACCCGCCCGCGCGAACCAACAGACCGCGTCCCCTTGCGATGGGGGCAACGGAATCCATGGATTATTCCAGTCCTGCCAAAAGCAGGGCGAGGCTTCGAGACCGTTCCCATCGCCCTGCAGAGCAAACACGAACCACCTGCCGCAACATAAGGAGCGAGCCCGAGCCGGCCTAGGAGGCGAGCGCGGCCTTCACGGCTTCGCTCACAAGCCGGCCCTCTGCGCGCAGCCCAGCGGCCTGCAGCCTGGCCTGCACCGCCTTGATCACCGGGCCCATCTCTCTCGGCGTTGGCGGGTGGCCTGAAGCTGCCGCGTGTTCCGCAACGGCTTCAGAGACCAGCACCCGCAGCCCGGCTTCATCCAGGGCTTTGGGCAGGAACTCCTCGATGACCGTGATCTCCGCGGCCTCTTTGGCTGCCAGTTCGGGGCGGTTGCCATTGGTGAACTGCTCGATAGAGTCGCGACGCTGTTTGATCATCGTAGCCAGCGCCTGCTGCTCTTCGGCTGCAGTGAGTATGGCGCGCTTCTCGATAGCCTTGTTCTTGAGAGCGTTCTTGATGAGGCGCAGCGTACCGGTACGTTCCGCTTCATGGGCCTTCATGGCGGTAATTATCTGCTGACTGACAAGAGTTTCAAGCGCGCCTGCATCGGTCATCATGTTCTTCCCCAATACACCGATTCTACTTGAGTTCTGCGAGTCTGATGCTGTTTCGGAGTCAACCGATGCACGTGGAGGGTGGCGGGTTGGCCCGCCGGGCCACACTTCGCTTCCACGCCGCACAAGCCACCTTTCCGGCATTCGAGCTCAGAGCAGAACTTTTCCAGAGCCATCGGTTCTAGAGAGTCAGAGGTGCAAATCGATGAAGCTCAAATCGATGACGATTTTGCTACTCGGCCTTGGAGTTCTCGGTACAGCGACCCTCAACGCCCAGACCGCTCATCCCGGAACCCTGAACTACGTGGAGGGCTCTGTTTCCCTGGAGGGACAGCCCATGAACGACAAGAGCGTTGGCAGCGTGGCGCTGAATCCCGGCGAGACGCTTACCACCACAGAAGGCAAGGCAGAGATCCTCCTCACCCCCGGCGTCTTTCTGCGGATTGGCGATGACAGCGCGGTGCGGATGATTTCGCCTAGCCTTACGTTGACCCAGATGGAACTGCTGCATGGACGCGCCGGTGTGGAAGTGGATGAGATTCACCCCGAGAACGATCTGGAAATCATCGACAGCGGCGTGGTCACCCAGCTCGTCCGGCCCGGCTACTACGAGTTCGACGCGAACCAACCCACCGTAATGGTCTTTGACGGCAAGGCCGCCGTTCAAGTACGCGAGGGCAAGTACAAGGTGGTGAAGAGCCACCACGAGTTGCAACTGGCCCCAGCGGCGGGTGTGCAGGCGCTGGCCAAGGAAAAGCCGGTCGAATTCGACCCGCGCAAGGCCAAGGATGACCTCTACAACTGGAATAGCCTGCGCTCCGAGTATCTGGCCGAGGACAACAACGAGATCGCCGGCCAATATGCAGGGGCAGGGTACGATCCCGGCTGGTACTGGGATCCCTACGCCATGGACTACGCCTTCATCGGCGGTGGTCCGTTCTTCAACCCCTTCGGCTTTGGCTACTACCCCTTTGGCTGGGGCGGCATGTACGGCGGCGGATTCTATGGCGGCGGATTGTATGGCGGCGGTTACTACGGCGGTAACGGCTATAACCGTTACGGCAACAACTTGAGCGGTGTTGGCACCCGGCCTGTGGGCGGGCCGATTCGTGGCGGTCACTACATGAGCGGCGGAGGCTTCCACGGGGGTGGCGGAGGCTTCCACAGCGGAGGCTTCAGCGGGGGCGGCTTCCACGGCGGCGACGGTGGTGGATTTGGCGGCGGGGGCGGCGGAGGCTTCCACGGCGGCGGTGGTGGTGGTGGCGGTGGTGGCGGACACCGGTAAGGCTGAGACTTCTTGAGGCAGCAGGGCTGGGACTGGTATCCCAGCCCTCTCTTTCTTTCCAGACGCCTGCCCTTCCCACACGGACCGATTCTGTCCCCTCTTCGCGCACCTCTAAATCATTCCCTATCAATATAGAACTTCGCGAAACAGCGAAGTCCAGCCACGCATCTCCGGCATTGCCTCGACTCATCTCGCGCAAAGGCAAACATACTCTTCATTCAAGAAATTCACAAAATACACAAAAGTGTGTATTCTGTGATTTCATGATTGCGGCTGCTCAGGTTTCCAGCCACAGTCAGAATCGAGGAGACACATGATCCGCAAGACTCGCCTGTTCACGCCCGGTCCTACCCCACTGCTCCCTGCTGCCCAGTTCGCCATGGCTGCCGCTGACATGCATCACCGCACGCCGGAGTTCCGCGCCCTCTACCAGAAGGTGTTGGCCCAGTTGAAGGTCTTTGTCGGCACCGAAAGCGACGTGCTGCTGCTTTCCTCCTCCGGGACAGGCGCCATGGAGGCTGCCGTTTCGAACCTGACCTCGCCCGGCGAACGGGTTCTGGTGCTCACAGCCGGCAAGTTCGGTGAGCGGTGGGTGGCCTTGGCCAAAGCCTTTGGCTGCGAAGTTGACCTGGTTGAAGCCCCCTACGGTGAAACCTTTGATCTGGCCGCCGTTCGCAAGGCGCTTAAGCCGGAGCACAGTGCCATCTTCGTCCAGGCCACGGAAACCTCCACCGCCGTACGGCATGACGTGGAAGCACTGGCCAAACTGCGCAACGAGGTCGCGCGCAGCACTCTTCTGGTTGTCGACGGGATTACCGGCCTGGGCACCACGCACTTTGATGTGGACGGCTGGGGCATCGACATCCTTATCGGCGGTTCGCAGAAGGCGGTCATGATTCCGCCGGGGCTTGCTTACTTGAGCGTGAGCGACAAGGCGTGGGCGGCAATGGAGAAGTCGAAGAATCCACGCTACTACTTTGACCTGCGCAAGGAGCGCAAGAACGCAGTGAAGGGCGAGAGCGCCTATACGCCGGCGGTCGCGCTGATTGCCGCTCTTGGCGCGGCGCTCGACTACATTGCCGGACAGGCCGGCGGGGATCTCGAAAAGGGACGCGTTGCGCTGATCGACAACGCGCAGGTGAATGCAGCGGCGACCCGCGCCGGATTACTGGCGCTGGGCTTCACGCTCTTTGCGCCCACCGCTCCGGCGGCTGCGGCCACGGCAGTTGCCGTGCCCGAGGGGATGGATTCGAGCGAAGTGGTCAAGGCTCTCAAGACGCGATTCGCTTCGGTCATCGCCAACGGCCAGGGCGAGATGAAAGGCAAAATCTTCCGCGTCGCGCATCTCGGCTTCTTTGACTTCCTTGACACCATTGCGCTGTTGGGCGCGATGGAGCACATCGCCAAGGACACGCTCAAGCTTCCGGTCAAGTACGGTCAAGCCGTCGCAGCGGCGCAGCAGGTGTATGCGGATGCGGTGAAGAGTTAGGAGCTTTCTTCCATGGCCAAACTGAGTTTTGGAGAGAAGCTGCTGATCGCCCGCAAGCAGCTCGATCTCTATCAATATCAAATGGCCGAGCGGCTGGGCGTGCACCCCAACTCGCTCACCAAATATGAGCGCGGCGAGGGCAAGCCCCACGCCGCCGTGGTGCGGATGTTCGATCTCCTGTGCGAGCAGGAGGGCATCCGCTTTGACGAGTACAAACCCATGCAAGAGGGCAAGGGAGAGACAATGAAGATCGTTCTGGCAGAAAAGGTATCTCCGGCAACGCTGGCCGTGTTTGCGGCCGAGCCGGGGTGGGAAGTGCTGACGCACGACAAGCTGCCCGACGGCCTGCCCGCCGCGCTGGCCGATGCGGACGCGCTGGTGGTGCGCTCGGCCGTGCAGGTAGACGACGCACTGATGGAGCATGCGCCCAAGCTGCGCGTGATTGGCCGGGCGGGCGTGGGCGTGGATAACATTGATGCTGAGGCAGCCACGCGCCGCGGTGTTGTGGTGATGAATACCCCCGGCGCCAACGCCGTGGCCGTCGCCGAATTGGCCATCTGCCTGATGATCGATCTAGCCCGCAAGGTGCCCGCCGCAAACAACTCCATGCACGCAGGCAAGTGGGAGAAGAAGTCGCTGCAGGGCTCCGAGTTGCGCGGCAAGACGCTGGGCATCCTTGGATTGGGGCGCATAGGCCTGGAAGTGGCGAAGCGGGCCAGGGGCTTTGGCCTTGAGATCATCGGCAGCGACCCGTTTGTTTCCGCCGCCGTGGCGCGCGAGAACGGCATCCGGCTGGTCACGCTCGATGAGCTGATCGCGAGCTCGGACTATTTGACGCTGCACGTGGGCCTCACGCCGCAGACCACGGGCATCATCAACGCCAAGACGCTGGCGGCGATGAAGAAAGGCGTGCGCATTATCAACTGCGCCCGCGGCGAGCTGGTGGAAGAAGCCGCGCTGGCTGCGGCGCTGAAAAGCGGCCAGGTAGCCGGTGCCGCGCTCGATGTGCTGACCGTGGAGCCACCCAAAGACTCACCCTTCTTCGGCCTGGACAACGTGATCCTGACGCCGCACATCGCCGGCTCGACCGCCGAGGCGCAGGAAGCCGTCGGCGTGCAGATCGCCATGCAGGTGCGCGAGTATCTGAAACTCGGCGTGGTGCAGAACGCGGTCAACCTGCCATCGCTGAGCCACGAGGAATACGTGCAATTGGCGCCTTACATCGATCTGGCCGGACGGCTGGGTTCGTTCCTCGCGCAGACGGGCAAGGGCGGCATCGAGGCCATTCACCTGGTCTATGGCGGTACGCTGACAGAAGCCAAGACCGACCTGGTGCGCAACGCTGCCATTGCGGGTCTGCTGCAGGGCTCAGAGAATGTGAACCGCATCAACGCAGCGGCCGTGGCGCAGGAGCGCGGCATACGGATCCATGAGGAGAAGCAGGAGACCGGACGTGGCGGCGCTGGGACGGTGCTGACTATTGAGTTGCACGCAGCCGCCGGAAAGAATCACGCGAGTGCTACGGTGATTCATGGTGAGCAGCCGCGGCTGCTTGAATTCGACGGCATCGATATCGAAGCGCCGCTCGAAGGCAATCTGCTGGTCTGCCGCAACCTCGACGTTCCGGGAGTCATCGGCAAGATCGGCACCATTCTCGGCGAACACGGCGTCAACATCGCCAACTTCGCCCTGGGCCGCGAGCGCACAGGCGTCAAGCCGGTGAAGGCGCTGGCCGTTGTACAGGTGGACGCGCCCGTGCCCACTGAAGTGCTGGACGCACTGCAATCCAAAATCGAAGCGTTGCTCGAAGCCAAACCGGTGAAGCTGCCGGAAGCAGCGAAATAGAAGAACCTGCCTGCGTCCTCGCCTTGCGGCGCATCCCCACCGCAAGGCGAGGGCGCAACTCGCCGCTCCAGACGTGGAGCTTGACTGCGCGACTCTCCTGCTCGTGAACATTTCAGAGAAGGCTGGGCGGCTACGGCTGTCCGTTTGCCCCCACGGGAATGTGCGATGTCATTCCCTTCAAGAGGAATTCACGAATCAGGTTGGAAACAGCATCCGCGCCCGTATCCACAAGTCCATTGATAACGGTCAACGATACTCCGCGATCGGTAGACGGGTAATAGAGATTCGAGATGGCCCCCGCGGAGAAGTTGCCCAGCACATTTGCGTAATTCGGCTTCCAGCGGCCGTCGTCGCCCCTGGCGATCACGGCCGCGGACATGGCATACAAAGTGCGCGCGGTGATGCTGCCCTTCCCTTTATAAAAGTAGCGCGGGTCCTCGTGGAAGATCGCCGGATAAACGGCTCTGCCCAGCAGGGTGCCTGAGGCGTGGTTAGCCAACTCCGCGCCAAAGCGCTTTCCATATCCCTGCAGCCCACCGCCATACGCGGGGAAAATATTTTCGTACTGTTCGCCGCCCGCAATCCCTGCCACAGTCAAAAGGGAGATCGGATCGAGGAGCGAGCGGATGCTGAGTTGGAACTTCTGCTTCGCCAGCATGGGTGGAGCGTTCCACTCATACGAGCTGTAGAAGTTTGGAAAAATTCCATCGATGCGCTGCTGGACAGCGATCTGGACCTGCTCTTCAGAGAGCTTCACGGGGTCGCCGCTTACGGTAACTGTGGTTGCTCCGCCGGCGACGGCCAACCGGATCGGCGGCACGATTCGATTCTCGCCCGCTGTCAAGGGAATCTGCGTGGAAGTGAAGGTGCTCATTCCAGTCACGGTCACCGTGATCGAGTAGACGTCCGCAGATAACGCCTGGAACGCAAACTGCCCTTCGCTGCCGGTCTGTGTGAGCCGCCTCTGCGAGGGCGATGCCCCGGCAAGCTCAACCGACGCGCCCTGCACTACCCCTCCGTTTGAGTCCAGCACGGTGCCTGAAATGTTTCCTGTACCGGCTGGACGGGCCGGATTTCCTCCGGGTGCGCTGTCTTCCGATGTTATTCCGGGAGCATTCGGAAGCTTTTCCGCCTGGCTTTCCTGTGCAATGACCGGGCAAGCCACCAGCGTAGCGAACATAAAAAAGACGGCAACAGCCGTCACTGCCGCCTTGGTAGGCTGTGCAAAATCAATCAATCAGCGGTCCTTTTCCTGCAACCGGATTCCGGTGCCAGTCATTAGATGCGACGCGGGCGGAAGTGTCACGATGGAGGGGAGATGAAATCTTTGTCATCTCCCTCGGCGACGCGATGATGAAGTAGCGCGCGCAGATCGCAACTCCATGATTGCATTGCGAATGGATGAGGGTTCGCCACGAAGGCCCGGTGCTCTTTCCGTGAACATCATTGCTGCACGCCGATCGCAGTGCGCTGGAGTTTGCATTCCATCAGGATTCAAAAAGCGGGCACTACCCACATAGACGACGGTTAGAGATAGTTTTGATGTCCGCGAAGAAAGCCACCGCTCAAGGCGATGGCTTCCCACTCTGCTTGTTCCATGTCCTATGCGCGGCTCAGGTAAGCGCCTTCGCTGGTGTCCACGCGGATCTTCTCTCCTTCATTGATGAAGGACGGCACCTGCACCACCAGCCCGGTCTCGGTCTTGGCGGGTTTGGAGACACTGGAGGCGGTAGCCGACTTCAAACCCGGCTCGGTCTCCACCACCGTCAACTCAACCGCCGAGGGCAGGTCAATGCCCACCGCCTGCCCATCGTGATAGCTCACCTTGATCTGGAGATTGGCCGTCAGGTACTCGACCGCATCGCCCAGCGTGGAGCCCTTGAGCACGGTCTGCTCGTAGTCCTCAGGGTTCATGAAGTAGTAGTCGTCGCCGTCGGAGTAAAGGAACTCCATCGGCACTTCATCCACCACCACGCGCTCAATCGCGTCGCCGGAGCGGAAGCGGTGCTCGAACATCGCGCCGGACTTGAGGTTGCGTAGCTTGGCCTGGATGAAAGCACGCAGGTTGCCGGGTGTACGGTGCTCCACCTTGAAGACCAGGTGAAGCTGTTCGTTGTGCTTGATGATCATGCCCGGACGCATTTGGGTGGCGGGAATCGCCATACGGGTAAAACTCCTTGCTTTGTGTGCGTGGAATACGCAGATATCTTTGGCCTTGGCCCTGCTTCTATTGTAACTGACGGGGAATTGGCAGCCATTGCTCAACGGCCTTGGCGCATGGAATGTATCGATCGACTGGTGTCGTACTGGCTTCAACCCCGTCACAGGCCTT
>JAKBHH010000002.1 GCA_021836865.1 Acidobacteriota bacterium
ATGCATGGTTCGGTCAGTTCCGACGACTCTTGGTTCGGCATGAGCACCTCCTTGCCACCTACCGCGCATTCTTTTACCTCGCCTGTTTCTGGATCACCCTCAGGCGGTGTTTATGAAACAGCCTCTATCAAGAATCCGCACAGGAGATGTGTGCTTGGCTGGATATTTAAGCTCGCCTGCAGGTTCACTGTGCGAGCTTTGGGCTTGTTCATTGTGCTGAGCGCGGCAGGCCGGGCCGTATCACAACAAGTTGGCCCTCCGGTCATTTTCGTTCATGGCATCTGTTCACATCCAACAGATTGGGACCAGCTCCGTCTCTCACTCGCCGCCTACCTGAACACAAATGAGAGTTCCCTCTATCCGAACTCCCAGGTATATGTCGGAGTTGCAACAGGGCCGTCCGCCACTAATGTCTATTTCTATGACGACAGTGGGAACCAATTGTCGAGCCCTCCACCCTCAAATGCGCGCTTCTTTAGCATCGCTTTTAACCCTGATGCTTTTGGATCTGCGCAGCAGTGCCCGTCCTGCAACCCGATCACATTCGACACAGAAAGCGTGATGCAGCAGTCCATAAAGCAAAAAGGGGACGAGCTCGCAGCCCTCATCGCGCGGATTAAGCAAATCACAAGCGTTCCGAAGGTCATCCTCGTTGCTCACAGCATGGGCGGATTGGACGCACGTTCTTATCTTGAGAATCTCGGCACATTGCACAGCCACATAGAAGGGCGCGACTCCGACGTGATCGAGGTTACAACAATAGATACGCCTCATTTGGGTTCGCCTCTTGCTAGCCTTCAATCTGATGCGAGCTTCTTATCATTTGTCACTCAATACCTGCCTGGCGTTAGTGCCTGCATGGTCGACCAGTCTGAGGATACAAACGAACTCGCGCCCGGCTCTCAGACCATGAATGATCTCAACTATCAAAGCAATGCGGCAGGGGACATCCCAAGCACCGTTTCATTTGATAGCATGGTTAACTATGTGTATGGCGCTTGCCAAGGCCTTTTCCCTAATAACCCATACTGCCTTGAAGAGCCTGCGTACGTCCTATTTGGCCAAGATCCGAACAACGACGGGGCGGTCTCTCTGACCTCCCAAAATCTGACGAATGCGTTGATTTCTTACCATTACTCATCCGGCCCGCACATTACTGCTCCGAGCACACCATTCACGGGCACTTGTACATCCGGTACGATTTTGCATCTACTAGGATGCGTCGGCGTTCAGCAAAACACCCAGCTTCAAGTGGACGTCGACGTTATAAGCAACCTCCTTAAGAATTCAATTGACGTCGAGCCACAGACGGTCACTATCGCTTCCGGTCAAACTCAGCAGTTCACGGCCGCTTTGAACTACTCCACGCCAGTCGTGAACTGGATTTTGCTGGAGGATCCATCGAGCACTGCCATTGATACCTATGGGACATTCCACGCTGGAGCGAACGGCACGTATCATGTAGTTGCCACGGATCAAGCAACTGGGAAGCAATACGGAATGGCAACTGTCTCGGTCGTTACGTCTCAAGTTCCCACTGCCACAACAGGCTCAGCAACCTCCATATCAAGTACAAATGCAACCTTGAATGGGACGATCAACCCTAACGGAAGCACAACTCAGTATTTATTCCTCTATGGAACCGGTCAGACACTGGCTGGAGCATCAGCCACCGGCACCTATAGCATTGGAGCTGGATCTAGCTCACAGGCTGTCTATGCAAATGCTTCCGGCTTGTCCGCTGGGAAGACGTACTACTACGAGCTCCAGGCTTGGAACAGCGCCAACTCCAGTTCAAACCCAACGAATGGCGGAATCCTTAGCTTCACTGCGCCGAGCGCGGCCAAGTCCACTCCACTGGTTTCGGTCGCGCCAGGTTCGCAGAGCATAACAACGACACAGCCCCTATCTGTGAGCGTCGTGGTTGTAGGCAACTCCGGAACAGCAACTGGATCTGTGACATTGACTGGGGGCGGCTACAACTCCTCGGCAGTCCCACTCGTGAATGGAAGTGTGCTCTTTAATATTTCGGCTGGCCAGCTCCTCGTCGGCTCCGATACATTGACCGCCACGTATACGCCCGACTCGTCAAGTTCCTCGATCTATAACAGTGCTACAGACAATGCAACAGTATCGGTGACCACGCCAGGCAAATTGACTCCAACCGTGGCGGTTTCGCCTCTTTCAACCAGCATTACAACGGCCCAGGGTGTGACGGTAAACGTCAGCGTATACACAAGCAGCGGTCCATCACCTACGGGAACCGTAACCGTCACGATGGGGAACTATACATCCCAGGCAACTCCGCTAACAAACGCGAGCGCAAGCGTCATTATTTCGGGAAGTTCCCTTTCTCCCGGCACCTACACGCCGACTGCTCATTACTCCGGCGACAACAACTTTAACAGTGCATCCGGGACTGCCAATAACTCCGTCACGGTAGCCGCCCCGCCATCAGCGACGCTGACAGTGTCCGTGACGGGAAGCGGCAGTGTGTTAAGCACTGACGGACATATCAACTGCCCTGGGACCTGTTCGTATGCATATCCTGCTGGCACTTCAGTTCTACTCTCGGCGAATGAGGCGGCTGGATACTATGACCAATGGAGCGGCTGCGATGGCATCGACGGCGTGACGGGCGATTGCATGCTCACGATGACTCAAAGTAGAACTGTCAGCATTGTCTTCACACAACAACCCAAGGGGATCATGCTTGTCCAGCCGGGAAGTTATACGTTTCCTCCTCAGGTTCTTGGAACTTCCAGCACTACGCAGCCTGAACTCGTCATCGCCAACGGAGGCGCAGCGCTCGACCAAGTCTTCGCTTCATTGGGCGGATTCAACGCAGCTGACTTCGCGCTGAATAATCAATGTCCCACCTATGGAGTGAACAGCACCTGTTACCTCTATGTCACGTTCACTCCAAGCGGACTTGGGACCCGCACCGCGTCTTTCACAGTGTCGAGCGCAAACGCAACAATAACCCCTCAAGTATTCACGCTAAGTGGCACAGGCGTCGTAATACCTACCGTGTCCGTGACACAATCGTCGACCGCGATAGCTGCAAGTCAGGCGCTGACTCTCGATGTATCCGTTTCGGGGTCGTATGGAACTCCCACAGGGTCGTTGAACATTTATTGTGGCGCATACAGCCTTATAGGCGTGCCTCTTTCCGGGGGTGGTGCTGTGGTCAATATCCCTGGTGGGTCGTTAACGCCCGGCAGTGATGTAATCTCGGTCGATTACCGCCCTGACACGCCCAGTTCGACAGTCTACCTTTATGCCGCTGCGAGCGTTTCTGTCACAGTCGCCGGAACTACATCCTACTCTGCGCCACCTGAACCCGTAGGGACGCAAAGCTCAATGCAAGGCGCGACGATTCTCATCCCAACAAGCGTCACGCTGGGTTCGATCACCGCGACCACATTGGGAGCGACGAATCTTGACTTCAACCTCGCTTCTGGCGGAACCTGCGCTGTGGGAACCGCCTACACCGCAGGGCAGACCTGCACGGTGAACTATACGTTTACTCCCTCGGTGCCTGGAACGAGGATGGGCGCCATCAATGTTTACGATAACGCATCGCCCGCGCCACACATAGTTTCGACGGTCTATGTCAACGGCATTGGTACTGGGCCGCAAGTCGCCTTTTCACCGGGTGTCCAGAGCACGATATTGCCGCTCATCATCCAGGAGAATCCCGGCGGAATTGCTGTCGATGGGAGCGGGAACCTCTACATCGCAGACTACGACAACAACGAGGTTCTCAAGGAGACCTTCTCGGGCGGCAAATACGCTGAAACCACGATAGGCAGCAGTTGGAATCAACCTCGATCAGTCGCTGTGGATGGGGCTGGCGCGGTCTATGTTGCAGAGTCTGGCATGAACCGCGTAGTAATGGAAACTCCTTCAGGGGGCAGCTACGTGCAGAGCACGGTTGCAAGCGGTCTTGGGTATCCATCCGGTGTTGCGGTGGATGGGACCGGCAACGTCTATATTGCCGACTCGCAGAACAATCAGATCCTGATGGAGACTTTAACCGCCAGCGGTTACGTTCAGAGCACAATACCCACCAGTGGCCTTAGCTGGCCAAATGGCATAGCTGTGGATGGAAGCGGGGACATTTACATCGCTGATCAGTACAACAACCGCGTATTGAAGGAGACGTTTTCGGGCGGCAGTTACACACAAAGCACAATTATCGGTAGTTTGAACAACCCACGCGGCGTTGCCGTAGATCCGAATGGGGATGTCTATATCGCTGATTCACAGGACAACCAAGTGCTGGAGGAGACGCCTTCGGCCAGTGGCTACGTTGAAAGCACGATCGGATCAGGGGTGTCCTATCCTTGCTGGGTGACGCTTGATGGGAGTGGAAACCTCTTTATCTCAGGTTATAACCTTCTGAAGGAAGATGTGTCAGATCCACCCAGTGTCAGCTTTGAATCAGCCGCGAGCGGATCAACTAGCGCAGACAGTCCAAAAACGATTACACTCGCCAATATTGGCAACGCGCCTCTGACTTTTCCGGTTCCACCCAGCGGAAATGACCCCAGCATCTCGACGAACTTCTCGGTAGGCAATTCCACCACATGTCCGCAATTGAGTCAGAGCAGTTCCCCAGGAACATTGGCGGCAGGAACGAGCTGTGCTTATGCTCTGGATTTCTCTCCGACGGAAGGCGGAAACATCACTGGCTCATTGCGTTTGAGCGACAACAACCTGAACTTGGCGAATGGAGTTCAGACGATCTCCCTCAATGGAATTGGCACGTGGGTAGCAACGATCACGGTGACCCTGGCTTCTTCCAGCATCACAACGACGCAAGTATTGCCGGTGACGGTCACAGTAAGCGGC
The DNA here is from genome assembly GCA_021836865.1 of Acidobacteriota bacterium. Lineage (GTDB taxonomy): Bacteria > Acidobacteriota > Terriglobia > Terriglobales > Acidobacteriaceae > Telmatobacter. Next base: position 4,858 of record JAKBHH010000002.1, read on the forward strand.
GGAGCAGGCAGCCCAACACCTACTGGAACTGTCACGGTTTCTAGTGGCAGCTACACCTCGTTCGCAGGAGCACTGAGCGGGGGGAGCGCCACGATCAACATCCCGGCCGGCTCGCTGGCAGCTGGCAATGATACCCTGACCACCACCTACACGCCCGACAGCAGCGGTTCCTCGACCTATAACAGCGCAGCGGGCACAATTTCAGTGACAGTAACGAAGGTGGTGCCCACGGTCACGGTGACACCGTCGTCGAACAGCATCAGCACGACCCAGGCAGTGTCGGTGACAGTGACCGTAGCCGGCACGCCGACGCCAACGGGGAGCGTCACTCTCTCCGGGGGTGGATACACTTCGGCGGCCACGACCCTCAGCAGCGGCAGTGCCACGATCAACATCCCGGCCAACTCGCTGAGTGCAGGCACCGAAAACCTCGTGGTCAGCTATACGCCGGATTCTTCCAGCTCCTCGATCTATAACAGTGCAACGGGGGCGAACTCCATCAACGTAACCCAGGCCAAGTCCACACCCACAGTGACGGTGACGCCTTCTGCCTCCAGCATCACCACGGCGCAGCCGCTGACGGTGACGGTGGCAGTCAGCGGCGGCACCGGCAACCCGACCCCCACCGGCTCGGTGACACTGACTGGGGGCGGCTACACCTTTCCTGCCGCGACTCTCAGCAGCGGCAGCGCAACGATCAATATCCCGGCCAACTCGCTGAGCGCAGGCACCGACAGCCTGGCGGCCAACTATTCCCCGGACTCGTCCACTTCTTCGATTTACAGCAGCGCCTCCGGATCGGTCACCGTCACGGTGACCAATCCGGCGAAGACTACGCCGACGGTGACGGTGACACCCTCTGCGTCAAGTATCTCCACGGCGCAACCTCTGACGGTAACTGTGGCGGTCAGCGGTGGCACGGGCAACTCGATGCCCACCGGCTCAGTGACACTGACCGGCGGCGGATATACTTCGGCGGCTACGATCCTTACCAGCGGAAGTGCCACGATCAGCATCCAGGCTGGGAAGCTGAGTACAGGCAGCGACACTCTGGCGGTCAATTACATCCCGGACAGTTCCAGCTCGTCTACCTACAACAGCGCCTCGGGATCGGCTTCGGTGACTGTGATCGTTGCGGCGAAGACCACACCCACGGTGACGGTGACGCCGTCCGCATCAAGCATCACTACGGCCCAGCCGCTGACGGTGACCGTGGCAGTCAACGGCGGTAGTAGCAACCCGGCGCCAACCGGCTCGGTGACACTGACCGGCAGCGGCTACACTTCTGCCGCAACAACTCTGAGCAGTGGCAGCGCCTCCATCAACATCCCCGCTGGATCGCTGGCGACGGGCAGCGACACACTGACCGTCAGCTACACTCCCGATTCCAACAGTTCCTCAGCCTACAACAGCGCTACCGGATCGGCCACGGTTGCGGTTACCAACCCGGCGAAGACCACGCCCACGGTCACGGTGACGCCATCCGCATCGAGCATCACCACGGCGCAGTCTCTTACAGTGACGGTCTCGGTGAACGGCGGAAGCGGCAACCCGACGCCGACCGGCTCAGTGACGCTGAGCGGCGGCGGATATACTTCGGCGGCCACGATTCTCGCCAGCGGCAGTGCCACGATCTACATCCCTGCCAACTCGCTGAGCGCAGGTACAGACAGCCTGGCAGTCAACTATACCCCGGACTCATCCAGCTCCTCGACCTACAACAGCGCCTCCGGATCAGCGACCGTCTCGGTGACGACTCCGGCCAAGACCACCCCCACAGTCACTGTCACGCCGACCGCGTCGAGCATCACCACGGCGCAGTCTCTTACAGTGACGGTCTCGGTGAACGGCGGAAGCGGCGACCCGACGCCGACCGGCTCAGTGACGCTGAGCGGCGGCGGATATACTTCGGCGGCCACGATTCTCGCCAGCGGCAGTGCCACGATCTACATCCCGTCCAACTCGCTGAGTGCGGGCACCGACAGCCTGGCAGTTACCTACACCCCGGACTCGTCCAGCTCCTCGACCTACAACAGTGCTTTCGGATCAGCGACCGTCACGGTCACCACTCCGGCCAAGACCACACCGACCGTGACGGTGACGGCTTCTGCGTCCAGCATCACAGCGACCCAGCCGTTGACGGTGACAGTCGCAGTAAACGGTGGGACGGGCAACCCGACGCCGACCGGGACTGTGATCCTGAGCAGCGGAAGCTATAGTGCACAACAGACATTGGCCAGCGGCACGGCCAGCTTCACCATTCCAGCCGGGACACTGGGCAATGGTGCGAATACTCTGACGGCCAGTTACTCCGGGGACACGACTTACACTGTTGCCAGCTCGACAAGCACCGTTACGGTCGAGCCGGTTTCGATCTCGGCAACTACGCCTTCGCCGGTAAACCCAGGGAGCAGCACCACTTCAGCCTTAACGCTGACCGGAAGCAGCGGTTACTCCGGTACAATGAATTTGAGCTGTTCGCTGACCAGTTCTCCGGCTGGCGCACAGAGTCTTCCCACCTGCACGCTGAATCCGGCGAACGTCACCCTCGCCTCCGGTGGCGGCGGTACGTCGACGCTAACCGTGAAAACGACGGCAGCCTCAACCGCTGCTCTGGCGCGGCCAACAGGCCAGCACTTGTGGAAGCTCGGTGGTGGTACGGTGCTGGCAGCATTGCTGCTCTTCGGCATTCCGTTTCGTCGCCGCCGCTGGACATCGATTCTGGCTCTGCTGCTGTTGGTCGCCACTGCCGGAGCAATCGGTTGTGGTGGGGGCGGGGGCACAAGCGGCGGAGGTGGAGGCGGCTCAAGCACACCAGCAACCACAGCAGGTAACTACTCATTCACGGTAGCCGCAATCGATTCGGCCAACGCCAAGATCACGGCTTCGACAACAATTTCAGTTATCGTTCAATAAGAAAGATTCTCAAGAACTCAGAGGCTGGGAGTTGACGAGTGCTCGCTCCGTCGGAGGCGCCAGGTTGTTGAGATGAGAAAGCTCATTGGTTTGGTCTGGAGCTTCTTTACACTCCTTGGAACGTCCAAGAAGCCACGAGTTCCTCCACGATCAGGTATCGAGAACCGGGGCTGGGTTGAGAAGTTCTGGACCGCGCTTTCGTGAATGCATTCGGCCTAACCGAATCCTTTAACTTGGTCCAGAATTTGGTCCAGTTGTGCGCCGAAAGGACTCCAATTTGTCCACTCGGCTCCTCTCTAATCCGTTGAAAACACATGTACTCCGGCGCTTATCCGTCGGCTGTTAACCGAAGGGTTGTAGGTTCGAGTCCTACCTGAGGAGCCAATCAAATCAATAACTTAGAGCAGCAGAGAGCGGCCAGAAATCCGCCAATTTTTCAAATTGTGCCCATTTTTGTGCCCACGCTCCTTCAAAATGGACGCCCTGTCCATAGCAATCCTGCTCAGTTGTTTCCCTCCTCGGTGAATCGACTCGACACGCTTCCTGACTTCGGTTGATCGCCCCATTTGCGCGAATTTCCCTCCTGCTCCAATCTCCATTCGCGCGGGCCGTTTTGGCGTCGCGCCCTACCGAGAGACAGGAGCGCTCTATGGCAGTTTTCAAACGAGGCGGAGTGTGGTGGTACAAGTTCTACTTCGCCGGTCAATTCATTCGCGAATCGTCAAAATCGACCTCGAAAACCGTCGCCAAGGATGCGGAAAACCAAAGACGGCGTGAACTCGAACAGGGCTATCACAATCTTCGTCAGAAGCGAGAGATTCGTATCCGTCTCTTGCGGGACATAGCGGATGAATATTTGGCGGATTACAAACTGCGGTTTCGCGGAGTCACCTTCGCCGAATATGCGATCGGCCACGTTGTACGGCACCTCGGCGACAAACTGCTGGTCGATATCGGGGAAGCCGAGGTTCTGGGCTACCAAACCGCACGTCTCAAAGAATCCGCTTCGGCAAAATCCATTAACGAGGAGGTCCGGTTCCTTCTGACCATGATGGGAGAGCCCGGTGAAGTGATTCGAGTCCGGCTCCGAAAGAAGAAGAAACTCAAGTTGCCGGTGCGCCGGAAGATTGGTAAGGCATATGAGCCGGAAGAGACGGAGAAAATGGGGCAACTCTCGCGCAATTCGCGTTCTCCGCATATTCACCTCGCCCTCACCATGGCCCTGAACGCTGGCATGCGCGATGCGGAGATCAAGTCGCTCACCTGGAGCCAGATTCATCTGGACAAAGGCTACCTGCAGGTTGGAAGAAGCAAGACGGCTGCGGGCGAAGGGCGGACGATTCCCATTAACTCGTTGCTCCTTCAGGCCATCGTCGAATATCGCGCGACCTATCAGAAGAAGTTCAAGGAGATTCGAGAGGAGTGGTATGTCTTTCCGTTCGGGAGACCACGGCCTTGGGACCCCACGCGACATGTGACCACTCTCAAAACGGCATGGAAAAACATTCGAAAGAATGCCAACGTCACAGGCAGGTGGCACGATCATCGCCACACGCTGATCACGCAGTTGGCCGAGAGCGGAGCCGGGGAGGAGACGATACGGCAGATCGTCGGCCACGTCTCCAAAGAAGTTCTCAGAGATTACCTCCATGTACGTATGAAGGCGAAGCGGGAGGCACTTGAGGGCATCGTGCCGCTGCCTGGCGGGATCGAAGCGGCGAGGAACGGCAATTTCGAGGCGGCGCATCGGGATTTGACCGAAACGTAAGACCAAACTATGTTCAGCGCCTGCGTGCTTCGATCGTCCACGCGATGGAAGCAGCAGGCATTTTTCTTAAACTGCGAGGTGTATATGGAATCCCTTCTTACGGAAAACGAAGTCTCGGCGAGCCTTAAGGTAAGCCTGGCCTGCCTCCGCCGCTGGAGACTCCAAGGCGCAGGACCGCAATACGTGAAAGTCAACAATATGGTCCGCTATCGCGAGGCGGATGTCTCAGCATGGTTAAGAGAGTTGCCAACGGCGGGGAACGGCCGGCGACTCGGTCCAAAGAGCGTTATCAGAACCAAGCTGGCGGTTAGCGCCTGATCTGGCGACCGCCCTGGATTCACGAATCGCGGCGACTCACTCAACTCGCATTGTCGAGCGACATGCTGGTTGGGCTTTCTCAAATCCAGTCGGTTTTGTCACGAACATTGACACCCGAAGATTACAGGTGAAAATGGTGATACGAAGAGCTGCGCGTGATTCTGTTCTTTGTTTCCTCTTCGCTCGGGTGAATGATGAGCAACGAGTTCGACATGGAATCCGAATGGATCACCGAGTTGGGAAAGGCGCGCAGCGACGAATATACGGAGAAGATTCTTGCCTGGCTGCAATCTTCTTAATCTTTGTTGGCTGCTTCCTGCCGTTGCTGCTCACGGTTATCAACGCGGTGCAGAGTGTTCCTGCCGTGTACATCAATGCCGGGCGCAACTTTGGACTGGGCCCGGTTCCACTGATGCGCAAGATCCTTTTCCCAGCAATCATTCCGCGTTTGATGACAGGTCTTCGCATCACGCTTGGCATTGCCTGGCTAGTCGTTGTGGCTGCCGAAATGATTGCGGTCAACTCCGGCCTGGGCTTCTTGATTGTGGACGCTCGCAACGCGGGCAACCGCTACGACCTTGTGGTCGCCGGCATGGTGATTATCGGCGTGGTTGGACTTTTGCTCGACAATTGGGTTCGTTCGCTGGAGCGATCCCATGCGCTGTGCTGGGGTTTTGAGGAGAAACAGTGATGTCTTCATCTGCATCTGCAAGAGCGGTAACGGCGGCCGAGCCGCCCATGCCGGGTCTTCCAATCAAGCTGCGGACCGAAAACGTGGGCATGGCTTTCCTGCGCGACGACAAGACCCTCCCAGTGCTGGAGAACATCAATCTCGAGGTTGGCAACGGTGAGTTTGTGTGCCTGCTTGGACCATCGGGTTGCGGCAAGTCGACGCTGCTCAGCGCTATGGCGGGCTTTCTGAGGCCAACCAGCGGGGCGATCCTGATCGATGGAGAAATCGTTCGCGGCGCCGACCCGCGCCGCATCTTCGTCTTCCAGGAGCGCGGCGTCTTTCCGTGGCTGACGGTCGAGGGAAACATCGGCTTCGGCCTGCGAAAGCTGCCCGCTAAGGAACGCGCGGAACGTGTGGGCCATTATATCCAGATGGTCGGGCTCGAGGGCTTCGAGAAATCATATCCCCACGAGCTCTCCGGAGGCATGAAACAGCGGGTCGAAGTAGCGCGTGCATTGGCAGTCAACCCTGACGTAATGTTTCTTGACGAGCCGTTCGGAGCACTGGATTCCATTACGCGTATGGTCATGCGCATCGAATTGCTGCGCATCTGGCAAGCCGAGCGCAAGACGATACTATTCGTTACCCACGATATCGATGAGGCCGTTCAGTTGGCTGACCGCGTTGTGGTAATGAGCGCTCGCCCTGGCCGTATCCAACAGATTGTCTCGATTGATATTCCGCATCCTCGCGATATCAGTTCTCCGCGATACCTCGAATTGCGTGATGGCATTCTCAGCCAGATTGGACTGGCACATCGGCTATTAGTGATTTCAGCGGCGCACAGGAAACAGAACGCTGGCTCTGGCCACTCTTCGCCACGGCGCTCTTTCTTTTATTTTGGCGATACGCGGTGATCTGGACAGGCACGCGTGTCTTTCCGTCTCCGTTTGAGGTCAGGCTAGGCCTTGCTCAACTGGTTGAAGGCGGAGTCCTGTGGCGCGACATTGTCGATTCCATTCGGCGCGTTGCAATCGGCTACTTTGCTGCAGTGGGTTTCGGCATTCCGCTTGGCCTGCTTTTAGGCTGGTATCCGTCGCTGAATCAGATTGTGAATCCGGTCGTCCAGATTCTCCGCCCCATCAGTCCGATCGCTTGGATCCCGGTTGCGATCATTCTCTTCGGAGTGGGCGACCATGCGGCCGTTTTTCTTGTTTTTCTTGGAGCATTTTTCCCCATCGTCGTGACGTGTGTGGATTCCGTGTCAAATGTCCCACTGATTTATCGGCGCGCTGGTAGCAATTTCGGACTCACAGGTCCGCAGCTGCTTGCCCGCGTTGTTTTTCCAGCCGCCTTGCCCCAAATCCTTGTCGGCCTCCGCATAGCCTTGGGGATTGGCTGGCTCGTTGTAGTCGCCGGCGAAATGATCGCCGTCGACTCGGGACTGGGCTTTCTCATCATCGATTCGCGCAACTCCGGCAAGCGTTATGACCTTGTGGTCGGAGCGATGCTCCTGATCGGAGTGATTGGTCTGATCCTCGATGTCCTGTTCCGCCGGTTGGAGACAATCAAGCGCATTCGCTGGGGGTTCCGCAATGAGCCTTAAGAACATCGTACGCATAAAGAGCTGGAATCTAGGCGCCAAAGTGACCGCTGGCGCGGTCGCATGGCTTGTCGTTGTCTCAAGCCTGCATTGCTGGCTAAACGTGAACTGGGCGGCCGTTCTTAACAGTTATCGACCGCCTGCCGAACGGAAGATTATCGTCGGTTACATCCCTGTTACGTGTCAGCTTACCTGCCCGGTCACTGACTACATCTCCAAGTATTCGGAAAGCGGCGAGATGTTTCTTCCGCGAATGTTTCAGGGATTCCCGGAGCTGAAGGAAGCGCTCATCGCCAACAAAATCCAGGCAGCGTTCATTGTGGCTCCCATGGCTGTCGCGCTAGCCGCGCAGGGCGTACCCATCAAGGTTGTCTATCTCGGACATCGCAATGGAAGCGCGGTCGTTGTGCGCGAAGGTGGCCCGATCACCAACTTTGGTCAGTTGCGAGGCAAGATCATTGCCATTCCCAGTCGATTCTCCGACGAGCGGCTTCTGCTTTTTCGGGCCATGCAGGCTTATGGAATGAAGCCCGATTCTTTGAAGATGGTCGAGATGGCGCCGCCTGATGTCGCCGGCGCTCTCCAGGCCAAGGCCATCGACGCATTCGTAATGGGAGAACCGTTTCCTTCGCAGGCCGAAATGGGAGGCTACGGCCGTATCCTGTTTTACGCCGATAAGTACTGGCCTAACTATATGTCCTGCATTCTGGTAGCCCGGGAAGATCTCATTCAAAATCGGCCGGAAGTGGTACAGCTTCTGGTAGATGGCATCGCGCGTTCCGGGCTGTGGCTCGATGCTAGCCGGCCCCACCGTGTCGATGCCGCTGATTTTGTTGGCCGCTTTTATTACAACCAAAAACCAGAGTTATTGCGCTGGGCGCTGACCAAGCCGATGTCGCGCATCCGATACAACCTGCTCGAGCCGCAGAAGAAAGACTTCGACGAAGTGCGAGACATGATGATCCAGACTGGGGTACTGAACGTGAAGATCCCGTTCAGTGCCTACACAGACCTCAGGTTCGCTGATCATGCCACGATTGAAACTTCCTGGAAATACGAACCCGGCGACGCCGTCGCCAAATAGCGCCAGTCGTGCTGAGGAGGACGTATGATTCGTCGCCAATTTATTAAACTCGCCACCCTTACCGGAGCCACAGGCGTCGCGTCTTTCGGCGCGATTGGAGCCCTGCGCGGAGACTCGGCAACCAACACTGCGCACCCGAAAGACATCGAGACTGTCACATGGCACGTCAAAGGATTCACCTGCATCACATGTGCCGTCGGTTTGGAAACGATGCTCCGCCAGGAAAAGGGCGTGGTCGCCGCAAGTGCAACTTATCCGCAGGGGGTGGTCACCATCCAATATCTTCCGGATCTTGTGAATCAGAATGCGCTTCATTTGGCTATCGCCGACCTCGGCTTCACTGCTGAAAATAAGAAGAGCTGAACCGGCGACAGTAACCTGCTGATCACCCGGTTGGCGCCATTTGTTCTCGATCCCCAATCACTCGATAAGGAATTCCACATATGGATCAGCCTTACCCTCAGCTGGCAGAGGCCCTAACTCGCAATCTCCGGCTTGCCCAGGCGCCAGTGGCTGTCTGCTTTCCTGACTCGGTCCCCACGACAGTCCCCGCGCACAAAGGTCGTGTACCTGCCGGATGCAGCTTCTGGCGGCAGGCAGCTACAGCTCCGGTGTCAACTGCATCGGGCGACCATTCGTGTTGTGCTGTGGGTGTCTACACCCATAACCTCGAATTGTCAGTGGCAGTGCAGGGTGAACTTCAGGAGTCGCTTGCGGTCTTTGGCAGCCTCGGCTACGTAACCCAGCAGGATCTGCAGCTGATCCCCGTCCTCAACAAGCGTCCTAAGCACGTTGTTTATGCACCTCTGGCTCAGCCGCCGCTTCCTCCGGAGGTCATTCTTCTCTTCTGTGATGCGAGCCAGGCCTTGATCATCAGCGAAGCCGTGCAGCAGGTAGAGTTTCGTCATCCTCCTGCTCTTGGTCGTCCCGCCTGCGCGGTAATTCCACAAGTCGCCAACTCCGGCTTTGCTGCGCTAAGCCTCGGATGCTGCGGGGCACGCGCATATATGGATGCGTTCACCGCCGACGTCGTTCTATGTGCACTGCCCGGAGCGAATCTCGCAGCTTACGTCGAGCGCATTGTCGCACTCGCTTCCGCCAATTCTGTCCTGTCCCAGTTCCATAAGCGACGCTGTCAGGACGTCGCGGCCGGTGCGACACCTAGGGTCAAGGAGTCTCTCGCCGCCATGACTCCACAATGATTCTGAAATTGCGGGTGCTGGTTAAGAAGGAGTACCGCATCTGTTGGTTCTCCAACTTTTGATCGATGCTCGTTTCCTCTGCTTTCGGTAGAGTTTCGAATACGTTTGGGACCTGCTCTGTGGCTTGGCCTAAATCACTTCCTCCTTCTGCTGTTCAATTCATTCTGACGGGACGCCATGCCAGGGTCGCTGCTGAGAGAACCTCTCGTAATCGAAACCGATGCTGTTGTGATCGGAGCAGGTCTTTCAGGGCTTGCTGCGGCCACCCATCTCGTGCGCAACGGTTTTCGGGTCATTTGCGTCGAGCAGCGAAAGGAATTCGGCAAAGTCGTCGGTGAATCCCTAGATTGGTCTGCCCCCGAACTTTTCTCCCATCTGGGCCTTCCCATGGAAGAGTTGATCTCGACTGAGGTTGCAACGTGGAAGCGCCATCTTACGGTCACGCGCAGTGACGGCTCCAGGAAGGAGTTTCTTCCTGGAGCATGGCTCGCTGACCCGCCATGGAATGTAGAGATCCGCACCCTGCATCTTGACCGGGATCGGACGGATGCTCGTCTGCGTGAGTTGGCACACCGACTCGGCGTGTCGATTCTTAATGAACGGGTGGCTGACTTTGCCGTTCTTGATGAGCAGAACCCGCGGGCTCGGCGCATCCTTGGTCTGCGCACTCAAGAAGGTACATTCATTCGAGCTTCGTGGTTCGTCGATGCGTCGGGCAGCGATGCGAGCTTGCTTGGCAAGCGGTTCGGCCTCAAATCGTTCGAGTATGGACCCCGCAAGGTTGCAATCTGGTCGCACCTGCCCACCCAGGAATGGGTGGAAGGAACCAATCTCCATATGGTCTCTTCGCCCGGGGTATATATGGAGTGGATCTGGGAAATTCCAATCCGGCCTGGTGTAAGCAGCATTGGATACGTCGCTCCTGGGTCGAGTGTGAAGGCACAACGCGCGATGGGACTAGGAACCCAGGACATCTTCGTGCGTCAATGCAGGAGTTTTCCGCGCTTGCAGAAGGCCTTTGATCAAGATCCGATGCAGGAGGTTGCGACGGCCTCATTTCTTTGTCGCACCTACGAAGGTGTTTGCGGAACTAACTGGGTCATCATCGGAGAAGCTGCTTCCCAGTCCGATCCAATCACCGGTAACGGCGTGACAGCTGCCCTTCGGCACGCTGAGGAAGCGATCGCTCTAATCCGTCACTATCGGCATCGCGGCACCATCTCATTTGCAGCACGAGCAATTTACAACCTGCGTGTCAAAGCGGTTGGTCTTTACTTTAACAGCCTGATCGAAAAGCTTTTCTATCAACCCGTATTGCGTGACCGGCTGGGTCTGTTTGGCACAGCACGAGTCTACACAGTCCCGGCTTGGCTGACGAACCTCTTCTATACGCGCATCCGGCCTAGTCGCTCTCTCTTGAGGACGTTGATCATTTGTTCGCTGATGGCTGCGGTTCGCGTGATGACGTGGGGCGAATATCACATCGGTGCGTTCTTCTTTGGAATGAGTGCATCGCGCCAACAGGCGAATCCAGTGGAGGGACAGATCTATGCGATGTAATTCGCGCGGCAAAGGCGAATCGATTCTGTTCATTCACGGCATGCCTACCAACGGGTATCTTTGGGATGATGTTGTGCGCGATCTCGCGCCTCATTTCCGATGCTTCGTCGTCGATCTACCTGGCATGGGGGGAACCCCTTTCTTGCCCTATAGCCCTGCCTACTTCGCACAGGTTGCAGCGCAGATTGAACAAGTGAGAATACGCAATCGCGTGCGACACTGGCATGTCGTCGGCCATGATGGCGGGTGCGCAATCGCGATCCAATACGCACACCTGTTTCCAATGCGTGTCAATTGCATGGCGCTGCTTTCGCCTGCAATATTCCCTGATCTAAAGCCGTTCTTTCTTCTCGATCTGTTGCGCAAGCCTATTGTTGGGGAGATTACTGCTCCACTCGTTCACGCTCTCTTTTGGAAAGTAGCCATGCGCCGAGCCCTCCCCCACACTGGGCACAGATTTGAGTTCCATAAGACGTTTTCGGGCGCGACTGGTCCCTGGAAGCTCATGCGTGTGGTGCGTTGGGGTAGGCCAGACATTCTTTTCCGGGATTCCGCTTCGGTCCTTCAAAGCCTCAATCGACCGACGTTGGTCATCCATGGCTCTCGGGACATCCTGCCGAGTTCGTTCGCACTTCGCGCGGCAGATATGATCAAAGACTCGGAATTGATCGAATTGGATTCGGGTCACTTCATTCCAATCGAGCGAGCCACTGACGTATCCCTGAAACTACTGGCGCACTTCGGATCGCGCGGCACGAAAATGGTGGTTGACTCTCCCGTCAACAAGCGAATTCTTTCGGAGATCCGTATTGACGCGGCCGGCTCGATCTCGGTTGCCGCGACACAATCGGGCTCAGGCAAGACTCCCGCTATGAAGACGGAGCCGATTGAGAGCACTCCCCGTCCACGAACTGTGATTCCCACCATTGCGGAGCGGCCCTCAACTTTCGATGGAGGCCCACAGGGGACCTGGACCAGCAAGTCCACAAGCATTTCGAGGAGAACTCCAAATCTATGCCCCATATAGCCCTACCGGAAAACCAGCCTGGAATTCGCGGTGCGATGGCATTTCGTCCAGAAACTGCCAAGCCCCTGAACGATCTTGTTGAAGTCCTTTTGCGAGGTCAGAACAGCCTCTCGCCAGGTGAGCGCGAACTGATCGCAACCTACGTCTCTTATCTGAACGATTGTCATTACTGCCAGTCGATTCACGGGGCCATTGCCGCGGCCCATCTGGATGGTGACGAAGAACTGGTGCTCCGGGTCAAGGCAGATTTTCAATATGCCGACATTTCGGAAAAGCTGAAAGCTTTGCTCGTAATCGCCAGCAAAGTGCAGCGGGATGGCAAGCTGGTAACAGCTGAAGATGTGGGGAAGGCGCGCAGCCTGGGCGCGACCGACATTGAAATCCACGACGCCGTTCTGATTGCGGCGGCGTTTTGCATGTACAACCGCTACGTGGATGGGCTGGCAACCGTGCAACCGCGCGACGAGGCTATGTATCGGGAGCGCGGCAAGATGGTGGCGCGCGACGGGTATGTCAGAATCAGCAAAACGTATCTGCCGGCCGAGCCGGTGGAACGCTGAGGGAGCACTATGGCGCATATCGAACTTCCTGCAGGTCTGCCCGGCATTAGCGGCGGCTTTGCCTTTCGTCCGGAGACGGCCAAGCCGATGCGCGAGCTGGCGCATGTGCTGCTGCACGAGCCCAACAGCCTCACGCCTGGCGAGCGCGAATTAATCGCTGCGTACGTTTCGTCGCAGAACGATTGCTATTTTTGCCAAACCAGCCACGGCGCGGCCGCAGCATGTCATCTGGGCGGCGAGGACGTGGTGAGGCGAGTGAAGACGGATTTCGAAAACGCACCCGTCTCACCGAAGCTGAAAGCCCTGCTGGCTATTGCGGGAAGGGTGCAGCGCGATGGGAAGCTTGTCACCTCTGAAGAGGTGGAGCGGGCGCGGCGCGAAGGTGCCTCCGATGTGGAGATTCACGATACAGTGCTCATCGCCGCAGCGTTCTGCATGTACAACCGCTATGTAGACGGCCTCGACACGTGGCAACCGCGCGATGCCGGCATGTATGTCCAGATGGGACAGCACCTGGCCGAGCATGGGTATCTGAAATCGTCGCAAAGATAGTGAGCATCAGCTTTTTTCCTGAGCCATAGGCAATGCCTCCTCTAACGCCAAGGTTAGTTCGCTGAGAGTCTTGCGCAATCGTGCGTTGGCTAATTAGGAATAAGGTCCACCGAACGATTGAGTTAGCTACCCATCGACCGATGCAAGACAGTGCATCGACTTACCCACTACTGTTCCTCCGTGCAGCCTGCCACACGATTTCTTCCCCTGAGGTGGGCAGAGCCCTGCTCCTGGTGATCCCCGCCAGCATTCTCTAAGTCATGGAGCGTTCGACGATTGGGCGCGATTGTGCGCGCATGCGTCATGGCCATTGATGTCTACAGGGTGTCACGCGAACCACGAAGGCACTCTGTTTGTAATGCAACATCTTCCGGGAGAGGTCGAAAACAACATGAACATGGTTCGCAATGTGCTGGCATTTGTAGCACTTTCTTGCCTCAGCTTGTCTGCTCAGCAGATCACGGGAAACATTCGCGGTACCGTTACTGACCCGAGCGGTGCTGTCATCCGGGGCGCTGCGGTTACAGCACGGCATGCGGAAACGGGCCTGTCGCGCACAACCACCACCGACCACAACGGCAACTACGTTCTTCTGGAACTCCCGGTCGGACACTACCGCCTGCAAACCTTGGCGAAAGGTTTCCAGGAATACGTGCAGGAAGGCATCACGCTCAACGTGAACGAGACGGCTTCAGTGTCACCACGACTCGCGGTCGGATCGGAAAACGAGCAGGTGCTAGTGTCCGCCGATGCGAAGCTGATTGAGCCAACCGTCACCAGCTTGGGCAAGGTAGTGCAACAGCAAGAGTTGGTAGATCTGCCGCTGAACGGGCGCATTTTTTCACAACTTGGGCTGTTGCAGCCGGGAGTCGTCCCTTTGACGCCTGGGATAGCCGAAGCGGGTGGATCGCTGCGCAGCGGACAGGCTTATGCGGTCAATGGCCAGCGACCCGAATCAAACAATTTTCTGATCGACGGCGCGAACAACTTCAACGGAATCGACGGCGGATTCGTGCTGAAACCTCCGGTGGACGCGATCGCCGAGTTCCGCATCATCACGCTTAACGCGAATGCAGAGTTCGGAAATGCGTTAGGATCCACGACGAACATCATCACGCGGTCGGGTACGAACCATGTTCACGGGACCTTATGGGAGTTCCTGCGCAACGATGCAGTTGATGCCAACAATTATTTCGCGCTGACGAAGGAGCCGCTGAAGCAAAACCAGTTTGGCGCCACGGTCGGAGGACCGATCAAAAAGGATAAGACGTTCGTTTTCGGCTACTATGAAGGCTTCCGCAATCGCCAGGGCGAGACAGCACTGACCACAGTGCCATCGGTAAGGGAGCGTACCGGCGACTTCTCCGAGCTCTGCCCAGAGGGCTTCACGGCCGGCTTCTGCAACAACCCGGCGCACCAGCTTTTCAACGTCTTCGCCAATGCGCCGTACCCCAATAACCAGGTGCCGCAGACCCAATTTAATGCGGTGTCACAAAACCTGCTGAGCTTCTTCCCGCTTCCGAACGCCGGTACAAATCTGTTCTCCACCACGCAAACCTTAAGCAACAATACGGATCAGTTCGGCATCAAGATCGACCATTACCTCAATCCACGCGACACGCTGAACTTCCGGTACATGTTCAACCAGCTCTCCCAGGTCGATCCGCTATCGCCCGGCGGCGCTAGCGTGCCTGGCTTCCCGGTAGGCGAAGACCAGCGCGCGCAGAACTTTGTGGCGGAAGAAACACACGTCTTTTCGCCCACTCTCATCGCTGTGGCGCGATTCTCGTTCCTGCGCAACAAATTCCTCTTCGGGGAGCACGAGAACCATCAGTCGCCGTCAAGCCTTGGATTTCAATACCAGCCGAGTCTCGCTATCGCTGCTGGACCTCCATTCATTCAGGTGAATGGCTATTCTACGGTTGGCGATCCGATTACCGGCCCACGCAATACCTACGAAAACGTCTTCGATTACTCCGGATCGCTGAGTTGGGTGCGCAGCAAGCACGAGCTGAAATTCGGCGGCGGATACCAGCATCAGCAGATCAACGTGCTGCAAGGCATCGCCACAAATGGCTTTTTCGTGTTCGTGCCATTCCCGGTAACGGACGCATTCGCCAGCTTCCTCGTCGGGCAACCCATCGTCTTCCTGCAGGGCATCGGCGATTTCTCGCGTGGTATTCGCGGCAACAATGCGAACTGGTACGTACAGGATACTTACAAGGTCTCGTCGCGCTTCACAATCAATGCCGGATTGCGTTACGAGCTGCCCCAACCGTACACCGAAATCCATAACCGCATGTCATTGTTCGAGCCCGGGAAGAAGTCTCAGGTCTTGCCCAATGCGCCGGCGGGGTTGCTGTATCCGGGCGATCCAGGTGTGCCTGCCGGCCTCATTCCAACCGACATGAAGGCATTTGCGCCGCGCGTCGGCATCGCGTGGGATCCGAGTGGTCATGGCAATTCGCTGATCACTTCGTCGTACGGCATTTTCTATGAGCCCTACTACACCGGACAAGGTGGGCCTTTGCAGGCGCCGATCAGCGCGCCACCATACCTGGGTACGCCGCAGGTGACCCTACCGAACTTCGCCAATCCATTCAACGGCAATCCTCCGGCCGTCGGAACGTTCTCCACCCCACTCACAAACCTGACTCTGTCGCCGACGTTGACGCTCCCTTACACGCAGGACTGGGACTTGAACCTTGAGCACTCGTTCGGATCCAATTTGCATTTCGAGATCGGATACGTGGGCACGAAGGGCACGCATCTGCCGCGCTTTATCGAAGCCAACCCGGCAGTATTCGTTCCTGGATACGTTAATGGCCAGCCGATTTCAAATTCCAGCAATGCCGATCAGCGGCGGCTTTATTCCGGCTGCACGCTGGCTGATCCGCCGAGTAGTTGCCTGTTTTCATCGACCGGCGAAATCGCGGGCATCGCCAACTCCGCATACAACGCGATGGAGGCGTCGCTGCGCAAGCGGTTCAGCCACGGGCTGTCATTCCTCCTCTCGTACACGTGGTCGAAAACGATCGACGATGTTTCGTCGTTCAACATCACCGGATCGGAAGCGAAGCCTGTAGCAGGCGAAAACGATCTCGCCCAAGATCCGTTTAATCTTGCAGCAGAGCGTGGGCTTTCGCTGTTCGATGCGCGCAACCGATTTGTCGGGAGCTATGAATGGGCGCTTCCGTTCTGGAGCCATGCGCAGAACTGGTACCAGTCCGCGTTGGGGGGATGGCAGTTGGATGGAATCGCCACGCTGATGAGCGGCACGCCCTTCACGGTCTTCGACTCGAATGACGTTGCGGCGCAAGGCAGCGCGCCGGAGATCACGGGATTCTCCGCGCAGCGGCCCAATCTGGTCGGCAATTCTAATAACGGGCCGCGCGCGGTTAACGCGTGGCTCAACACCAGCGCTTTCCAGCGACTCGATCCCGTAGCGAACGCGGGGCAGTTTGGCACGGAAGGACGCAACGTGAATATCGGCCCTGCGTATGCTGATTGGGATTTTGCCGCGCTCAAGAACTTCAACGTGACTGAATCAAAGCAACTCCAATTCCGCGCGGAGCTGTTTGACTTTCTGAACCGCACGAATTTCCGTCTGCCCGACAGCGATATCAGCTCGCCGACGTTCAACCATATCCTTGAAGCGGAGGCTCCGCGCCAGGTGCAGTTCGCGTTGAAGTTCATGTATTAGCAAGATTTGAATCAACTGAGGTAGCAATGTTTGCAGACAACGGCGCGGCAATGGCTTGCGCAAAGCTTAGAGTAGCGCCTTCCTCCACGAATCTGCCCCTGGCGGATGAGCGCACAGCCAACGCCGAGGTCAGGGCATTGTTCGCCGATTACCGCGAGCGGTTTGCCCGGCCCGATCTTCCGGGGATTGTGCTGTGCTTCGCCACCAACTATGTCCTGCTCAAAGGAATGATGCAGATCGCCGAGGGCCTGCTATTCGGCGAGAGCCTATTGAGCCGTCGGCACAAGGAGATGATGGCTACGTATGTCTCGCAGCAGAATGCATGCCAATACTGCGCCGATAGCCACGCAGCATTCCTTCGCGTGCACGGTGGATCGGCTGAAATGCTCCGCGCCCTCCACCACGCGGACTTGGATTCCGACCTCTTTACCGAGTCGGAACTGGCTCTACTGAAACTCGCCGCAAAGGTAAACGCAAATTCTCCCCCTGTCACCCGCTCTGATGTGGAAGCAGCCATGCAAGCCGGATGGACGGAAGCGCAAATTGCCGAAGCCGTCCACGTTGTATCCCTGTTTGCGGCGTTCAATCGCATCGCCAATGGCTTCGGGATTTCATCCCCGTACCCCGGGGGCATGGGAGGCCACCTATGACTGAGGTTTTGAATCCGCGGCGGCCAAAGCGCGGAACCTGGAAGCCTCAGCCGGAAACCGTCGCACTTGTGCGCGTTTCCGGCAACTCAATCAACGGTGTCGGGGAGACCACGTCTCGCCGCCCATCTCCATTCTTCTGGCATCCTCCGGATCAGCATCCGTGGGGCGACTTGCAGCTCC
The DNA here is from genome assembly GCA_021836865.1 of Acidobacteriota bacterium. Classification (GTDB taxonomy): domain Bacteria; phylum Acidobacteriota; class Terriglobia; order Terriglobales; family Acidobacteriaceae; genus Telmatobacter. Next base: position 22,654 of record JAKBHH010000002.1, read on the forward strand.
TGGCGCGAAAGAACTCACGCAAATGCCCCGGTTCGATGGAGGCATTTCAGGGTGCCTACACCTATCCCGAGCTGATCCCTGTTGCTGCAAACCGCAACGCGTCTTCTGCTGAAGAGCTTTCCGAAGCGGCAAAGCGTTTCGGTCTGACGCACGAGGCGGATGATATCGGGATGGCCGCGATGCATACGCATTATGTGTATCAGGGCTACACTATCGAACATCCGTGGGTCATCATCCTCGCTCTGGCGCATGACTACGAGCGCCTCCGCGAGGTTCCTTCCGATGAAACCAATGGTATCGGTGTTTGTGATGTGGGCGATCAATATGCCAGGGGTACAAGGGTCTCTTATGCGCTGGCCAACTGGATTCGTTCGCAGGGCTATGACGCCGATCCGTACCCGGGGCCGATGGCCAGTGCGCTGCTGCTCATTCCGCCTGCAATTGCCGCCGGGCTCGGCGAACTCGGCAAGCACGGATCGCTCATTAGCCCGCGCTTCGGAGCAGGTGTCCGGCTAGCTGGTGTAACGACGGACATGCCCCTTGTTGCCACTTCGCCCGTTCAGTTCGGCGCCGATGAGTTTTGCGCAAGCTGCGAGGTGTGCACGCAGGCATGCCCACCCGGCGCCATCACACCGCAGAAGCAGATGGTGCGCGGCGTCGAGAAATGGTATGTGAATTTTGACAAATGCATACCCTATTTCGCCGAAGCTGCATCCTGCGGCATCTGCATCGCAGAGTGTCCATGGACGCGCCCGTCGGTGCGGCCAAAGCTGCTCACTACCATGGCTCGACGGATCGGTAAAGAATGAAGACGGCGCTCCAGAATTCAGACGAAGAGAACTCGATCAGCTATCCAGGATGGGGCGTTCTCGCGGCCGCCTGCACCGGCGTGATGGTGAGTTTCGCTCCCATTGTTCCGTACACGTTTGGCCTGTTCCTCGATCCGCTGCATGCGGCGTTTGGTTGGAAGCGAGAGGCGATGGGCGGAGCATTCGCACTGGCTGCCATTACGGTGGCGCTTGTCTCGCCCCTCATCGGCATCTTGCTCGATCGATATCCCCCACGACGTATCATCCTTCCCGGGATTTTGGTTTTCGCCGCCGGACTTGCCACGCTCAGCCGCTTGACGCCGAATATCGTTCAGTTCTACCTTACATTTTTTGTGATCGGCTTAGTCGCAAACGCCACAGCGCAATTCGCCTACACGCGCACCGTTCTTACCTGGTTCACAACCCACAGAGGAGTTGCCCTCGCACTTATGCTTACCGGCAGCGGTATTGGCTCCATCCTGATTCCACCGCTCACCCAGTGGATGATTCAACATCACGGATGGCGCAGCGGCTTTTTATTGTTGGGAGGTATCGCCCTGCTAGGCCTGCCGCTTTCTGCCCTCCTCGTGCGTAATCGGCCGGAAGCTGCGATCGTCCGCGCCGAACACCACGCTGACAGGGGAATGACCGTCCGTGCGGCGATGCGGACCACCGCATTCTGGATCCTCGCCGTCATCACCATCCTCTCCGCATTCAGCGAAAACGGCCTGGTCACCAACCTCGCCCCCATGCTCACTCAACATGGCTTGCTTGCAGCCACTGCCGCGCTCGCTCTTTCAGTCCGCGGGGGAGCAGGAATCCTCGGCCGGCTCGGCATCGGCCTTGCCATCGATCGGGTCTCGCCGGAGCGTATCCAGACACTTGTTCTGGCCTTGGCGGCCGCGGGGACGCTCATTCTCGCTTTTGCTGATAGCGCATGGACAGCTCTGTTGGGGGCGGCGGTTCTGGGAGTCGGACTCGGTAGCGAAGCCGACGTAGGACCTTACTTGCTTGCGCGCTATTTCGGCCGCCGGCATTTCTCAGTGTTGTACGGCCTTACCTGGACCGCTTATGCCATCGGGGGCGCCACTGGTCCGCTCTGGATCGGGCACTTGTATGATCGCGCCGGTACGTATCTGCCGCAATTCATCGTTTATCTTTCGGTTGTGGCGTTTGGAGCGGTAATTCTCAGCTTTTTCCTGCAATCCGCCCGAGAGAGTAGGAAGTCTGCGCCAGAAGTGACAGTTAACGCAGACATGCAGCTCGAAGGTCAGGAACTGGAAGCCGACTCGGCTTGATTCTAGGGTTGCGATGCCGAAACGGCCTCTGCGCGTAGATGCCGCTTGATTTGGGCCGCCTTAGCTAGACTTAGCCCTGAGCCGGCTCAGATCGTTTCGATCTTCATCGAAGCCTGGTACAGTTTGGTCCAACTTGTTTCAAGCAATGACGCGACGACCCAGATGAGCGGATAACAACCTCTTTGTTTTTTGGGGAAATAGAAATAGAGAAGAGTCGCGATCGGCGTGGATTAGGTTTTCGCCCGAAGGGTTATAGATACTGGACGTACCACCGCTTCAGATAGGCCAAGAGCACCGACGTTTGTTCACACTTGATGGTCGATCGTTGGATCTGTGTTGAGTCGAAGTGCGCCAGGTTTTATTGGGAGAGCACGCATCCCATTCTTGGCCGTGGAAAAACTACGACGCATTCCTCGCCGGTTTGACGGATCGTGATTTCGAGATCTGTCGGATAAATGATCTCGGCAGGCTTCGTGGCTCGCAAACGAACTTCCGCATCTCCGTCGATTCGCCACACCGCGAGAAAGGAGCGCTTCGGCGATCGTATGCCGAGCGCGATGGGCTTCATGGCGTTTGTGACATTGGGCATGCCGAGTGGATAGAACGGCACCGCATCCGGAATATGTTCGCGGATGATCTCCTTGTAGACGCGGATGCCTTCTTTTACCTGATACGCGGCCGGGGCATCGAGGCGTGCCTGATGCCCGCTCTGATGGATGCGCAGAAGCATGGCCGAGACCATGTTGAAGCTCGCCTGATCTGCATCTGCCCCTTGACGAGGATAGGACCAGACGGCAAGTTGGGAGGGGACTACTCCTGCGGATGCGCCTGTCGCGATTGCGGGAAGGCGTAAATACTCTTCCTGATCGGTGCAGGACTGGAGCTGCGTGTGAGAGAGCATGCCGTAATCCATCCGACCGCCCCCGCTTCCGCAGTTTTCGATGACGAGTTCCGGATAGCGATCGAGAAGACCATCGAGCCAGCTGAGAACAGCGCGGTTGTGTTCGAGCAGACCCTGGCCCGGACTGTCGGAATTCAGGCTGGTGCCTTCCAGCGTGTCGGTGTTGTAGTCCATCTTGATGTAGCCAACGCCGTAGTCGGTTACCAGCCTTTCGACGACACGATTGAGATAGCTCCGCACTTCGGGGTTACGAAAGTCGAGAAGAAGACGAGAGTTCTTAATGACTCGCCTGCCGTGCCGCATGAAGAACCAGCTATCGGGCTTCTTCGCAAGCGGGGAGTGTTTGCCTGCTACTTCCGGCTCCAGCCACAGACCCGGAACCATTCCCTTTTCGCGAATCTTATCGAGCACGTAGCGGATGCCGTGCGGCCATCGCGTCTTCGATGGTTGCCAGGCCCCGACTGTCGATGACCAGTCCTCGTTTTGCTCTGCGTACCATCCGGCGTCGATCACAAAATACTCGCATCCGGCTTGAGCGGCAGCATCGATGAGAGGCAGCTCCTTCTCTTCGGTTGGATCGCCCCAGAGACAATTCATGTAGTCGTTGAAAATGACAGGACAAGTGAGATGCTGCGGTGGCCGCTTCCGCACGCAGATCTGCTCTCTGTATCTGGTCAGCTCCTGCGCGGCCTCCTGGAATCCGCCCTGGACGCAGCCGATCGCAACTGGGACCGTCTTGTAGGTCTCGCCGGGTTCCAGATTTTTCCACGCCTGGGAGTGGAGTTGATCGGGGCCTCCAAGATAGGCATAAACGTCGGAGGCGCGAATGCCTCTCTCCGCAAAATTCTACACATCCCAGTACCACGACCCATTGTGTTCGATCTGCCAAAACCACGCAACACCGAGTCTGACGTTTTCGACAATTGCCATGGGAAGATACTTTTCCGTTGACCAGCTTCCGACGCTCGCGGCCGACGCCTGCGACCAGCTTGTGCGCATGTTCTCCACGAAGCCGAGCTCAGATGGCCGAAAACTATGCCACTGTCCTTCAGCCATCCAACTGTTGTATGCGAGCCAGACTTGCAGTTCGCGATCATAGTGGACTGGATCTGACAGGGCGTGGAGCATGGCCGAACTGAGGTACTCGATTCCGACCGTCCCTTTGCCTGTATTTCTGATCTCAACATGGTGCCGCACGACCGGCAGACCTTCGAATGCTTCGTAGTGGGATTCAAGATCCAGATGCAGGTCGGAATCTGTCTGCCGCAACACGAGAGTCCTCCCTCGCTCGCTTTGCTGCTCGTCCTTTGCTACAAACGTCATGCGCTGCCCGGGCGATCCGGCGGACTGCTTCATTCCGGAATCCGGCGAATCTTCTCCGCTGCACAGAAGCGCTGACTCTACGCCCGCCCACTCTGAGGATTTGTTAGGAGGCTCGACATCAACGGGCAGGAATAGATGCTGTCTGAGCCGCCCATCCACAACGGAAAACTCAAACTTCAGTTGACCGCTATTCCATGACAATCGCTCCGCGGATTCCGGTCCCGCAGCAGCGCCGGATGCGGAGGTGGAAAACACGGCGCTGACACCTGCGGCGCCCGACGAAATGAGAAACTTACGACGATTCATGAGTTCATCCGTGTGCAAGAAATGAATGAGATTCGTATGCTCTCACGACAGACTCAGTTTGAGAGCCGCTGCGTAGTCCACCTTCGGGCGATAGTTCTTGGGAAGTGCCACGCGAAGAGTGTCTGGGGTCTGCTTCCAGTCAACGCTTGCGCTGGTTCCCAAGAGCTCAACACGCGCGATCTTGCCGGGGCTGGTCGCCGCTGACAATCCCAGCGAACGCATGAGAATGGGCTCCGCGGGCCAACCAAGCACAATGGCATAGATAACGTTGTTCGCCTTGTTGCGAGTAAAGCGAATGTCTTTATCGCCCAGCTTATTGACGCTCTCGCCCTGAAACGAACCGGCCTTGACCATATTGGGGCCTTCCCCGGAGATCTTCCACGGCCGCGTCTCATAGATGGCCTCGCCGTTGACCTCCATCCACGAGGTTATGCCGTCCAGCACCGCGATCTCTTTGCTGTCGATTGTTCCGTCGGGTTTTCCGGGCACATTCAGGATGAACGTGCCGTTCTTGCTCACGGTATCGATGAGCCAGTGAATCACTTCTCTTGGATGTTGATAGCCGCCATACTCGCCCGGCTTCTCATACAGGAAGCGCAGGTAGTGCCACGCGCCGATGCAGGTTTCGGACTGCCAGGGATACTTCATGATGTCAGCGGTCAAGCCGCGTTCATAGTCGGCAACCACTGCTTTCACAAGCCGGTCCGGAACGTCCTTGACGTTCAGGATTGCATCCATCTTGCCGCCGTTCCTCTTCAGGCTGTTGTTGTAGAAGTACGCACCGATATTCATGCCGGCCCAGCCGAGCGGAAGAAGCGAGTCATCGAAGTAGAGAAGGTCGGGATTGTGCTGGTCAATCAGATCGCGCGTTCGGTCGTAGAAGTTCTTTACGTAGGAAACATCCGGTAGCGCGTCGCCTGGATGTTTCACGCAGTAGAGACGCTGCGGATCGAGCCCCTGCCACCACTGTTCCTTGCCCTGCGCTTCAGTAAGAGCGCCATCGTATGGAACGCCGGCCAGCGGTCCTGATTTGTCGGCGCCATGCGAGGGCTGAAACCACCACCAATTGCGAGCTTGATGCACAGTGACGCCGAATCGCAATCCCTGCTTTCGCGCTACAGTGGCCCAGGCGCCGACCACATCGCGGTGCGGACCTATGGCTGAGGAATTCCAGGGGTGATGCTTTGAGTCCCATGCGTCGAAATTGCAATGATGATTGGCGAGCGCCACGAAGATCCTCGCGCCTGCCTTCTTGTAGCGTGCGATCAACTCGTCGGGGTCCCAATTCAATAGCGTCCACTGCGCGCAAAGGTCCTTGTATCCGAAACGCGATGCCGGTCCGTAATGATCGAGGTGATACTTGTACTGCTTTTGCCCCTCGACGTAGAGATTGCGTGCGTACCAGTCCCCGTCTTCCGCCACGCACTGCGGACTCCAATGCGCCCAAATCCCGAATTTCGCGTCGCGGTACCACTCCGGCGCTTCGTACTCGAGCAGTGAATCCCACACCGGTTTGAAGGGACCGTCTCCGGCAAGATTGGGAATCGGCGATTCCAGTGGCACGTCGTCCCACATACCCCCAGCGATCCGCGACGGGGCCGGGCTATAGTTCCAGGCCGGCTGTTGCCAGTTGGCCTCGTCCAGCTTTGTCGGGACGATCTTGCCATCGCTCACCTTGTAGAAGACTCGCCTTTCCGGAGGCAAGGCGCAGAACGCGGCGTAGTCCTGGGTGTACCGGTTGAATCCTTCCGGCAATTCGGGGTGATCGCTGGACGAGCTTTGGGCATACGACGGAATCCCCGCCGATGCGGCTGTCATTGCAAGAAACTTGCAGAAATTTCTTCGCTCCATACGCTCCGGTTTCGCTCCTCGCAATCCTGATCAGCGCGGCTATACGCCGGCTTTTGAGCGGGGCCGCTTCCCTCGGAGGCTGGCCCCGGCATTTCGCTATCGGGACGCAGCCGCGGGCTGAAATAGCCTCGGTGCGAAGTTTTTCAGGTCGCGCCGCCAGGTTTGCCATTCATGAGCGGTGCCGGGCGATTCGTAAAAGACATGCTTCACACCTCCCGCGTCCAGCGCAGTGTGCAGGCTTTCCAATCCAGACCTCATGCGTTCAGGCTCGTTTGTGCCCACGCCGATCCACAGCAGGTGCACGCGCTTTGCGAATGCGGACGGGTCGGCCAGAGCTCCGTTGTATGCGGTCTTGACGTCGAACCTGGTGCCCGTCAGGAAAGGATTGCCCGCGCCGCTGAACCCACCGATGTAGGAAAACAGATCGAGATGATCGAAGGTCACTTGGAACGTTTGCATTCCGCCCATGGAGAGTCCAGCCATGGCGCGGTGATCACGATCGGGTATGGTGCGGAATGTCTTGTCGACAAACGGGATCAACGCCTGGGTCATGTCGTCTTCGAACGCGCCCATCCGCTCCTGCATCACTTTCATGAACTCGGGCGAACCGAACGGCTTACCTGTCAGATCGGGAACGACATATCCGGCGCGAGTCGCATAGCCGTTGGCCATGACGATGATCATCGGCTTGGTCTTACCGCCGGCAATCAGGTTGTCGAGGATGAAATTCGCCTTGCCTTGCCGGATCCAGCCAGTCTCATCCTCGCCTCCGCCGTGTTGGAGGTAGAGAACCGGATAGCGCGCCTTTGACGTGTCGTAATCGGGCGGCAGGTAGACGAAGGCATCACGCCATGTTCCGGTCACGCCGGAGTGGTACCAAAACTGGCGGACCTGGCCGTGCGGCACATCTTCAGGCAGGTAGTAATCGGCGCCTGCTTCAGGGACTTCCACGGCGCTCGCCCATTTGCTGCCGCCGAAGTAAGCCGTGCTGCCGGGATCGCTGACCTCTGCGCCATCGACGACGATTGTGTAGTAGTGAAGACCAGGCGCCATGGATTTGCTGGTGAACGTCCAGAACCCGTCCGGTTGCTTCTCCATGTCGGCTTTCTCGCCGCTCCAGAAATTGACCTTCACCTTCGTCGCATCGGGCGCCTTGAAGCGAATCAGCACACGAGAGCCGCTATCGACCTGCGGAAACTGGGCGTCGAGGACGTTGGACGAAGCTGGTTTGAAATCACTTGAGCCTTGAGCGATGCTAAGGCTCGCACTCAACAACATCAGGATTCCAATGACTCGCATCATGCACCTGCTCTATGGGTAAAGGTTTTCGTGGCTACCTCGTGGATTTGAAAAACGAGAGCACTCGAAATAGTACACGAGGTGGCCTGTTAACATAAACCGATTTATTAGGTTGTCCTGTATACCTCGTCCATTGTATATTCATGTGGTTTCGATTTTGAAAGCCTTGGATGCGCTCCAGAAAAGGCGGACTCCTGGAGTTTGCGGAAAGCGTTTGCCCATGGCGTTGGGGGAAGCATGTCTCATTCGTCTCTTGCTGTTGGTTCAAGGGGATTTGCTCCTGGGTTGAACCGCTCGGTTGCTGCAATGTGCCGCGCTTATACGAACTCTGCGGCTGCACTGATTGTTGCAGGATTGCTGTCTTTGCCGGCGTTCTCTCAGCAGCATCCGGTAACCGCTACGATCGACGCATCGAAGACGTACGCGCCTATTTCCAAGAATATTTACGGCCAGTTTCTTGAGCACGGCGGCGACATCGTCAACAGCGGTGTCTGGTCAGAAATGCTCGTCGACCGCAAGTTTTACTATCCCGTCGGCTCCAGTGCACCCACTCCTCCGCCGGTGATTGCAAACGCTGGAGGCAATCCACGGTTTCGGCGGACTCCGACGCGCTGGTGGGCGCCCGTGGGCGGCGACTCCGTCGTCACGATGGATACAACGTCGCCATACGCGGGTGATCACACTCCGCTCGTGAAGCTGGACGCGAAGGAAGCGCATGGGTTGAGCGAGTCCGGGATCGCTGTTCGGAAAGGCAAGGCCTACACCGGGCGGATTGTCCTGGCGGGCAGCCCACGCGCAGTCGTGAAGGTCGCGCTCATATGGGGAAAGGACGCTCGTGACCGCCAGGTGATCACAATCCATCCGCTCGGACCGGTCTACAGGAAATTTCCGCTGCACTTTACCGCGGCCGCCGATAGCGACGGGGCGACGCTTGAGATCACGGGCACTGGCACGGGCTCATTCCATGTAGGGGCGGTCTCGTTGATGCCTGCGGATAACATCGACGGATTCCGTCCCGAGGTAATTGCCGCGCTCAAGCAACTGCGTTTTGGCGTGCTGCGGTTTCCGGGCGGAAACTTCGTTTCCTCCTACGAATGGCGCTATGCCGTTGGAGACATCGACAAGCGGCCGCCTATCTTCGATCCGGTCTGGTCGGCGGTGCAGCCAAACGATGTAGGCACCGATGAGTTTCTCGCGCTCTGCAGCCTGCTTGGCGTCGATCCCTACATCACGGTGAACGCGGGCTTCGGCGATGCGTGGTCGGCGCGCGAACTGGTCGAATATACCAATGGCGCGTCCACAACGCCGATGGGCAAGTGGCGTGCGGAAAATGGCCACCCTGCGGCGTATGGCGTCAAGTTCTGGGGCATAGGCAATGAGCCGTGGGGCAACTACCAGATGGGCGCCATGTCGCTTCCGCAGTTCGAGCTCAAACACAATCTCTTCGCCAAAGAGATGCGCAAGGTTGATCCGTCCATCAAGCTCATTGCGGGTGGCGCGATGCCCGATGTGATGGAGGGCGCAGATCAGTCCCGTCGCATCAACGGGCAGTATGTGCCTGACTATCTCTCTTCGGCCGACTGGACAGGCCAGTTGCTGCTGAACTGCCTCGACAACATCGATATGGTCAGCGAGCACTACTATGCCTCGGGCACAGAGCACACCGATATGAAGCTGCAGAAGAAGGTACCTATCGATCCGCCACTTTCGTTCATCGAGTGGCAGCGTGCCCCGGCCGTGCAGGTTCGCGCGAAGTATGAACACTATCAGGAATACCTGAAGAGGATCCCCGCGCTGCGTGCTAAGCCGGTCCCGATCGCCATTGATGAGTGGGCCTACTTCGGCGGCGGTCCAAACTCCTACAAGACCGTTCCGGCCTACGCGTGGGCATTCCACGAGATGTTCCGGCATTCTGACGTGTTTCAGATGGGCGCATTTACCTTCGCGACGGCGATGATGAGCGAGACTCGGACCGACGCCATTCTCAATCCCACCGGGATGCTGTTCAAGATGTACCGCGATCACTTCGGCACGATTCCCGTCGAGGTCACAGGGGACTCTCCGCAACCGAACCCTGCATTTCCGGCTGGAGGCGATCAGCCCGCAGTCAATCCCGGCAGCCCGACCTATCCGCTCGATGTCGTCGCGGCATTCAGCGAAGATCGCAAAGCGCTCACCATCGCCGTGCTCAACCCGTCGGACTCCGAGCAGAGGATCAAGCTCACAATCAACGGAACGAAACTCGCAAATGCCGGGAAGCTGTGGCGCATGGCTCCGGACAAGATCGATGCAACGGTGCAGGTGGGCAAGGCACCCGAGGTGCAGGTCGAGGGCCAGTCGCTCGGCTCTCTGCCGGATACTGTTACCGTGCGCCCCTTCAGTGTGAACATTTACTCCTACCCGGTGCAGTAGCTCCGGCTGAGAGAGGGCCAAATGATGACAACGAAACTGATGCTTGCGTGCGCGTTCGCGATTGCGATCACGCCTGTTGCCCAACTCCGCGCCCAGGTGCAAACGATAGTCCCCGAGGTGGTGCCTGGCGCCAAACCCGTGACCGTCGAGCGCATCAACATTCACGGCGCGGCACTGGAAGGAAATCTCGAAGGCGACGCAGTCGATCGCGAGGCCTTCGTCCTGCTTCCGCCCAGCTACGAGAAAGACAAGAAGCGCCGCTATCCCGTCGTGTATGCGTTACACGGATACTCGATTGGAGCCGAGCAATGGACGCACGAGATTCACGTGCCGCAGACCGTTGAAGGGGCATTCGCGCTAGGGTCGAAGGAAATGATCGTCGTGCTGCCCGATTCCAAGACGATTTACAACGGTTCCATGTATTCAAGCTCTGCAACGACAGGTGATTTTGAGAACTATGTTGCGCGCGATGTTGTTTCTTACATCGACGCGCACTACCGCACCATCCCGGATCGGCAGAGCAGAGGATTGGTCGGCCACTCGATGGGCGGCTACGGTGCTTCCCGCATCGGCATGAAGCATTCTGACGTATTCGGAGCACTCTACATCATGAGCCCGTGCTGCCTGTCACCCATGACCGGCGGAGGCCCCGGACCCGCCGATCAGATGAAGGAGCGCGCGATTGCCAATGAAAAGAAGGTTGCCGCGGCAAAATCGCCCTCCGATCTGGCTGCCGCATCGCCCGGGTTCGGCTCCGCCATCTTTGCGACGGCAGCGGCGTGGGCTCCCGATCCGAAGAACCCGCCGCTCTACTTCGATCTGCCGACGAAAGACGGCGAGCCCCAGCCCGACGTCATGGCGAAATTCACGGCCAATGCTCCGCTCGTATTCATTGATCAATACATCGCCAATCTGAAGCAATACAAGGCAATCTCCATCGATGTCGGCGACCAGGATGGCCTGCGCACCGACACCGGCAAACTGCATGCTGTACTCGACGAGTACGGAATCGCTAACAGCTTCGAGATATATTCCGGCACGCACACCAGCGCCGTAGCCGACCGATTCCAGAACCACGTAATGCCGTTTTTCAGCAAGAATCTCTGTTTTACAGAGGGCTGCCGCTAGCACGCGAACAAGGGGCAAGACTATGACTGTTGGCCGGCTGACAGAGGAGATAAAGATGAGGTTGGGTAAGCGAATGACCTGCAAGTTTTCTGTCGTCGCCGGGCTGTGTGTGTCTCTCTCGGCGTTTGGTCAAGCGGCACAGCAGCCGACCAACCGGCCTGCAATGCAGATGCCCGCGCCCACGCCAAACGACACCCTCAAATCCGTCGAAGTGATGCCCGATCACCATGTTCGATTCCGCCTCTGGGCGCCAAACGCGACAGAGGTGAAGCTGCATGCCGAGGGGCCTGAGGCCACACCGGGAATCACGCCTCAAGAGGCGAACAAGTACCAGGGTGGAGTAGCGATGGCGAAGGGCGATCAAGGCATCTGGGAAGCGGTCATCGGTCCCATAGAACCTGGAACCTATCGCTATACCTTCACCGTAGATGGCGTAAGCACCACGGACCCCCGCAATCCACTCACGTCGCAATCGCTGACTCACTCTTCAAGCATGTACGAAGTTCCGGGCGCGGCGTTCATGGAGTACAAGGCGGGAGTACCGCACGGCGCGATTTCGGCAGTCTATTATGACTCTTCGGCGACCGGAGGCCAGCGTCGCATGCACGTCTACACGCCGCCCGGTTATGAAAGCGGAACCGCACGGCTGCCAGTGCTCTATCTGCTTCACGGCGGAGGCGACTCCGATGATTCCTGGGCCACCGTCGGACGAGCGGGAGCCATTCTGGACAATCTGATAGCCGCTGGCAAGGCCGCTCCAATGATGATCGTGATGCCGGCTGGCCACATCTCGACCGACTTCCGGCTCACGCCCAGCGTTCGTATGGGACATGACGCCTTCAACGACGATCTGACCAAGGTGGTTCTGCCGTTCATTGACGCGCACTACCGCACCATCGCCGACCGCGATCATCGAGCGATTGCCGGGCTTTCCATGGGCGGCCTGCAAGCACTGGACATCGCGCTCGACGATTCGGCGGACTTTGCCTGGGTGGGCATCTTCAGCTCAGGTTGGTTTCCGAATGCGCAGAAGGAAGAAGAGGATACCGATGTGGCGCAGTACCGCGCCTCGGGGAATCGGTTCCGACTCTTTTGGGTGGACGCCGGCCAATACGATATTGCGCTTCAGAATAGCAATGCCACGGTCGCCATTCTCAGGAAAGCCGGAATTAACGTGGAGCAGCATCAAAGCGCCGGCTTCCACGCCTGGAACAACTGGAGAGACTACCTGAATCAGTTCGCGCCCCTGCTTTTCAAGAAAAGCAATGCGCAATAGGATGCAGAATCAATAACCGTTTGCGAGATACGCCCGCTCGAAATCGAAACGAATCTGGAGAAGCTCGATGAAAAACCGCGCAACACCACTCTTTGAATGCATTGTTACTTGCCTGGGAGCGCTGCTCCTCGTGTCTGCCGCGAACATTGGAGTCGCGCAGGACTCAGCAAATCTGCCCTACATGAATCCGCAGCTCTCGCCCGAGCAGCGCGCGATTGACCTGGTGCGTCGGATGACGCTGGCGGAGAAAGCTACGCAGATGCAGAACAATTCTGCGGAAATCCCGCGGCTGAAGATTCCTGCCTATCAGTGGTGGAGCGAGGCCTTGCACGGCGTCATCAACGACGGCGTGACCGAGTATCCGGAACCCGTCGGCCTGGCCGCCACATTCGATGCGCCGGGCATTCACACCATGGCGGCACAGATCGGCATTGAAGGCCGAATCAAGCATGTGCAGAATCTGCGCGAAGGGCACACCGGCATCATGGGGGGCCTCGACTTCTGGTCGCCCAACCTCAACATCTTCCGCGACCCCCGCTGGGGCCGGGGACAAGAGACCTACGGCGAGGATCCCTTCCTCACCGGCCGCATGGGGGTTGCGTACGTAACCGGTTTGCAGGGCGACGACCCCAAATATTACCTCGCCATCGCGACGCCGAAGCACTATGCCGTGCACAGCGGACCCGAACCCACGCGCCATTTCGCAGATGTAGACGTGAGTAAGCATGATGAGGTTGATACCTATGAGCCCGCATTCCGCGCTGCCGTCGTGGAAGGCAAAGCGGGATCGGTCATGTGTGCCTATAACGCGATCAATGGCCAGCCGGCGTGTGCGAACCAGTACCTGCTGCAAGATCAACTGCGCGGCAAATGGGGATTTCAGGGATATGTCGTCTCCGACTGCGACGCGGTGCGAGATGTAGCAGCGAACCATCGCTACGAGCCGACACAAGCGCGAGGCGCGGCGATTTCGGTCATGCGCGGCATGGACAACGAGTGCGTTACGTTCACGTCGCGCTTTGGCGAGCCGGTCGAGAAAGCTTACATCGATGCCGTGCAGCAGGGATACCTGCCCGAGAGCGTTCTTGATACCGCTTTGATTCGTTTGTTTACTGCGAGGATCAAGCTGGGCATGTTCGATCCTCCTGAGATGGTCCCTTACACGAAGATCGATGAGAGGGAGTTGGACAGTGCGGAACACCGCGCGCAGGCACGGAAGCTCGCGAACGAGTCCATGGTTTTGTTGAAGAACGACGGACTTCTTCCGCTGAAATCCGGAATCAAAAAGATCGCTGTCGTAGGGCCGCTTGCCGACCAAACCCGGCCGCTCATCGGCAACTACGCCGGTCAGCCCACGCATATCGTATCGATCATCGACGGGCTCAAGGCTGAATTCCCCAATGCAACCATCACCTTCGTTCCTGGTACGCAGTTCCTTCGGGCCGAGGGGAACCCGATCCCCGACGCTCTTCTGACGACTCCTGATGGCAAGCCCGGCTTGAAGGCCGACTACAACGAAGGCATGCGCAGAGGTCCCGGCGGTCCAAATAGTCCGACGATCGTTAGTCGCACCGAGAGTAACGTGAAACTCGCTGAAGGCAACGTGCCGGCGGAAGTCGCCGGCAAAAAAACATTCGGCGTGCAGTGGTCGGGATTTCTAACGCCGACGGAATCGGGCGACTTTCTGCTTGGTGTGCGCTGCGAGGGCTTCGGCAGAGTGGCCGTTGACGAGAGGCAGGTGGCGATGGCCTTTGGCGGCGGCACGCGAGGACTTTCCTCTGCAGTCGGCCGCGTTCACCTTGAGAAAGGTCGCAAGGTCGCGATCGAAATCTCGTATGGTACGCGCAACAGCAAGCCACATGCGGAACTGATCTGGGCTAAGGTCGACAACGCTCCTTCGCAGGAGGCGATTGCGGCCGCGAAGAACGCCGACGCGGTCATCGCTGTTGTCGGAATCACGAGTCAGCTCGAAGGCGAAGAGATGCCGATTAGCGAACCCGGCTTCCTCGGCGGAGATCGCACCAGCATTGATCTGCCTCAGCCCGAAGAAGACCTCGTAGAGGCTGTGGCGGCCACGGGCAAGCCTCTCGCAGTCGTTCTCATGAATGGCAGCGCGCTCGCCGTCAATTGGATCAACGAACATGCCAACGCGATTCTTGAGGCGTGGTATCCAGGCGAAGAGGGCGGTGCCGCTGTGGCGGAGACGTTAAGCGGCAAGAACAATCCCGCAGGCCGGCTACCCGTCACGTTCTACAAGGGAGTCGATCAGTTGCCCAACTTCGAAGACTACGGAATGGCAAACCGGACCTACCGCTACTTCAGCGGCAAGCCGCTCTATCCCTTCGGCTATGGGCTCAGCTACACGAAGTTCAGCTACAGCGATCTGAGCGTGCCACAGGGAGCAATTGCCGCCGGACAACCGATTGGCGCAGACGTGACGGTGACAAACACCGGCAACCTCGCAGGAGATGAGGTGGTGCAACTCTACCTCAAGTTCCCGCCAGTGAAAGGTGCGCCCAACGTAGCTCTGCGCGGATTTACGCGCGTTCATCTCGATGCGGGCGCCGGCCAGAAGGTCCATTTCGATTTGAAGCCGCGCGATCTTGAAATGGTCACCGAGGATGGCAATCCCATCATCGCGCAAGGGGATTACTCGATCAGCATCGGCGGAGGTCAGCCTGGCACAGCCGCACCAGTCGCGGCTGGACACTTCCACATTGATAGCCAGTATGCGTTGCCGGAATAGAGAAGGAGAGTCATTCATGTCCGAATCTTCAAGGCATATTCTTACTCGCCGTGAGGCACTGCTTCTTTCGGCCACTGCCGGAATCGGCGTCGTTGCGGGCGATTCTGCATTTGCATCCGACAGCATCAAGACCGCGGCGCACCAGGAGCCCGGCAACGTCTCTACGCCGCGCTCAGCGGTTGCGAAGACGCAATACGGGAAGGTGCGCGGGTTTGTGGATGGAGGTGTTCTGACGTTCAAAGGCGTTCCCTACGGCGCAACTACGGCCGGAGAGAATCGCTGGCTTCCAGCCAAGCCACCCGCACCGTGGGCGGACGAGTATCCAGCCCTGGTGTACGGAGCAAACTGTCCGCAAAATCTGCATACCTGGACCGGCATCGAGCAGACGTTTCTCTTTGACTGGGACGACGGCTGGCAGAGCGAGGACATGCTGAAGTTGAACATCTGGACGCCGAGCCTCACAGGGAAGCGGCCGGTGATGTTCTATATGCATGGGGGTGGGTTCAGCTTCGGATCGTCGTACGAGCTGCCGTCGCACGAGGGCGCACAGATGGCGCGCCATCATGATGTAGTGCAGGTGTCGGTGAATCATCGCCTCAATGTTCTTGGATTCTTTGATGCCGCGGAGATTGGGGGTTCTGCGTATGAAGATTCCGCAAACGTTGGGATGACGGACCTGGTGGCGGCGCTGAAATGGGTTCAAGAGAATATCGAGAACTTCGGAGGCGATCCCGATCGGGTGATGATCTATGGACAGTCGGGTGGTGGATCGAAGGTGACCACTTTAATGGGCATGCCTTCCGCCGTAGGACTCATTCATCGGGCGGCGGCGCAGTCGGGCGGTGGCGGGAATATTCCGAGCAGGGATCAGCAAAAGGAGCTGGCCCGGCAGGTGATGAAGGAACTCGGGCTTGCGGCGAATGACATCGGGGCCTTGCAGAAGATGGAGTGGGCGAAGCTGTTTGCCGCAGGTAATGCCGCGGCAGCGAAGATCAATCCGCCGGGGCGGCCCATGATGGGGCCAGGCGCGCCGGGTACGCCGCGCGTGGGTTGGTCGCCTTGCGTTGACGGGAAAGTGATCAACATGCGGTCATTCTTCGATGCCGCTCCGGAGATCTCGAAGAATGTGCCCATATTGGTAGGGTCGGTAAGCGAAGAGGGCAATCAGATGTCCTCGCGCCCGACAGAGGAGGAGTGGCATGCAAATCTTTCGAAAACGTATGGCGCGGATAAAGCAACGGCGATTGTCGCCGCGCTGAAGAAGGCGTATCCGGAGAAGAAGATTCAGACCCTGTCATACATGTGCAGCGGAACCCCGGGATTGAATGGGCTTGGAATGCGCAACAACGTGGTGAAGATGGCGCGATTGAAGCACGAACTGAAGGAGGCGCCGGCGTACCCGTACTACTTCACGTGGCAGACGCAGATTCTCGATGGGGTGGCTGGTGCGTGGCACACTGCGGACCTTCAATTCTGTTTTGATAACACCAGGCGCTGCGAGCAGGGAACCGGAAACACTCCGGAGGCGCAGGCATTGGCGAAGAAGATGGCGGCGTCCTGGGCCGCATTTGCCGCAACCGGAAGCCCGAGCATACCGGGCTTGCATTGGTCACCTACCGATCCGGTAACGAATAAGACGATGATCTGGGATGACGAGTGCCGCATGGTAGATGACCCAGAGGGAGAAGCTCGAAAGATCATCTTGACCTGAGCACAGCGGAGACCTACGAATCGACGCGAGCCTTCGCTCATGCAGGGGTTAGCATATGCCTATCCCAGACACACTAGGCGCCTTCGCCATCGTTCCGAGTCACGATTTCCGTGCCGCTATGCCGTTTTGGGAGCGCACCGGGTTCCAGGGATTGGCAGGGATTCCAACTAAATCATCATGACGGGCCGGGGTTGCCAGATACATCTCACGCAGGCAGGCGAGGGTCTCCGGAGGGTGCCGGAGCAGAACAATTCAAATAATCCATTCGGAGTGTTCATCCGAACGCCCAACGTCAACGAACTTGCGGCGAGGGCGGAGGATATGATCACTCGGCCCGGAGGTATCGTACGTCACCGTGAGTTGAGTCTGTATAAGGTAGGTGTGTGCGACCCGGTCGGCCATCTTGTTCGCATTGGGTGGACTTCCCGCCGAATGCGAACCAGCCAGTTCAACATTGCCACTGGCGCCGCTTCCTGGAACATGGGCCGACGAAGCGGAAAGTCTTTCCTGGCGTCCCCCAACGTCTGTTCATCGCCGGGATTTTCTTTATTGGAAATGTGCCGATTTCTCCACGATCAGGTAAATGGAACCGGGCCTTGGTTCGCTTGTACGCGCCTGCTGCGGAATAGATAAATTGGGTACAAATGTCTGTGACTTAGAAGCTAACCCCACGACAAACTTTGGCCGGGAGCACTTCCGAACTGCGGTGAATTCGACAGAACATGTACGGCGCGAATCTCTCCGGACGTCCAGGGCATGACAGTTCGCATTCTCGATTGAGCGCACACACGAAGGAGAAGAGATTAGGCCGGACAGGACTATTCAGCTTCGATTACCGCGAAGGTGAAAGCACGGGAAGCGGCCGAACGCACACAACTGCGTGGCCGATTGGTGGGCCACGAGCTTCCCTGAAGCTGCCGGGAACGTCGGCGACGCCTTTACGGTTCGTTTCGGCAAAGGCCTTGCCAGATTCGTCGTTGGTCAGATCGTCCCGGCACAAAGAATCGCCGGGTGCGTTACCGACTGCAACTTGTACTTCATCGAAGACAAAAAAGAGTGGAAGGGGAGCAGCGTCGTCTTCGATGCATCTTCGCAAGGTGCGGCTACAAGCGTAACCATGACCCACGCCGGGCTTGTGCCGGGCGTCGAATGCTGTAAGTTGTGCAGGACTGGTTGGGAGTTATATATCAGGGAGGGCCTGCAGAAACTGCTCCCCGATACCCATGAGGCGCCGGATGGGAGCGGAAGGCGGCAGGGCGCGGTAAAGTCGGTGCGGAATCCTGCCGACCGCTGGCTGAAGAATAAGCCCGCCATGTGGAGAAGAAAGCGGCGCCAGAATGAGCAGCGGAATGTCCGGAACAGAGTCCGCCAAACGTCTACAGCATGGAATTCAACTTCTCCAAGGAGGAAAAGGAAATGAATGAGTTTGTGTTTCTTTACCGCGGCGGCGAACATGGCCGATTGCCTGAGCGCGCCCAGCAGATCATGCAAAAATGGGTAGCATGGTTTAAGGAACTGACCGATAAGGGCCATCTCAAAGACATGGGTCAGCCTCTCGAGCGCTCCGGGAAATTGGTGAGCGGCAAGCGCAAAACCGTCACCGACGGCCCGTTTGCAGAAGCCAAGGACGTGATCGGCGGCTACACTTTGATTCTGGCCAAGGACGTGAACGAGGCAGCCGAACTTGCCAAGGGCTGTCCCATTTTCGAAGCCGAAGGCCAGGTGGAAGTGCGCCCGATCATGAAGCTCAACATGTAATGGAACCGAGTGAACATCTATTTCGGCACGAAGCGGGGCGGATGGTCGCCACCCTGACGCGCATCTTCGGAGTCCACAATCTCGGCCTGGCAGAAGACGTGGTCCAGGACGCCTTCTGCCGGGCGCTCGAGGTCTGGAAGTTCCGTGGGATGCCGGAGAATCCTTCGGGTTGGCTGATGACCACGGCCAAGAATCGCGCGCTTGATGTTCTGCGCCGCGAGCGAACCGCCAGGACCTTTGCGCCCGAAATAACTCGCCAACTTGAAAGCGAGTGGACCTTGGCGCCCACGGTCGAAGCAGAGTTCGGACCGGAAGCCATCAAAGACGACGAGTTGCGAATGATGTTTTCGTGTTGCAACCCGCAATTGCCGGAAGAGGGCCAAATCAGCCTCATCCTGAACATCCTGTGTGGGTTCAGCGTGGACGAGATCGCAAACGCGTTCGTGAGCAGTCACGCCGCCATTGAGAAGCGCATTACACGCTCCAAGAATGTGCTTGCCCGATCCAGAAAACTGTTCGATATTTCAGGTGCAGACGACTTTGCCCGGCGCCTGGCCGCGGTTCAACGTGCTCTTTACCTGCTCTTCAACGAAGGCTATCACGGCGCGTCGCCGGAATCCGCAGTTCGAGCCGATCTCTGCCGCGAGAGTATGCGGCTTGCGTCAATCCTCTTGAAGAACCCATTGGGAGCAACGCCCTCCACGTACGCTCTCGCCGCTCTCATGTGCCTGAATGCAGCGCGATTGCCGGCCCGGCGCGACGTTTCTGGAAGACTGGCTGCGCTCGGAGATCAGGACCGGTCGCAGTTTGATCAAGCACTCGCGCAAGA
Organism: Acidobacteriota bacterium; assembly: GCA_021836865.1. Lineage (GTDB taxonomy): Bacteria > Acidobacteriota > Terriglobia > Terriglobales > Acidobacteriaceae > Telmatobacter. Next base: position 42,301 of record JAKBHH010000002.1, read on the forward strand.
GGGCCAGCGGTTGCTGGAGCTTTCTGCAAGCGGCGCCGAGCTTACGGACTATCACATTGAAGCTGCGATCGCATGGGCTCATACTTCACCGCTGCGGACGGAAGACACCGACTGGGCGATGATCGTTTCGTTCTATGACCAGTTGTCGGCGATTCGACCTTCCCCGGTCGTTGCCCTCAATAGGGCAATTGCCATTTCACAGCACGAAGGACCACAGCGCGGATTGGACGAAATCCATGCAATCGAGGACTCGGAGCGCCTCGCCAACTATCCGTTCTATTACGCCGCTCTCGGCGAACTTGAGCTTCGCATGCAAAACAAAGAAGCTGCGCGCATGCACTTTGCTTCTGCGCTGAGGTTGGCGCGCAACTCGATGGAGCAAAGCTTCTTCGAGCAAAGGATTGATGCCTGCGGGTGAGATTCGTTGGCCACATCGTCGGCATCTGATTCGGAGAACTCTGTGTTGCGTGTTGAAACCGGGGCGATTCATTCAGCGCCGGCCCGTGCCCATGTGCAGGCATTCAAGTTGACCTAGAACGGGCGACGCCTCAACCCACGGCTCGCGGCAGTGCAGAGACTTGCCTATGAGGCTGCAGGCGCTGGCCTGCTCAGCCCGAACTCGCCGCCGGAATGCGACGAGTGAAAGGCGCCAAGAAGCTGGGTGTGAGGCTGGGAAATTGGCTAACCGCCGAGGAAGCCCGCAGGTTCTGGCAATCGCCTGCGCCTGACACTTTGAAACGAAAAGGGACCGCGCAATTCTCGCTGTCTTGCTTGGCTGTGGACTCCGGCGCCGCGACGGCTATACCACTTTTTTGACAGCACATCCTGGAGCATCGTCTTATCCAGGCTAAGCTCGGCCACCAGCTGCTTCAGACGGCCGTTCTCGTCCTGCGGTTGCTTCATCTCCCGGACCTGGTCCGATTCCAGGCCGACGTACTGCTCCTTCCAGCGGTAGAAGGGCTGTTCGCTGATCCCGGCTTTGCGGATGACCTCAACGACGGGCACTCCCACTTCGGCCTGCTTCAGAACACCAACAATCTGCTCTACTGAAAAGCGCTTCTTCAGAAGAAAAACTACATACCAGGCTTTTGTTGAAAATCAGGCGGGGCGGCCCAGCTGGCCCCACTTGGGCAAGGCGAAGACTCTCCCAAGGTCAGCATCGCCGGTGACAGGGCCGGATCCCGGGTATCAGTGAACAAGTAGCTCGGCGGAGATCGTTCGTTGAGATTTGCTCGCGGGGAGGCTGGATAAGGAATCACGAACGCAGCTCGCTCCAGCAAGGCAGCTCAACTTGGCGGCTTTTCCCCAATGGATAACGATTGTGGAACGCCGATCTGGTCTGACTCCTGCTCGCGCATAGCTTGTCTGGACGCGATCTGCTCGTCGCTCAGGCGCGCATCGTAGATCGAACGGGGCTCAACGGAACGGGAAATCAGTGCCGAGAGGGCAGCGATTAAAATCAGCGGCAGAACGAAGGACCTGTCCCTGCCGGTAAGCTCCAGCATCAGGACAACGGCCGAGATCGGCCCCTGCGTGGTAGCGGACAGAACAGCGCCAGCGCCCAGCAACGCGAAGAACCCAAGAGGCACGCCCGGCCACATCGCGCTCCACGCGTAACCCACCGCAGCACCGAGGAGAGCTCCAAATGTGAGAGAGGGCGTGAACAAGCCGCCAGGTACGCCGCTGCGCATGCACAGGATAGTGGCCAGCGGCTTCAGCAGCAGTAGAGGCAGCAACAGCGGCAGTCCAACCTGGGCAGTGAAAAGCAACTGGGAAAGGTCCTTGCCGTTGCCGAGTAACTCCGGATAGCGCACGGAGACCGCTCCCAACAGCCCGAGGACGACTCCAGGAGCTATGAATCGCTGCCATCCGCGCGGCTTACCCTTGTCGGCCCAGCGGACGAGCCGCACGTAGAGGATGGAAGCGAACGCGAAGACCGGAGCTGTCGCAATCGCCCACACGATCACGGAGGCCGAAAGCGGGAAGGAGGCGATGAGGTAAGTCGGCGCATTCGGCAGAGCCACCCAGGAGACCCCGGTGGCGATCAACGAAGCAAGCAGTGCCGGCAGAACGAAGCGTAAGGCCAGCTTGCCGCGCATCACCTCCAACGCGAAGAGCGCGCCGCCAAGTGGAACGCTATACGCCGCTCCCATGCCCGCTCCCGCACCACAGGCGACGAGCAACTGTCGCTGTTCATCGGAGAGTTTTCCGGTATCGGAGAAGATGTTTGCGAAGACAGCTCCGGCCTGCTTGGGTGCACCTTCGCGTCCCATGGATGCGCCCATCGCGACCGCGAAAATGGACAACACAGCGCTGCCCAGTGTTCGCAAGGCCGGCATGCGGCCGGCATAGAACCAAATCGCCGCAGTCGTATCGATGCCGTTGCCACTTGAGAGCTGTTTGAGAATAACTTGCCCAAGGCCGGTCAGGATGGCTGCGGCGAGGAGAATAGCGATGTGTCTCGACGCACTGGCACCACGCGCGGCGGCAAGTATGTTCGTGCCGGATCCACGCCATGCAATGTGCTGAACCAACTCAAGCAGTCGGGTCAGGGCTGCGGCTGCCAGACCCGTCGTAACGCCAATTAAGCAAACCGCCAGCCAGAATCTCAGTGCGCCGGGGCTCGCCAGAGTGGTGGGGATAGCTTCGCTGTTCTTGGCGGCGGGTGTCGGCATGTAGATACCATTCTAATGAAGCCTTCGCGTGCTGTATCCGTCGGCCATTGAGTGCGACGATAAAGCAACTCGACGCCACGGTGCAATGCAGCAGCCCGAGGTCAGCCAGGATCCGGCGAGATTTCCCAGCCTGAATGGCCAGTCATTGCAAACAGGACAACCTGCACGGCAAGCTGATCCGGAGGGAATGGCAGAAGCACAGGGTCGTTATGCATGTAGATTCGAAAGCTGCAGTTGCCCGGAATGGAGATCTGCTTAGTTCCAGGGGTCTGAACCCTGCGACCGTGCTCCATGCCGTTCATCTTCGACATGGACGCATTACCAGAGAGTGACTCTGTTTGGCGCAAACAACACCGTAAGGTGCACATACTCACCGCCACCTGCGTACTGAGCAGCGCGCGCGTGCAAGCGTGGCGGCCAAGAGTCGGTCCATCCGATTTTCAGGTTGCTACCTGTCTGATGCGGAGAACAAGTCTGCAACTCTGAATCTCTAAAAGTCAGTCGAGCAAAATTCGTGGAGTGCACCATCACGCGCGACTCATAAGGGCATCGGCATTTCACTCAGCAGGGGGTTATCGTTGCATCGATAGCACGAGAGTATTCATTGTTCGAAATCGATCGCGAGCTCGACACTCTTCTCCACGAGATCGAAGAAGAGATCGAGAGCCGCGGGGAGGCTTCGGCCGGATTGATGCAGCGATTCCAGCAGTTCTGCAAGGCGCACAGCGAAAAGGCAGACCGGATCGGGCGCTTCCTCAGCATAATGGAGGCCCGCGCTCAGTACTGCCGGAGCGAAGCAAACCGCTGGCAGGAACGAGCTCGCAGCAGCGCGCGGAAGGCGACGCAGACGAACTACATGATCATGTATTACCTGAAGAGCCGCGAACTGAGGAAGATTGAATGCAGAGAGTTCACTCTCCGGATTCAGAAGAACAGCCAGGATTCAGTGCGGTTCACCGATGAGACGCGGTACCAATGCGCCATCGAACCGTTGCGGCGCGAATTGACGGGCCCTTGTGGGAAAGGATGATCGAGAGTCTGCCGGAGGACCTCAGCCGTCCTCTCATGGCGTCGATTCAGGACACGTCACCGGGCAACGAGGCCATCAAACAGGCTGTTCTGAACCAAGTTGCCGTTCCTGGTACCGAGGTCTACCGAGGCAACTACCTGCGCTTGGCGTAAATGTCACTTGCACGATGTTCAGGGACCGAACCGACCCCAGGGCATGGACGAGCTATTCGCCCTTACCGATAACCAGAATCTGGAACGAGTGAGGGATCATCGGAGGCCGCGGCCTCCGCATCCATTCCGGCGCATTCGCCGGCAGGTTCGCCGGAGGCGTCTTCGGCACTGGCCCGAATTCCGAGGTGATGGTGTACAGATTTCCCGTCTTCGGATCCAGCGTGTGCGTCCTCGCCCCCATCGGCGTAAAGACCGTCTGCTCCACCCGGAAGCTCGTCGGCGAATCTTCCTTGATGACCGTCATGGTTCCGTCGCCCTGCGAACTTGCCGCCTCCATCGTTGCGGGATTGAACGTCACCCCGTCGCACCCTTCGCCGATCGGCAGGTCGGTGATGATATGCCCATCGGCTGCGGAAAGAATCACCATGTTGTTCTTTTCGCGGCATGCCGCAAACAGGATGCCGTTCTGCGCGTCGAGCGCCAGCCCCGCGCACTCCGAGCTCCGCGGCGACAAATCGTATTTGCCCACCATCTTCATCGTGTTGGCGTCGATCACTGCAATTGCCGCCTTGTTCACGATGTCCACGTAAATCCTGCCATGCCCATCCGCCGCCGCCTGTTCCGGCGCGCCGCCGATATCGATGGTCCCCAGGATGCTCCCATCCTTATCGTCCAACACCGTGATCTCCGGAGCCACGTGACTCAGCACGTAGAAGTGGTGATTGTACGTGTCGTTCAGGTAGCCGTCGGGATGGCCACCTGTATCAATCCTTTTGATCACGGCGAAGGTCTTCGCGTCGAACATCGTCACCGGGTTGGAGGTGGCGAAGCCGTGGCCGGTCTCCGTGTCCACCTCGGCGCCTTGCGCGCTTACGTCGGGGATGTCTCCAACCCGCTCCAGCGTGTCGAGATTGTAGACGCCGATATGCCTCGCAGGGCCGGAACGAGCCACGAACAAATGTCGTCCGTCCGGGTCCGCGGTGATATAGTCCCAGCCGCCCTCGCCGCCTGTTAGTTGAATCCGGATGACCTTATAGGGGCCGCTCTCCTGCGCGAATGCCGCTCCGCCCACCATGGACGCCGCCACCAGTCCAGCGGCAACAATAGACCCTATTCTCAACACCAATCCCCTCCGAAGACGTTCGTCGCCCCATCGGCGAGCATCGCGATTTGCTTCTTTTAATCGACGTCCTAAACGGTCACACTCAGCATACACGCGTGGGCCTGAGTCGATGGTCTCCTTGGCCCAATTCTCAATTCAACAACTGCCATTTCGCCCGGTTCGGGCCCCGGGGAGGCGGTATGTTTCTCTGCCAGCCACTGCTCGACGTCCTGATTATAAAAAGCTTCCATAGGCCCGGAAAGCTCTGGATGCTCGCAGCGAAATTGCCCTCCTTGATCTTCCAGTACCTGAGATACTCATCGCTGAAACGCTGTCTGCGGAACTTCGTCAGTGTTCAGCGATTCGAACTCAAGCTGCGCGGAGCAGTATCGGCTGAAGCGCGGGTGTCCATCGCCAACAACCAGCAGCGTCAATACTTTGCAGTGCTAGAATTCCGGACAAGATGAGGAATCGAACATCAGAGTGCATCGTACTACTCTTCTCCGTCTGCACTCTCAGCGCGCAAATTCCTGCAGCGGCCGTGCCCAAACAGCTCGCGCAACCCTCTGTGCCGCATTTTCGAGACGTTTCGCAGGAGGTTGGACTTCGCACTATCCCTCACACAAATCTCGACCGGCGCTATGTCATCGAAACGATGAGCGGCGGAGGAGTTGCCTTTCTGGATTGCGATAACAACGGCAAATTAGACATTGCCGTGGTGAACGATTCCTCAATCGACCGCTACCTTGCCGGCGGCGATCCTATGATCACGCTCTATCGGGAGGATGGCAACGAGAAGGCACCGCACTTCACTGACGTCACCGCAGCAGCGGGGTTGACAACCAAGGGATGGGCCACCGGGGTTGCAGTCGCCGACTATGACAACGACGGTCTTCCTGATATTTATGTCACCGGATACGGCCACAATGTGCTCTACCACAATCTTGGTGGCTGCAGATTCTCCGACGTTACGGCAAAGGCGGGTGTTGGCGGCGGTGGCTTTAGCGCCGGAGCCGCCTGGGCCGACTACGACCGTGACGGATTTGTGGATCTTTACGTTGCCCGCTATGTTTCCACCGATCCCCGACATCTTCCAGACCCTCAAAGGAAGGTATACAAGAGCGTACTCACCGAACTGCCAGGCACGATGCCGGGCGAAACCAACTTCCTCTACCGCAATCGGGGCGACGGAACCTTCGAAGAGGTTGCGGCCAAATCCGGTGTCCAGAACACACAAAGGGCGCACGGCATGGGAATCTGTTGGGGAGATTTCGACGGCGATGGATGGCCCGATCTCTATGTCACTAACGATGGATACCGCAATTTTCTGTTTCACAACAGAAGGACAGGAACCTTTGAGGATATCGGCCTCTATTCAGGCACGGCCTACGGCGAAATGGGACAAACCTTCGGAAACATGGCCTGCGATGTTGCCGACCTGGAGCACAACGGCAGATTCGACCTGGTGGTGACCCGTTTTGCCGGCCAGCCGGCCAGCCTGTACATCAACGACGGCCACAACGAGTTTCAGGACGTTGCCGACCGCGCCGGAATCGCCGCTCCCACATTACCGCTCGTCAAGTGGGGTGCAAACTTCGCAGACTTCGACAACAGCGGTTGGCAGGATCTTTTTATAGCCTCGGGCAACTTCTCGACTTTGCTCAATGGAGTACCCGGCGAACCCCCCTTTGTCGAGCCCATCGAGCTTTTTCTCAACGAGACGAACGGCAAGTTCCGCGAGGTCGCTACCGCTACTGGCTTAAATGCAGGCCCGTTGGAATCCCGGCGGGGAACAGCCTTGGGAGATGTGAATAACGACGGAAGACTTGACATCCTCGTTTTCAACGTCGGCGCTCCACCCTCACTTTTTCTCAACGAAACCAGGAATGACAACCACTGGATCACGCTGCATCTGGTGGGCACGAAGAGTAACCGGATGGCGATTGGCGCCCGAGTGGCCGTCATCACCGGCAATGTCGAGCAACTCGATGAAGTCCGCGCCGGAGGAAGCTATCTTTCCACCAGCGACCCGCGACTCCATTTTGGACTCGGCTCGGCTGCCGCCTTCGACCGCATCGAGGTCCTTTGGCCCAGCGGCCTATTCGAACAGTTCCCAGGAGGCTTGGGCGATCGATTTGTCTCCCTGGTGGAAGGAAGTGGCACCGCACTGCACGCAGGCCAGGATCTCCTGAAGGAGAAGTAAGATTGCCAAATAGTGCGCGCCGTTGACTTTGACGCGACATCCTCTGACGAAAGCGACTCAGGTCTGTTTCGAGCAGCCCTGGGTACGTTTCCAACTCCGGTTCTGCACTGGACGTGAGCCATTGCTTGATCTCCCCGAGTCTGCGATGAAACTGCAGGGAACCGGTGCTGTCTTGCGTCGCATAGGCGAGTCAAGCTCACTTTGTGCATTTTCGCCCCACCCACATTCCGCAGAAACTTCTTTCGAAACTGCTTTCCGACTCGACAAATCCGAGATTCTTCGTCGGCGCATGGGGGAGAATCACATGTGGTTCGGTTGTTGTGCGATTGTTTTCGGTGTTAAATCCTTGGCAGATGCCGGAATGCGCGTGGAGACTCGGACTTGTGCCTGCCAATTGCCTGGGTAAAGGTGTCTCTTTGTAACGGATAGAGGGGACTATCAGGCTAAAGGGGATCGAATGGAAGAGGTAAAGATGTACAGCGAGGAGCACGGGAAAGACCGTGAGAGCTGGATGCCGAATCGCCGGGAATTCCTGGCGGGATCTGCGGCGCTGGGGCTGGCCGGGTGGACCGGAAAGATAGCCGGCGCGCTCCCGGAAAAGAATGGCTGGAGCGGGTTGCCTGCGCGCCCTTCTGAGCCCCCCCTCGACTTTCACGCCCTGGCTAGTGCTTTTGACGCCTACGTGATGGACCCCACGCACGGGCTGAATCTGGTCGCTAAGGATGGCCGCCAGGTGTTTCCTTCGGCGGTTGAAGGCGAGGAGGACGGAGGACTGACAGCCTACGGGCCAATGGCATTGGGCAAGGAACTGCGCGGAAGTGGGTTAGAGGGCCTGGCGAAATCGTTGCAGGGCTACTTCAGCGAACCTTATGGGCTGTTTCTTGATGGTGCCGGCGCAACGTTATGCGAATACTGGTACCTGATGAATGTGACCGCTCTGGCCTTTGGGCTGATTCAGTTGCGCTTTAGCAGGGATGCAGCGTGGCTTGCGCGTGTAGAGCGAAGTGCGACGCGACTGCGGGATATGGCGCAGCAGATTCGCTACGACTTCAATGACCAGGGCTACGACTTCTCCAAGAACGCTACCTTTACCAACCACAATATCTATCGTCAGCCTGATGCGGTAGGCGGATATTCCTACGTGATGCTTCTGGCGTGGAAGTTGACGGGCAAGGAGTTCTGTCTGGCTGAAGCGAAGACAGGAATCGATCATTACCTGAGCTTTGCCGCCAATCCCTGGTACGAGGTTCCCAGCGGCGCAATGGCAGTTTTTGCCGCTGCACGGCTTGAAGCGATGGGGTATCCAGCGAACGCAACAAAGGCGCTGGCCTTCGTGCTTGATTCGAAGGTAGGGCTCATGGCCACGGGACAATGGGGCGGCCGCGCGGTCGATGGGCTGATGGCGGGCTTTAGCACCGAGCCGGCCGGTCAGGCATACAGCATGGAGTCGATGGTCACTCTGCCCTATCTATTGCCGGCGGTGAGATTCCGGCCAGAGTTGGCTGGGGTGGTTGCGAAGTATGCACTGAACGTGGCGGCGAACCTGCGCTGGTTCTATCCGGAGTACTTGCCACGCGAAAATCAAAGCCGGCCGGATCTGCCTGCGGTCTTTCCTTATGAACGGTTGAGCCGCGCAGAAAAGGGACACAGCCCGTATGCGACGGGTGACTTTGCAGGACACCGCTCGATCTACGGTGGCGCCTATGTTTTGTGGCTCGATCAGGTAATGCAGCCTCAGGGAGATCCATGGCTGCTGCGCTGGGATCTTTCCAAGACGAACTTCCTGGATCGCGACCTGCCGCCTGCATTTCTTTATTACAATCCTTTGCCGGCCGAGAGGACCGTCACAATTGAGACAATTGAGGGGCACAGCCAGATTCACGATCTGACGCTCAACGTACGGCTGCATCCGCGCGCGGGCAAGGCGGAACTGAAGCTTCAACCGTTTGAAACACGAGTGATTGAGATGAGAGCTTAGGTGAGCAATTGACCTGGGTGGAACGCGCACTTCGGCGCAGCGGTTCAGGGATGAATTACGCGCGCGGCGATGATTGAAGTGGCGTTTGGAGCGCCGGCGACAGACTTGGTTCGGATGAGGGCTTCGAAGTAAACGGGCTGGTCGGGCGTGCCAGAGATGCCGAGAGCCTGCTGAAGGCGTTGCCGGTCTGCGGCATCCGCCAGGAAAAGCCCTGCAGCTTCGGTGCCTTCCTGTTGCAGGCCTTGCAGGATGAGAACGCTGCCGCGTCCATTGGCGAGGGGCAGGAGTGATATGGTTGCATAGTCCTCCCCCGAACTACCCGTGAAAACCAGCCCGTGGTAGGATTCTTGCTCGCCGGCCTTGGGATGAAGATTCTGGAAGTACTTCAGACTCTCGCCTACGACGCCTTCACGCTCTTGAAAGTTGAGCTTGTCTTGGAAGTAATAAACCCAAGGGTTAGAGCTCGGGCTGCCGACAAAGACAAAACTACCATCCTCCAAATCGCGTGGGCGCAATTCACGGGCCGAGCGAATTACGAGCCAGTCGCGCGAGCTCCCGCTCAATCGCACCAGTGTATCCGCCACCACCAGGTCAGCATAGGAGGTGAGCAGCGAGCCGGAAAGGTACTTCATCATGCGCGCTTCGCGGGCCGAGGGGTGAGCGCTGGAGAAATCCTCGCCGCTCCGGTAGGCGGGGCTTAAATACCGCTCCAGTGTCACTGGTTGCTCGTCCACCAGCCGCGTCATTCCATAATTGACGTCCGCAACCACCACCTGGACAGGATGATTGGGCGGATTGAAAAGTGCTGCCAGCGGCCACGGCGGGGCAGGCGGCGGTGCGACGACTGGCTTGCGAAACCAGGCGATCAGGGTGGTCGTCAGAAAGAGCGCCACCAAAACCCAAGGCAAAAGCCTCAGCGACAATCTAGGGCCGTAGCGCGCCAAGGCCGGTGCAAGGATCGCCGAGGTCCTCGGTTCGGCAGGGCGAAAAAGGGTGGTGTAAGCCCCTTTTGGAATTTCGACGATAGAGGTTTCGCCGCGGCCTTCCCCGTCAAAGTATTCATGCAGCTTGAGCCGCAGTTGGCGGACGTGAACGCGGACTGAACTGTCCTCTACAACGCTGTAGTCTTTAGCCTTGCCAAAAACTGCGCTCCCGATTCGGTGTTCCGTCAGGTCCTGGAGCTGACCGTGAAGAGATCTCTCTGCCATGAAGCAAAGCAGGTCTCTGAGACGTGCAGATTTCTGGAAAGCTGGACTGGCGGTGATCCTTTCAATTAGCTGCCAGCGGGCGTCTGCCCGAAGTTCCGGTTCCACTTCCTTCATCCGCGTCCATTCCCATTTCGTTTGATTAAGCGGGCTTCCAGTCCAACTAAGGATGCGATAAGGACTCTTAGACTGCGCGCTGATTGTAGCGCATTTAATTCGTTAGGGAAAGCTGCTCGTGGACAGCATTTCCATTTTTCAAGACTGAGAATCGAGCGGATTCAAAACGAACTGCCTGAGCGGATCCCTCCCAAGATGTCGCTGAGGGAGGCTCCACCCTCACGGGCCGCACTTTCGAGTCTATCCGGGGCTCATTCCCCAGCGATTACCCGCGAATCACATGTAATTCGCACAGATTATCAAAGATTTTTGCGGTAAGTCCCTTTTGCGGTGCACGTCCCTTAACCCAGGCTCATCAACGGCTCCACACGACCCACTTGATAGGCGCTGAAACGCTGGCGCGAAGACTTCCCCTACCAACGCGAATTGGCTCATAATGACCGACCTTGCAGAACGCTTCGAGCAGAACCCCATTCTCAGGCCGCGAGACCTCCGTCCAAGTGTGGAAGACATGGAAGTGACGTGCCTCCTGAATCCGGGAGTCTTCCGCTACGAGGGGAAGACCTGGCTATTGGTGCGTGTGGCCGAGCGTCCGGCGCAGGTCGAGGGTAAAACTTCCCTTCCCATTCTGCGTCCTGATGGCCGCATGGAGGTACTTGCATTCGATTCGAGCGATCCAAGGCTCAATCTGAGCGACCCCCGCGTTATTAGTTTTGACGGGCGCGATTATCTCACCACGCTCTCCCACCTTCGCCTGCTTTCGAGCGAAGACGGCATCACCTTCACCGAGCCGGCGCAATGCCAACCCCTTATGGGAAGTGGAGAGCTTGAAACGTATGGCATCGAGGACTGCCGGGTCGCGCAGATTGGCGACACCTACTACCTGACATATACGCAGGTCTCCAACAATGGCGTAGGCGTAGGACTGCGGACCACACGCAATTGGAAGGACTTTGTGCATGCGGGCATGATTCTTGCTCCGCACAACAAGGATTGCGCGGTCTTCGAAGGACAGATCGGCGGCAAGTACTACGCGCTGCATCGGCCCTCCAGCCCGGAACTGGGCGGCAACTACATTTGGCTGGCGGAGTCGCCCGACTTGATTCACTGGGGCCAACATCGTTGTCTGGCCCACACCCGTGAAGGGTATTGGGATAGTGCGCGTGTCGGGGCCGGAGCGGCTCCGATCCGAACGGCCGAAGGGTGGCTTGAAATCTATCATGGCGCGACCAAGGCAAATCGCTACTGTCTTGGCGCCCTGCTGCTTGATCTTGACGAACCCTGGCGCGTTCTCGCCCGCTCCGAGACGCCCATCATGGAGCCGTTGGCGCCTTATGAGCAGGAGGGCTTCTTCGGCCACGTCATTTTTACCAATGGCCACGTCGTCGATGGTGATTGCATCACGATCTACTACGGCGCCGCCGACAGTGTGATCTGCGCGGCACGTCTCTCTATCCTGAGCATCCTTGCCAGCCTGCACGTACCCCAGGGAGCAAAGAAATGAATCATCTGCGCAAGGAGTTCGACGTCTTCCTTCAGTGCCCCCGCTCCATGCAGGTGCTGATGGTGTCGAACATGATGTATGCCCTTGTCCTGCCCGTGATCGAGGTCTTCGTCGCCGCCTATGTCATGCGAAACTCGCACGCGGTGGCCAAGGTTGTTACCTATCAGTTGTCCATTTACGCGGCTACGCCGCTGGCTTTTTATCTGAACGGCAAGCTGCTGGGTCGAGTGGGAGCCAAACATCTGTACGCTGCCGGAATGTTGCTGTCAGGAGTCGCAATGATGCTGATGATGGAGTTGAGCATCCTCACTCCTGTCGCCGTTGCCATCTCGGGCTTCACCATGGGGCTTGCCACCGGCATCTTCTGGGCAAACCGTGGATTCCTGGCGCTGACCGCCACCAACGACGACAACCGGAACTACTTCTACGGCGTGGAGAATTTTACTGCCTCCCTCGCTGGCGTCGCAGTTCCGGCGCTCATTGGCGCGTTTATCAGCGGCACTATCCTTTACGGATGGTTAGGCGGGGTTGCGAACCGCGCATACCACATCATTGCGATGGTGGTTTTCGGCCTGACAATTCTGGCTGCCGGCATTCTTGAACGAGGCGATTTCCGCAATCCAAAGCATACGCGCTTCGTCTTCTTTCAATTTCATCGTTTGTGGTGGCGAATGCTCCAACTGGCTTTGCTGAAGGGCTTGGCGCAGGGATATATTGTCACGGCGCCAGCCATGCTCATCATGTTGCTGGTCGGTCAGGAGGGAACGCTGGGCGCCACGCAGGCCATCGGCGGCGTCTTCTCTGCGTGCATCATGTACCTGGCCGGCCGGATTGTGGCTCCCAGGCACCGCATCATCGTCTTTTCCGCGGGGCTCCTCCTGTTCTTTCTTGGATCGGTTGTCAACACATTGCTCTTCAACGCCGTGGGAGTGCTGATCTTTCTCGGTTGTCTTCTTCTGGCGAAGCCGCTCCTGGATCTTGCGTATTACCCCATCCAGCTCGGGGTGATCGATGTGGTCTCCCGGCTGGAGGGCCGCAACGAGTACGCCTATATCTTCAACCATGAATTCGGACTGTTTGCGGGGCGCTGCCTGGGATGTGGGTTGTTCCTGGGCATCGCTTACGGGTGGTCTGGAAAGGCAGCGCTCAAATATGCCTTGCCGGTAATTGCGCTGTTGCAGTTGTTATCCATCCGGGTGGCCGGCCAGATCTTTCGGGGTTTGGCCGCAACGGGCAGCAGCACCTCCCCCGTCGCAGGTCTCGCCGGAAACACAATGGAGGCCTGAGAACAATGCTGAAAAGGAGACACACAATGAACCACACAAGTTGCACGGCGCAAAGACCGTGCTATCTCGCGGTCTGGTTATTGTTGACGCTTTGCCTGATGGCCGGCATCCCCGCCGTCGCCCAATCGGGCAGAGGTACTTTGACCGGCTCGGTGAAGGACACAACCGGCGCAAGTATATCCGGCGCCTCCCTTAATCTGACGGAGACAAACACGGGCAGTCGCTATACAGCAGTATCGAGTGACCAGGGATTGTTCAAATTCCCCGAGCTCCCGCCTGGCACTTACGCCCTGACGGTAACGTCTCAAGGGTTCGAGTCATTTACGCAAAGCGGCATCACCGTGTACGTGGGTAGTACGGCGACCGTGAATCCCGCATTGAAGGTAGGAGCGAGCTCGCAGTCGGTCACCGTATATAGCGATGCCTCGCATCTTGGGACTGAATCCTCTGATGAAGGCTTCACGATGTCGCCTCAGGTACTGGAATCGCTTCCGCTGCCCTTTGGCGGTGAGATCCGCAACCCGCTCGAGTTCGCAGCACTCTCGCCTGGATTCGCCGGCACCATGACCAACAACCCATCCTCGCCACCCTCCGGAAACTTCAAGCTCAGTGGCGGACAACAGGGTGGTGGCGACATCCTGCTCGATGGCGCCACCACCGAGCTGGCCTCGGCCAACATGCAGGTCACCTATGGGTTCAGCGTCGAGGCCGTCTCTGAGTTCAAGGTCATGACCAACACCTTCGACGCTCAGTTTGGAAGCGCCAGCGGTGGCGTGGTCAATCTCGTCTCGAAGCAAGGAACAAACGACTTGCACGGCTCGGCGTACGACCTGCTCAAGAATCGCGTCCTGGATGCTAACAGCTGGCTGAACGATTACCAGAACGCCGTCTTCGGGCCAAACTCAACGACCAAGCCAATCGATACCCAGAACGACTTTGGCGCAAGCATCGGAGGGCCGGTGCGCGTTCCCTGGCTTTACAATGGCCGAGACAAGACCTTCTTCTTCTTTAACTACGAGGGCTTTCGGCAACAAAACGGAGGCACCTCGCTTCTGTCAGCACCCACTCAGGCGATGCTCGGCGGCGACTTCTCGTCCCTTCTAAGCCCGCTGACCGTCGGCGGCCAGACCTTCCAGGCCCACATCCTGTACGATTACAGCACCTGCACAGGCGCCAACCAGGGACAGCCCTGCCAGGCTTACCCCAACAACAAAATCACCGAGTCCGCGGATCCGGTCTTTGCCGCCGCTTCCAAGGTCATGCCCGCCGCTCCCACCGGCGCCACCAGCCCTTACTTCAACATCAATGACACCAGTTCCAACCACGAACAAGCCGACATGTGGAACATCCGCATCGACGAGAACATCAACGCGCGTAACAAAATCACAGGCAGTTACTTCACAGGCAACATGCCTTACATCAGCACTCAAAGCCTCGGGCCGCTTTACACCGGCGGCAACATCCAGGGCAACAAATATGTCCGTTTGGGCTATGACTTCTTCGTCTCGCCCACCCTGCTGAACCACTTCAACGCCGGCTTCACTCGCCGCCACCGCCTCGAAACCTCGGGCGAGGGAGGATTTGGCGGTAACTGGGCTACCAAGTTCGGGCTTAAGGGCGTGGGGAACTCGGTTTTCCCTAAATTCACCTACAACTACCCCGGAAATGGCATCAACAGCCCCAGTGATGGCGACAGCGTCTTCGACGACAACGTATTTCAATATGACGACACGGTCTCGTGGCAAAAGGGTCGTCACAGCCTCCGTTTCGGCGGTGAATTCAGGGCCGCGCAATTCAACCTCGGTATCCTGACCGGCAGCGCCGGCCAGTTCAACTTCAACCAGGGTCCCACCAGCACTCCGAGTGACACGAACTCTGGCTTTGGCTTCGCCAGCTTCTATCGCGGCGCAGCCTCCAACGCGTATATTGACATTCCCCAGATCAATGGGTGGCGCGCCAAGTATGTTGCCTTGTTTGCCGCCGATGACTGGAAGTTCAATAGCAAACTTACCTTCAACCTTGGCTTGCGTTATGACATGCCAATTCCGGTGACCGAGGCGCATAACCGCATGTCCTATGTGGACCCGACTCTGCCGAACCCGGGGGCCGGCGGACTTCCCGGCGCTTACGTCTTCGAAGGCAGCGGCGCGGGACGCCTCGGTGGCAGCTCACCCCAGTCGGTTTTCACAAAGGCCTTTGGCCCTCGCGTCGGCCTCGCCTATTCGGTCGATCCCAACACCGTCATCCGCGCCGGCTACGGCATCTTCTACTCCACCCAACGCATCGGAGGCTTTGCTGAAAACGACAGCCAGGGCTTCTTCTCCAGCTACACCTACCCCACCCCGGCCAGCATTCAGACTCCGGCTGTCGTGCTCTCGCAGATCACTGCCTATCCCGGCAAGCTGCCTCCCTTCATCGACCCCACGGTCATGAACGGGCAGGGCAATGCTCTATTCCTTGAGTCGAAAGTCGACCGCCCCGGCACCATCCAAAACTGGACACTCGATGTGCAGCGCCAGCTGCCCTTCCAGACCATTATTGACGTGGCCTACGTTGGCGCGCATGGCGATCACCTGCAGGCATTCCTGCATGACCCCAACCAGGGACTCCCGGTGAACCAGGCGCGTGGCGCATGCTTGCAAGTCAACATTGCCAATCAGGCTGGCAACCCGGCATGTGCGGGCCAGACCGTGGTTGCCGCTCCCTATGCCGGATTCAACGGCACCGTGTCTCAGGCACTGCGTCCCTTCCCGCAGTATGGAACCGTCACGGTGGATTCCGCTACCATGGACGATCCCTTCGGCGATTACACGTACAATGCCCTTCAGGTTCAGGCAACCAAGCGGGCAGGCAACGGGCTCACCGTATTAGCCAATTACAGTTGGTCAAAGAACCTCACCAACGCCGACTCGGAGTACCCGACCGAGGCCGCCTGGGAAGGTAACGGCAATTCCGGCGCGCTGAACACCTACAATCTGAAGGTTGAAAAGGCCCTTAGCCAGTTCGATATCCCGCAGCGCGTCGTCCTGGCCTGGACCTACGATCTGCCCTTCGGTAAAGGCAAGAGGTTCGCCAATCAGGGCGGAGTTGTGAACGTGCTTGCAGGTGGATGGACCATTGCCGCCGTCCAGAAGTATCAAAGCGGCACTCCACTCAGCGTAACCTCGCCGGGCTGGACCTCTGGCATCTTTGGCGGAGGCGAAGGCGCAACCGGTTCATCCAGCCGTCCCAACATCGTTTCCGGAAAGAGCTTTAGCGCGCTCCACGGAAAATATGTCTGGGGCCAGAGCCGCCTCTTAAATCAGACTGCCTTTACTCCTGCCGCCAACTTCACCTTTGGCAACGCGCCCCGCGCCCTTGGCGTGCGCGAACTCTTCAACGACACTGAGGATTTCAATGTCGCCAAGGCCATCCCCATGTATACCGAACGGGTCCAGGCAAACTTCCGGGTGGAGTTCTTCGACGTCTTCAACCGGCACCGCTTCACCGGTTTTGACACCTCAGTGACGTGTAGTACCTCGTTGTCGCAAACCTGCGACCCGCTGGTCAATACAAACTCAAACTTCGGGAACGCTTCGGGCCTTGCCTATGGCCCAAGAAACATCCAGGGCGTCCTGAGGATCACCTTCTGACGACACAGGACGAACCGGTCCTGTTCCGTCCGACGTTTGAAAAGCAAGCCAACACTCCCGGACCTCTTCATCGAGGTCCGGGAGAAATGCACCTCTAACTCGACACACAATCCAGACAGCAGGACGATCGACCTATTAGAAAAACACCGTACAGGATCGCGCAATGGGATTCAGTGACGTGAAAGTACACTACTATCAATCCATGTCTCGCTTCCGCTGCCGGCGATTTCTGTTTTTTATTGCAGTGACTCCGACGGTATGCGTGCTCGCGTCAGTTGGCACTGCGCAGGTTGCCGATTCAACGATACAGGCCAAAGTAGAGGAACATTTTCTCGCTGCGCAGCAGGCGCAGCAGCAGGGCCGCCTCGACGTGGCGGCGCATGAATATCAGACCGTCCTGCATCTTCAACCGGAAATACCCGAGGTGTACGTAAACCTTGGGTTGGTCTACTACGCCCAAGGCAAATTCGAAGATTCTGCACGCGCGTTGGCAACAGCCGAAAAGTTGAAACCCGGCATGCACGGGGTGAACCTCTGGCTCGGAATCGATTTGGTGAGGCTCAACAGGCCTGCCCAGGGTGTCACTCTCCTGCGCGAGGCCGTTCGTCAGGACCCGAACGAAAAATTGGCGCAAAGCTGGCTGGGAACTGCGCTGTGGGACGATGGGCAGATGGATGCGGCTTTGAGTCAATTGCGAAAGGCTTCCTCGCAGTTTCCCGACGATCCCGATCTGCTTTTCGCTCTGGGCGAGGCATACGGCAAGGCCGCCAACCAGCAGTCGGAGCAGCTATTGGAAGACTCCGCTGGAACAGCCATCTCTGACCGGATCTATGCGGGCTTGTACGCTGCCGAGCACGATTGGACCAAGGCTGAAGGGCATCTTCGCCGCGCCATCCTGCGCGATCCGCACTCGGTGGAAGCGCATCTCGATCTTGCCGAGGTATTTCTCGATCAAGCTCAACTGCCGGCCTCGTTAGAGCAGCTTGAGGTGGCGCGTCGCATGTCTCCAAATTCGGCAACCGTCCTGGCACGCTCCGGGGAGTTGCTGATTCTCTCAGGGCAGCTTCCAGAGGGGCTTTCCAGCATTGAGCAAGCGCTCAAATTTGACGAAAGTGAAGCTCTTGATGCACTGGGACTTCCTGTGGGAGACCACATCTCTGCCAACATGGCGAGCGCTGATCTTCTCGCCCTGTGTCATGCAGCGGAGGAGAAGCTGGAGGCGCTGCAGCCGTCAAACCTCGCAAGGGATGTCGCTTTGGCGGGATTGTATGCAAGATCAGGGGATGACGAAGCCGCTGCCCGTGCTTACAGGCGGATTGGACTGACCCCGCAAATCGAAAGGCAGACAAAAGATGTCTTTCGCCAGGCGATGGATGCGGTGCATCAGCACCGTTATGAAGCAGCCGAAGCCGCTTTAGTTCGCTGGTTGGCACTTCATCCTGGAGATCTATCCGCACGCTACGAATTGGTTATTGTGCGTCGTCAAATCTCCACGACGCAGATTGAAAGGCTCTATGCTGTTGCGCCAGACTCTTACCAGCTACATCAACTTCTCGGGCAGCTTTACGTTGCGCGCGAGGAGGACGACAAGGCGCTGGCGGAGTATCGCGCTGCAGCCGACGCCGCGCCTGACCTTCCCGATGTTCACTTCTGGCTTGGTCACCTCTATTGGAAACACGGCGATGCAGACCATGCTCTCGCCGAATTCACGCGGGAATTGCAATTGGATCCAGGTCATCCCGAAGCGAATGGCGAACTTGGCGCCATTCTTGTAGCCGAAGACCGAGCCGGAGAAGCAATTCCGCATCTCGAGTCGGCAATCCGCAGCAAGCCGGATCTTTGGCCCGCCTATGCGCAACTGGGCAGGGCATACGCAATGGAGAAACACTACGCTCAGGCTGAAGCGGTCTTGAGGCGTGCCCTTGCCCACGATGCCGACGCCTCCACGCACTATCAGCTCGGGTTGGTCCTTCGCAGCGAGGGCAAGACCGCGGAGGCGGCTCAGGCATTCGCCAAAGTGGCCGCCATAAAGAACGAAAAGTTAGCGGGACCTTCCTCCAACGACGCCGCAAACGAGAGAGTCAAACGATGATCCAGTATCGAGCAGTCGCGTTTGCGTTTCATTTCATTGCCTGTGTCTCGTCGTTAAGCGCGCAATCTACAGCGATGGACGAGGGTGTGCAGCAGATTCGTGAAGGCCACTTCGATCAGGCACTGGTCAAGCTAGAGCAGGCGCATCGCATTGCACCGCAGAATGCCACAATTGAAAATCTTCTAGGAATCACCGAGACCAAGCTCGGTCATATCGAGAAAGCCGACAACCATTATCGCAACGCAATCCACCTTGAGCCCTCGCAGGCGGCGCCGCATAGGAATTTAGGGTTCAATCTTCTTAATCTGAAGGATTACGTCCACGCGGAATCTGAGTTACGCGAAGCATCCCGCCTGGATCCCAACGACGAGTTTGCCCATTTCTATCTTTTGCTGCTTGCGTTGGCCACAAACAAGGATGCGGACGCGCTCGCGGAAGCATCTCGTGCAGGGAAGTTGGTCGACAACGATCCGGAGGCCGGTGCGAGACTGGTAGAAGCAGAGATTCGCACGGGACATGCAAACGAGGCCGCCGGCCGTATTGAGCAATTGGAAAATGCCAATCAGATTTCGCCGGAGCGGGAATATCAGATCGCGATTCTTCTCAGCCAGCATGCACTTTATGCTGAGTCTGTCCACTGCTTCCGACGAATTGCGTCGCTCAATCCAACATGGGAGAGCCGCTATAATCTGGCACTCGCGTTGTTGTATGACGGCCAGTCCCCCGAGGCCTCGACGCTCCTGACTGCGTTGCACAACGAGCGGCCTGCGAATGCCGATGTGCTCATGTTTCTTGGCTCGGCATTGGAGATGCAGCAAAAGATGCCTGCGGCGCTGGAAGCCTATCGCGCTGCCCTTGTGGCCGATCCATCCAACCCAGACAGAACGCTCGATTACACACGTTTGCTGATGGACATGGACCGCTACGACGAGGCAATTCAGGTTGTCCAGACCGGCCTCGGGGAAACCGCCTCGACGGTGCCACTGCAACTGCGGCTGGGCGCGATCGAAATGGTAAAAGGGAACTACGCCGCAGCGCGCGACGCGTTCCAATCGACACTCGAGATCGATCCGCAGCTCGATACCGCCTATGTTGGTCTTGCGCAGACCTATGCTCGCCAGGCCAACGACCTTGAGGCCGTTCGCATCCTTGAAGCGGCGCGCAAAAGGCTGCCCGGTCACTATCTTTTGGAGTATTACTTTGGCTTGTTAGCCAGCCGCCTTGGTCGCGAGCAGGAGGCGATTCTCGCGCTCGAGAATGCAGCAAAGTTGCAGCCCAGCTCTCCTGAACCGTTCTTTGAGCTGGGTAAGGTTTATGCGTCGCAACAAGACTGGCCCAAGGCCCGCGACGCATTCATCCACGTCGTTGAGTTGAATCCGCAATTCGCTCCTGCCCACTACCAGTTGAGCCAGGTTTATGCGCGAATAGGGCTGCGTTCCAAAGCCGAAGATGAGGCGCACCTGACCCGCACTTTGGTTGAGGCGCAACGCGACCAAGCGATCAAAGAACAACGTGAGCGCGGCGCAGGCTTCCAACCGCAGCCGTGACAGTTGAGGGCATCTTTGCGTGTGTTGATGTAGAACGACGGCCGGCTCCCCGGTGCAGCGGACAGAGTTCGACGAACTCGGATCGACTCGCAGGATGACCAGTCCAGTTATGGTGCCGCAGAGAATCCAGCGGTGCCCGCCCCTTGAGGGGTTTGAAGTCATTGCCCACAGCTCCTTTTCGCCTCCAGCAGATGGCGGACGTTCAAGATGGTCGCCTCATCCGGGGCTGGTGCCCGACGCAGATCGACACCGGCAAAGCGCCGCAGCGCGGGCGACTCATGCAGCGCATCTTCAACTACCGGATCAGGAATCGCGAGCGATTGCTGCCACAAGCAGGCGCGCAGCACGATCTCAAGTCCTGCTGGCTTGCGGCCGACTTCGCCCTTCGAATAATGCCCCGCAACCAGGGCGAGCAAGTCGGCCCGCGGCATGACCGCGTTCATCACTTGCAGAAACTGCTCGCGCCGTATCTTCTTTGAGTTGCGTAAGGACTCTGTTTGCTGGGCCAGCTTAAGCTGCCGCATCCGTGTCGATCTCTTCGGCCGGGCGCATTCATATGCCGCACCGGGTTGGCCGGCCGAGCCGATGCCAGGTGCGACAACGGTCTTTGCCTCGCGGGCAGCAGGTGCCTGGCCGTGGCGGCAGTTGCGCCGGCGCGCCGTCCATTCTTGTGGAAAGGATGAGGGCTCTTCCGCTAGTGCACAGGCTCTGCCGAGCCTACCTGGCTTGCGGTTGCAGTGTAGAGATGGCAGTTGTCGGTCGTTTCCTTGAAGCGGAAGTAGGGGTGAATGAAAAGCATCGCGCGCGCGTCGCCTGAGCCTTCCGCCAGGTCGGTCAGCCACACGCCGTCTGCCTGCCGCTGGTTGTGAATATGCACCCAGAATCCCTTGTGCAGGTTGGCCAGCAAGCCGCCCCCAATTTTCAGATCCTGTACCGATTTGATATTCAGGTCAATCAACTCGCCGCTCGCCTCATCGACAGACATCGTTCCCTGCATCACCTGCGCAAAGCGCTGATTCATATTTCTGGCCTGGAAGTGAGGATTTGGAACGACGTCGTAAAACAGTACGCTGCGGCCGTTCACCTCGCCGCGGTGGCCGTGGGTCAGCATCATGGCTTCCAGCATGTCTTCCACCTGCTGGTCCTGCTTGTCCGTTTCTTTCTTCGCGTTGGCCTCATTGCTGTATTTCAGCGTCTCTTTCATCACCTTCGCATCTTCTTTGCGCACCTGCTCGCCAGACAGATCCGCGCCGTTCTTTGAGAGCGTTCGCTGAATCGCAACTCCGTTCACATAAAACTGGTCGTCGACCTCGAGCGTTCTGTGCTTCACGTTGCCCTTGCTGTCGGTCTCGATTGCTTCGTCGGTCACGCGGCACTCGTAGCGCTCCTGCTCGGCCGCCAGCTTTTTCTCATTCGCCAGTGCGCGCTGCATCAGTTCCGCGGTATCCGGAAGAGGCGCGTTATGAGCGCCTGCCGAGCTTTGTGCGTGCCCCGCCACAGGTGTGATCAGACAAATTGTGAGGGAAAGTAAAAGTGCAGGAAGCGCAAGGCGCACAGGCACAAACCTCCTCTGTGTCTCTACGCGTTGGACGGCAAGCCGGTTCCGCGGGTTGCAGGCGGGGCGGTTCCCATCATCCTTGCCAGGGCCGTGATCACGATCACCCAAGGTTGCTACACGCCTACGGGCAACAACGGCATTCCGCCCTGCGCTCGGGCCTCCGATACCACGGCATCCAGATGCGCCAGCACTTCTTCCACGGTCATCGTGTAGATCTCGCGCTGGGCATCATAGCCTTCCTCGACCAATTGCTTCAGGTAGCGGCCGGCAATCTGTGCGGCCAGATGGTCCGTAATCACCTTGCCGGTGCGCCGCTTCTGTTCCACCCAGGCATCGCACGGCAGGGCGATCCACATGGGCCGGCCGTTCACCTCAAGGCGCACGTCCACTGCATCGGCATGGCGGGTGGCGATGGCCACCATGGTGGCCTTCCAACGGCAATGCAGATCCTCGCCGGTCCAGCGGTCGGTTACGTGAAAGTCTTCGTACATGCCTTTAGCCTATCGCTCCCCGGCGGCCAGAGCAAGCCAGCCAGGGTGAAATGCCCAAAGCATTCTGCCGCGCGCCGCGATTCGCCCGCCTGCAACGTCCTTGAGCCGTCCGTCGAAGCCGCCCATCGAATGATCCGTTTCCATACAAGCCATTGCCAGTGCCGCGTACAGGACGATAAGGCTAGAGGAGGCAGTCTGATCCGCGTGCAGATATCCATCGAGGTTACGGAGGAGATGAGGCTGGCGGCTGAAAGTCGGGGCCTCCCCCTGGTCGACTATGTGGAAATGCTGATGGCGCGCGGGCGCCAGGCAATCGAGGAGGCGCCGGCGGTTTCCAGCGCAATCGAGCGAATCCGGGCTCTGCGGGCCGGTACGACCAGCCCTCGAACCTGAGCCCGCAACTCCGGCAGGGTAGATTGCAGGTTGAATATGCGCGCGATGACCTACCTATTTCACTTGGTACACTCCCTCAAAGGGCTTAACCCGCCGGGTGGGCGGATCCCATGACGAAACACAGAGTGAAGAATAGGGAGTGAAGAGGGATGAACCGCATCAATGCGATTGAGTTTGCCCGTGATTGGGAAGCTGCCTGGAACAATCGAGACGTGGAAGCGGTATTGAAGCACTTCCATGAAGACGCCGCCTTCACCTCACCGGTCGCAAAGCAGATAGGGCTTGCCCAGGATGGCATTGTGAACGGGAAAGATGCGCTGCGGCGCTACTGGACAGCGGGATTGGCGCTGAATGCGGGCCTTCGCTTCCAAGTGACTGCGGTCTATCAAGGGGTGAACACGCTCGTCATTACCTTCAAAAATGAGCAAGGAATAGAGCGGGCAGAGGTCCTCACCTTTAGACAAGGCCTTGTGGTTGAGGGGCACGGCGCGTCTGCGGTTGGCTGAACCAGGTTCGATCCTTTCCGCCCTGACGTGCTGTCCCCGCCACCGCGGGTGGACGCTCGTCTTGAGGCGCTGTTAGACTAATAAAGATGCAGTGGCTGTGCCCCCAACCTGTACGGACCCGCCTGCAAGTTCATTGATTCAGAAGGAAAACGAGACCCCGTGGATACTCAAACCCGTCATGCCCTCAAGGGCGATAAATTTGCCGAAGCAACCAAGACCGGCGTCAGCTGGGTTAGTGGTCATCGCGAGGGCGTGGTGCGCTGGGTCGTAAGCGCTGTTGTGGTTCTGGTGCTGGCAGCCGGTCTGCTGATTTTCTGGAATGTTCGTTCATCGGCTGCGGACTCGGCGCTCGGAGCGGCACTTGATACCTACACGTCTCCGCTTGCCATTCCCGGAGCACCCCCGCAAAAGGGCGTCTACGCCACGGCCAATGAGCGCGCAAAGGCTTCCAATCAGCAGTTTGTTTCGATCGCGCAGCAATATGGCTGGATGCCGCAAGGCGTACGGGCGCATTACTTCGCCGGTGTTACCTATGCTGACCTGGGCCAGACCAGCCAGGCAGAGACCGAGTTGAAATCCGCTGCAGACTCCTGGAATCGCAACCTGGCCAACCTTGCAAGGCTGGCCCTTGCCGGACTGTACCACCAGACCGGGCGCGACAACGAGGCGATTACTCTGTACAACGAGCTTGCGACCAAGCCTTCGGTTACCGTCCCCGCCACTGTGGCGCAGCTCGATCTCGCCGATCTTTACGCGGCCGCCGGGAAAAGAGATCAGGCGCGCGCTCTTTGGGCGAAGGTTAAGGATGCCGACAAGGACGGAATGGCAGGATCCATTGCAGCGCAAAAGCTTGCTGCCGGGCAGTAGCGCGGAAGCTCCGCGGATGGGAGCGCCGGGCAGCTCGCAGTTGCGTAGATGAGCACTTGCGGCTGCGGCTGCGTCCAGTCCGTTTATGAGCGCAGGTTCAGCAGCCCTCGCAGGATGGATGGAGATCGCTCCAATCGCCATGCATGATCACGCGCGCCAGCACGCCGACGAGAGTGCGCTGGCAGCCCTCGTAGACGAGTATGCCTCAATGCTTTACCGGGTGGCTTACTCCGTGCTGCGTAACGCCGCCGATGCTGAAGATGCGGTGCAGGAAGCGTTTTTGCGTGTCCTTCGCCATCGCGCCACGCTTCACGAGGTGCGCGATCAGCGCGTCTGGCTCATCCGCATTGTCTGGAACATCGTGCTGGACCGCAAGCGCCGCGCCAAGACCCGGCCGGAAACCGACGACATTGCCGAACTCGGGCGCGTTTTGCCTGCCTACGGACTCAACGCCGAAGAGCGAGCCGCCGCCGCGCAGCACCACGCCGGTATGCTGGCGCTGGTGGAAAAGCTGCCCGCCAAAGAGCGCGAGGTTCTGGTTCTGTCGGCGTTTGAAGAGCTTTCCAGCGTGGAAATTGCTGATGTGCTCGGCATCACCGAGTCCAGTGTCCGGTCCCGGCTATTTCGCGCGCGCAACCTGATGGCCGACCTGCTCCAGCATCCAAGGAGTCTGAGATGAAGTCCCCTGCACAGGACGGTCTTCCCGCGGGCAACCTCGGCGTTGCCGATGCGGAAGCAGCACTGCGTTGCATCGCCGGCCTGCCCGCCCCAGCGGGTCTTGAGGTGCGCATCAAATCAGCGCTCGAGGTTGCGCCACATGCTGGCAGAGTCCTTTCCTGGCCGGCCGTCGCGTTCTCTCCGAACTGGGCTTCACGTCCTCTATTGCGCGGCGCGGCGGCGGCAGCCATTGTCCTGGTGGTGGCGGGCGGCGGATGGGGCATTTTTAGAAAGGCGCAGCCGGTCAGAACGCCTTCGGCGGTCGTGATGCCGCCCAGGCTTGCCGCTCCCGGAGGTTTTTCCTCCGCAGGCGCGATGCGCACCCCGCAGACGCTGACGGCACCAATCGTCAGCCAGCCTGTGGTGGCAGGCGCAAACCTGCTTGGGACGCCGAAGTCTTTGCAGCAGGCGAGAAAAAAGGCCTTGTCCCGGCAGAAGATCCAGAGCGGCGAAAACACCAGGCACAGGGACTGAGATTGCACCGCAGCCCGCGCAGACTACTCATCTTTCATCACAAAGCGGATGATCATGCTCAGCACCGAAAGCACCGCTGCGGCCCAGAAGGCAGGTGCTATCCCGTAGACGTAAAACCCGTCCACCATGCGCGAGGCCAGAAGGATCATCCCGGCATTGATGAACAGCAGAAAGACGCCGAAGGTCAGGATGGCAAAGGGAAATGTAATCAGTTTGAGCAGGAATCCGAGAGTCGCATTCAGCAAGCCGATCACAAGGGCGGCAATCATTGCGGAGTCCAGCCCCGTGACGTAGAACCCCGGCACAATGCGCGAAGTAATCATGAGTGCCACGGCGCTCAAAAGCCATTGAATGATAAGACGAAACATGGAGATGATCTCCTCTCTTGTGCCCGGACCGCTCAAATTACCAAAGAGTAACGTTAGGATGCCATACCGCCATGGCCGGCACGACTCTTTTTCTGCGCCCTGCGATACGAAAGTCATCCGGTTTGCTACCCTCGTCCAGACCGTTGTTCTGTTATATTCGCGCTTGCAGAGGTTATTGTGATCGCTCCCCCTTTTCAAGATAGAGTTCTCGGTTCGCCCGATGCGGACTTCGTCGTTATGGAAGTACATGCCAAGGGGGAGCCGTCAGGCCTGCCGCATCGTCTGGTTCCGTTGCACGTCCACCACGATGACGATGAAGCGATCTATGTGCTGGAAGGCCTGCTCTTGGTGCGGCTGGGTGATGGGGATGTCGAGACTCGTGCGGGCAGCGGTGTCTTTATCCCCCATGGCACGCCGCACACCTATTGGAACCCAGGCGCAGGTCCAGTCCGCTTCCTGAGCGTGATGACGCCGCGGATATTTCTACTGATCCAGGAGCTCAATATCCTGCAGCAGCACACGCAGGAAGCGGTGGCCAAGATCTATGAAAAATGCGAATCGGCCGTGTTGGAGCCGCTGCCGAATCCACCTGCTGGCTGAGATTGCCGAACCCCTTATCGGTTAGCATGGAGCCATGTTTGAGCGTCGCATCTCGATCCAGCGCGTCGATGCAACCGGCGGACGCCATGCCTGTCCCCAACGCTGGATCGATAATTTTGCGATGAGAAATTTCACAAACGATCCGGTCTTCGATGACACTCTGCCGGTGGGCGACGGGCTGCTGGAAGCCGGCCATCGAGTTCCGCTGGAGCGGCTTGCGCCGGCGATCGAGGACTGGTTCCGGCGCAAGGGCTACCTGAAGCCGGAAGAAGGGCTGGAAGTGCTTGAGCTGAAGCGCTGAAGCGCAGCGGCGCTTGCCCCCTCATGCCGCTGCCCGCTCGGTTGCATCTTGCCCCTGCCAGAGCCGGAATTCGGCTTCGCGCCGTGCCTGCAAGCCGGCAACAACTTCCTTGCCAGCATGATCCCAGCGGAGAAGCTGCACAGCCGCCACATCGTACCGACCCGCATTCAGCTCCTGCAGCAGGGTAGACGCGGCAAGCTGGCCGGAGCCAAGGTTGAAGGTAAAGTCCACCAGAGCGTCCAGCTGACCTTGGGTGAGCGGCACTTTGACCAGCCGCTCTACCGCCTGCTCGGCCTCGCGAACATCCCACTCCAGGATCACGAGAGCCTGGGCTTCGGTGATCCCCTCCGGGTAGCTCTCCGGGTGAACCAGGCGATGCCCGTAGCCGATGGTTGGGTAACCTGTTGCATCTAAATAGGTTTCTCTGCGAAAGCCCTCTGACTGCTTCAAGACCGCCAGTCCTGCCGCGCTGAATCGCATGTTGCCCCCTTGTGAGGATATCTTTGACCCTGATTCAAAGTTAGCAGGGCTGAAGAAATAATCTGCAAACTGGAGGATATGTTTAAATATATGATAAATAATTGGTTAATAGGTCAGTCGGTGGATGGGGGACTTGACAAAATTAGCCGCCTGAAGATTTCTGAAGTTATCCACAACCAGTTTGTGCTACTCTTCTGCGATCATTGATAGCGGTCTGCAAGGCCTTCGGCGCGCTGCATACCCCCTCCCTCTTCAGCGCAATCACGCTATACCAGGTTGAGTCGTGCTTTTGCATTATTTTTGGTGCAAAAGCTAAGTCGAGCTTAGGCAAGGACTTAGTCGGCAATTACTGGGAAGTTACCATTTTC
Organism: Acidobacteriota bacterium; assembly: GCA_021836865.1. Taxonomy (GTDB): domain Bacteria; phylum Acidobacteriota; class Terriglobia; order Terriglobales; family Acidobacteriaceae; genus Telmatobacter. The sequence continues at coordinate 69,947 of JAKBHH010000002.1, forward strand.
CTTGCGCAAAATGTGCCATATCCCTTGTGATTCCTTGAGGATACTGGCACCAAGCTAGTAGAATGGAACTATGCGAAAAAGACGAAACGCTAGCAACGTGAACGCGGAAATTTCACTGCACTTCTGGGTGCTGGTGACATTGACCTGTGTTGCGCTGATCGCCGCGGCCCTGACCTTTACGACAGGTTCCGTGCAGGCGAATGCGCTTTTGTCCAAGCCGGCGGCAGCAAGTGCGCCCTCGGCCACAAGCCCCACGCCCGCAATGGAGGATTCGGGCGCGGTAAAGGGCAAGCAGCAGAAGGAGATGCTCCGCGGGGTGGCGTCATGGTACGGAGGAGTCTTCGACGGCCGCCTCACTGCGAATGGGGAGCGGTTTGACATGTATGCGATGACGGCCTGCCATAAGACACTTCCGTTTGGGACGTGGGTGCGTGTGGTGGACCTGGCGAATCGCCGTTCGGTGGTGGTCCGCATCACGGATCGCGGAGCGCTGGAGGCTGGGCGGGTGATCGACCTGTCCTATGGAGCCGCCAAGAAACTGCACATGGTTCACGACGGACTGGCACCGGTGAAGATTGAGGTGCTGGCGATGGGACAATCCGGCGAGAGCGAGTAACCGCATCGGATTGTTAAGGATGCAACGGCCAGCCTGCGGGCTGGCCGTTTATTTTTGGCGCGCCGATCATGTTTGCCAGCTTTGGGGTGGAAGTCCCTTTGTCCTGTCTGGTGGGGGAGGGTGACAGCAGGGGCAGGGGCCTGGCCGCGCGGGTGGTGCAGGCCCCGGCGGAGCGAAAGGACAGAAGCGAAGGGTCGGCTAGCTACCCTCAATTACGGATGGAAGCGGTCTGCGAGCAGGGAACTGTTTGCGGGCTTTGATTCGAGTGCAATCGAACGAGGGCTGTCGGGGTTTTGGCGGCGTGGCGGCCAGTGAAGGGAGCGTGCAGCGGAGCAGGACCGGTTTCGTGACGAGGGGCACAGGCCCCAGGCCAATGAGCCGACTCGTGCGGTGGCGCGGGCGACGGAACGCAAGTTCCTCGGCTTCAACGAATCGAACGTACTGGAACAGAAGCGGCCTATCGCGCCAGATCCTGCTGCGCTTCACACGGAGAGTGCAGGAACTTACCGATCGCAGGTGGGGAATGGGCTACGATTGGGATGAAGGCCTGGCGCACACTGTGTGGTCCATCCGCACCAGGTCATACAGCAATTCCGGGTTTGACATTTACGCAGGCGAATCTCCTCAGGATTGGGACCAGGGCGATGGCGAAGCACCTGTACTATCACGCAGCGGAACATGTGGCGGCAGATTCGGCGAGGGATCCGTATCTGCGCCCGGCATTTTCAGTGCAGGACCGCGTCAAGCGGCAGATCTGGAACCTCTGCTGGCTGCTCCTGTACCGGCTATCTCCCCGCCCCATGCATGGCTGGCGTGCCATGGTTCTGCGAGCATTCGGTGCCAGGATGGGACCGAACTGCCACTTTTATCCAGGTGCGCGCATCTGGGCTCCGTGGAACCTGCATTGCGCCGACCAGGTCACTGCCGGGGATGGAGCCGAGATCTACAACCCGGCGCCGATGCATTTTGGGAGCCACGCCATCGTGTCCCAGGGCGCCTATATATGTGGAGCGACGCATGATTTTGATGATCCCGCGTTTCCTTTACTGGCATACTCAATGCAAGTCGGCGCGTATGCGTGGGTCTGCGCCAAGGCATGCGTCAGCCCGGGGGTCAATGTTGGGGAAGGCGCGGTGCTTGGGTTGGCCTCCGTGGCCACTCGGGACCTGGAGCCGTGGGGCGTGTATGCAGGCTCGCCTGCGGTCAAGGTCAAAGATCGCAAGAGGACAAGGCAGGAAGCGGAAAATGTCTGAAGTATTTTGCGAAGTATCGAGACGGAAAGCGGAGTGTCTTTGCGCATGGCTTTGCGCTTCACACCTTCGCGGAGGATTCTCTACTAGGATTGGGTAGACTCTCCTGAAGGAGAGCAGACTAGCGAATGGCGGGGTAGGTGTCGTTACAAGTCCCACGGTTCAGGCTGCGAGGCCCATTCTCTACTCCTCTGAACATGCCACGAAAGTGATAGGGCTTCCCCAGGACTTCCCATGAAAGACTGGGCATGGGCTTACGGATCCATCCGTCAGCCCGTCTCTTGAACTCGGGATGAAGCGGGAAATCAGCGCTGCCAATTTTTGGAAGGACAACGATGAAGATTATAGGCGTCAGTGGGTTAGAGAACGCCGTTACGTTCAAACAGGCAAAGTGGCCGGGGCTGGAAGAGCGCGAGTACCGAATCGCCCAGGGTATGGATGCCGCTGCAGCCCTCATCATTGATGGCCGGGTTGTGGCGGCTGCCGAACAGGAGCGCTTCAGCGGCAAAAAGCACACGGGCGACTTTCCAATCGATGCGATCCGGTTTTGTCTTGCCCACGGCGGAGTCTCCATCGACGAGATTGACGAGATTGCGCACGGCTTTGATTACTCCCCATACCGCGCTCTCTACGCCCAGGATCCCGTTTCCGACGAGCTTTATCAGCAGGTCTTCTCCCGCGAGGCGCTGCTGGCGCAGGTGCGGCGGGATCTGCCGGGATTTCCGGAGGAAAAGGTGGTATCAGTCGGACACCACCTGGCCCATGCCGCCAGCGCGGCGCTTGGCTCCGGGTGGAGCGAATGCCTGGTGGTGGTGAACGACGCAATGGGCGAGATCGAGAGCTTGAGCGTCTACACGTTTGCCAGCGGGCAGTTGAAGAAGATTCGCACCATCGGGGCGAACGACTCGATCGGGGTTCTGTACTCCCTCGTGACCCTGCATCTGGGGTTTGACTTCAACTCCGATGAATACAAGATCATGGGTCTGGCTCCGTACGGTAATCCGGCGCGCTTCCGCACATTCTTTGAGAATGTTGTGGAGCTTCGCGACGATGGAACGGTGCGCATCCCGATCCTGAAGCTGAATCAGTCGCGCGAGGAGCGGGAAAATTACCTTGCGACGCGTGCCTGGCTTGACGAGAATCTGGTACCCCGCCGGCAGCGCAGCCAGTCCGTGAACACGGTGCATGAAGACGTGGCGGCCGCGCTGCAGGAGTGTCTGGAGCGCGTTGTGATGCATGTGTGCGAGCACTTCGGAAGGCAGACAGGTATGCGGCGTATCGCTCTGGCAGGGGGTGTAGCACTGAACTGCACGGCCAATGGAAAACTGGTTCGCTCGCAACTCTTCGATGAGGTCTTCATCCAGCCGGTGGCAGGAGACGATGGGACTGCGCTGGGTGCGGCGCTCTACCGCGCGTCTCTCAAGGAGGCATTGCCGCAGACGCGGATGCCGGTTCCCCTGCTGGGGCCGGGCTACGGCCAGGCAGCGATTGAAGCCGCGCTCAGCCGCTTTGACGGCCGGATCGAATGGAAGAAGCTGGACTCTCGCGAGGTGACCTGCGGAATCGCGGCGAAGCTGATTGCCGATGGGCGGGTGATCGCCTGGTTTCGCGGCAGGATGGAGTACGGTCCGCGCGCACTGGGCAACCGCAGCATCCTGGCTGACCCGCGACACCCTGAGATGCGCGATCGGATCAATGCAATGGTCAAAAAACGCGAAGCATTTCGTCCATTCGCGCCCGCGTGTGCCACGGAAGAGGCGCACCGCTGGTTTGAGGTCCCTCCAAACACGGACTTGCCCTACATGATCACGATCGTGGATGTGCGGCCGGAGTTCCGCGCGTCCCTGCCGGCGATTACCCACGTAAACGGATCGGCACGGCTGCAAACCGTCTCCGCGCAGGATAACCCCGATTTTCACGCTCTGCTGCGCGCGGTGGGCGAGGCGACAGGCTGGCAGATGGTGCTGAACACAAGCTTCAACGTCAAAGGACAGCCGATTGTGAACACTCCAGAAGAAGCGATTGAGACCTTCCTGGGAACCGGCATCGAGTATCTGTTTCTGGAGGATTACTATGTCAGCCGCCGCGGAGCATGAGGAGACCGGCCCGCTGGTCGATTATTCGCGCGAGGCGAGTCTTGCGGAGATCTTCGCCCGGCAGGCTGCAGGCAGGCCCGATGCCGTGGCCGTGGTGTCCGGCGAAAGCAGAATCAGTTACCGCGAGTTGGATGCACGCTCCGATGCGCTCGCAGCCCGGCTGCAGGAACACGGTGTAAAGCCCGCAACGCTGGTGGGCCTTGCTGTGGAGCGCGACGCCACATTGCTCGTAGGCATGCTCGCCATCCTCAAGGCGGGCGGCGCCTATGTGCCCCTCGATCCGAGCTATCCGCAGGAGCGCCTGGCCTGGATCATGGAAGATTCCGGCATGCGGGTGGTGCTGGCAACGGCGCTGATACGCGATCAACTTCCGCGCATCCCTGACGGGCCGATGGTGGTTGTGGCGGATGAGGCGCAGTCCGAGCCGCGAAGCTCGACGGCTCTGCAGAAAGCAGCCGGCGAGGATCTGGCCTATGTGATCTACACCTCGGGCTCGACAGGTAAGCCAAAAGGCGTGATGGTGGAGCAGCGGAACGTGCTGAGCTTTTTTGCCGGAATGGACCATGTGCTGGGCGACGTCCCGGGTGTGTGGCTGGCTGTGACGAGCGTGTGTTTTGACATCTCGGTGCTGGAGCTTTTGTGGACCCTGACGCGCGGATTTACGATCGTCCTGCACGGGGACGATGGTTGGGCCTCCATTGCGGATGAGATCGAGCGGAATTCCGTGACGCATCTGCAGATGACTCCCTCTCTGGCGCGGATGATGATGCTGGATGCACGGGCATTTGCCGCGCTGGGATCGTTGAAGACCGTGCTGCTGGGCGGCGAGGCGGTTCCCGCGTCGCTACTCCACCGCCTTCGGGAGGCTTTCAAAGGCGAGATTTACAACATGTATGGCCCGACGGAGACTACGATCTGGTCTACGTGCGGGCGCGTGGAGGAAATCGGCACGACGGTGCCGATTGGCAGGCCCATCGCAAACACGCAGGTCTACCTGCTGGATCCAGCATTGCAACCGGTCGGGCGCGGTGAAGCGGGGGAGCTGTGGATCGGCGGGGATGGCGTGGCGCGAGGTTATCTGAACCGGCCCGAACTTACGGCGGAGCGGTTTCTGGCGCTGTCCGTCGCTGGCGGACGGCGGGTGTATCGAACCGGCGATCTGGCACGCCTGCGACCAGACGGAAGCCTCGACTTCCTGGGACGTAATGATTACCAGATTAAGCTGCGCGGGCATCGCATCGAGTTGGGCGAAATCGAAGCGGCGCTGGAGGAGCTCCAGGCCGTGAGGCAGGCGGTCATTGTGCTGCGCGAAGATCGTGAAGGGGATCAGCGTCTGGTGGCCTACGTTGTGCCGGACGGATTGGGCGACGTCGACAGTGCGCGCGTGCGCGAGACTCTGGCGGAAAGACTGCCGGAGTACATGGTTCCTTCCAGTTTCGTTCTGCTTCAGGCTATGCCTCTGACTGAAAACGGCAAGATCGATCGCAAGGCGCTGCTGCATCGGCCTCCACCCTCTCCCACACAGACGCATCCGTCGAGTTCACCGGCTGACCAGGGAGGCAACGTATCTGGCATCGTGGCGCGGGTGTGGCGAGAGGCTCTTGGCGTAGGGGATTTTGCGTGGGACGAGAACTTCTTTGACCTGGGTGCCCACTCGTTGACGGTTGCCGAGGTCCATTCGAAACTGCAGGAGGAACTGGGCCGTGAGCTCTCGCTGGTGGACCTGTTCCAGTTCCCAACAGTCAACAAGCTTGCTGCTCATCTGGGCGGCGTCGCTGCGCCGGATCAGGTCTCGGATCGAGCACAGCGTCGCAGGCTGGCGCGTCAGCGTTAAAAGGATTGCATGAAATCCTCTGCGATTGCGATTGTTGGAATGTCGGGCCGGTTTCCCGGCGCGAACAGCATTGCTCAGTTCTGGCAAAACCTGCGCAATGGCGTGGAGTCCATCCGCGACCTTACAGATGAGGAACTGACCTCCGCAGGAGTTTCGCGGCAGGAGCTCTCTCAAGAAAACTACGTCAAACGCGCGTCGATTCTGGATGATATCGCGATGTTTGATGCATCCTTCTTCGGCTTCAGCCCGCGGGATGCCGCCATCATGGATCCGCAGCACCGGCACTTTCTAGAGTGCGCATGGGAAGCGCTCGAGGATGCCGCCCATCCTCCGCGTTCTTTCGACGGGGCCATCGGGGTCTTCGCAGGCTCAGGCATGAACACCTACCTGATCCACAACCTGCTGGCCAACCGGCGGCTTGTGGAGACTGCCGGGCTGTTTCAACTGAAGCAGACCGGAAATGACAAGGACGTTCTCGCGACGCGTGTTTCCTATCAGCTTGATCTGCGCGGGCCGAGCATCAATGTGCAGACAGCGTGCTCCACATCTCTGGTGGCAGTTCATTTGGCGTGCCAAAGCCTGCTGAATTTCGAATGCGATATGGCGCTGGCTGGGGGCGTGACGATTGAAGTGCCGCATGGGCAAGGGTACTTGTACCGCGAGGGCGAGATCCTTTCCCGCGATGGTCACTGCCGGTCGTTTGATGCCGCATCGAGTGGAACGGTCTTTGCCAGCGGCCTTGGCATTGTGGTGTTGCGGCGGCTGGAGGACGCGCTGGAGGACCATGATGCAATCCGCGCGGTCATCCTGGGCTCGGCAATCAACAACGACGGAGGCCGCAAGGTGGGCTACCTTGCGCCGAGCGTGGACGGACAGTCGGAAGTGATTTCCGAAGCGCTCGGCGTCGCAGGTGTTTCCGCCGGCGAAATCTCGTATGTAGAGGCGCATGGCACAGGCACCACGGTCGGCGATCCGATTGAGGTGCGCGCGCTGACCCAGGCATTTCGCAAGTCGACTACGCGCACGGGTTACTGTGCGATTGGCTCACTCAAGTCGAATGTGGGCCATCTGGATGCCGCGGCCGGCGTGGGAGGCCTGATCAAGACCGTGCTTGCGCTGGAGCATGGCGAGCTGCCGCCAACCCTGCACTTCAAGAACATCAATCCTCATATCGATCTTGCGAGCAGTCCGTTCTATTTGAACAGTGCACTTGCCTCCTGGGATGGCGGCGCCGGGCCGCGGCGCGCAGGCGTAACCGCACTCGGCATTGGCGGCACGAATGCCCATGTGATCCTGGAAGAGCCGCCGCGCCCGGCGCTCCAGCGCAAGCCCCGGCCCTTCGAACTGCTGACCGTCTCTGCCAGGACGAAGGCTGCCGCTGACCAGGGATTGAGCAACCTGGCTGCGCATCTTCTGGCTCATCCCGACCTGAATCTGGCGGACGCTGCTTTCACCTGCCAGACCGGCAGGCATGGCTTTGCTCACCGCAGGGCGATGGTGCTGGAAGACGCGGCCGAGGCACGGGCTGCGCTCGCCGCGGGACCGCCGAAGCCGGGAATTACCGGCGTTGCCGAGCGCGCATCTCCAGCCGCGGCCCTGCTTTTTCCCGGTCAGGGTTCGCAACATGTCAATATGGCACGGGATCACTATGAATACGAGCCCGTCTTCCGCGCTGCGTTCGACGAGTGCGCCGCCCTGCTGCGACCGGATCTTGGCATCAACCTCGTGGATGCGATCTATCCGACGGAGAGCAAGCGGGACGCTGCTGCGCAACAGCTGAATGAAACGTGGCTGACGCAGCCCGCCTTGTTTGCGATTGAATTTGCGCTGGCGCGCTGGTGGAGCGCCCTTGGGATTCAACCGGCGGCGATGCTCGGTCATAGCCTTGGAGAGTATGTCGCAGCTTGCATGGCGGGCGTATTCACGCTGCAGGATGCCTTACGGCTGGTTGCGCTGAGAGGACGCCTCATCTATGACCTGCCTGCGGGCTCCATGGTGGCCGTGCCGCTCTCGGCAGAAGATGTGCTGCTCTCCGGTTCGCTTTCAATTGCAGCGATCAACAACCCGCAGACCTGTGTGGTTTCCGGTCCGACGGAAGAGATTGCAGCCCTTGAGGAGGCCCTGGCGAAGCGATCCGTTGACTGCCGCCGGCTGTTGACTTCCCATGCGTTTCACTCGTCCATGATGGACCCTGTCCTCGGTGCATTTGAAGAGCAGGTTCGGCGCATCCCGCTTCGCCCGCCGAGCGTTCCCTATCTTTCCAATGTCACCGGCACGTGGATCCAGCCTGAAGAAGCAACGGACCCCGGCTATTGGGCGCGCCACATTCGCAGCACGGTGCGATTTGCCGATTGTGTGACAGAACTGTTTCGACGGACAGATCAGGTGCTGATTGAAGTTGGTCCGGGCAACGTGTTGACCACCCACGCTCGCCAGATGGGCGGTTCGACCGCGAAGGTGTTTGCATCCCTTCCGCATCCGCGTGAGAACGTGTCGAGTGTCCGCAATGCTCTGCAGACAGTTGGCCAGGTGTGGGCCATCGGAGCGGAGATCGATTGGACCGCACTTCATCCGCCCGGCTCTGTGCAGCGGGTAACGTTGCCCACATATCCGTTTGAGCGGCAAAGATTCTGGATGGACCCGGATCGCAATCCGGCGATGTCGGCGGCTCAGGAAAAGGCAGAGGAGCGGCACACCGAAGCAACATGGGTCTACCAGCGCGCCTGGAGGGTGACTGCGTCCACGGCGTCTGCGGTCACAGCGCCTTCGGACTGGGTGATCTTTCGCGATGCACTGGGTATTGGTGATGCCGCTGCCGAGCAGCTCAGGGTCGCTGGAAATCGCGTGGTGTTGATTGACGCCGGCACCAGCTTTCGTGAGCAGAAGCAAGCCCGCTACACGTTGAGGCCGGGCATTCGGGAAGACTACACGCGGCTCGTCGATGCACTGCTGAAATCGGGGCAGAAACCAGAAAAGATTCTCTACCTCTGGGCCGTAGTCGAAGAGACGGCGCACACGGGCCTTGAAGAAATGATGGATCGGAGCTTTTACGGTCCTCTTTTTCTTGCTCAAGCCCTTGCGGAACGGGATTGCGCGGGAATTGATCTGGCCTTAGTGTCCAACAGGCTGCAGCAGGTCGCAGGAGAGCCTGTTCATCACCCGGAGCGGGCTGTGCTGCTGGGCCCGGCGCGAGTGATTGCAAAAGAGCTGCCTTCGATCGCCTGTCGCGCCATCGATGTTGGGCACGAAGATCACCACCCCGCAAACAGTGCACGCCAGTTGATTGCGGAACTTCAGGCGCAAAAGAGCGAGTCGTGTGTTGCCTATCACAAGGGTGAGCGTTTTGTTGAGAGCCTGGAGACCGTTGATCTCGCTGCGCGAGCCGAGCGCAATCGGCTTCGTCGTGAGGGCGTCTACCTCATCACCGGCGGCCTTGGCGGACTCGGTCTGGCGGTTGCCGACCATCTCGCACGGCAGTTCGCAGCTCGTCTGGTGCTGGTGGGCAGGTCGGTGGTGCCGAAAGAGGCGGATTGGGAGGCCGCACTGCTGAGCCCCGCAACGCCCGACGCGGATAGACTGAGGATTCAGAAGCTGATGGCTATCCGCGCGTCGGCAGGTGGATTGCTGATCGCTCAGGCAGACGTTACAAGCCTGGCGGAGATGCGCCGCACCGTGGCTGAAGCCCGCGCGCAATTTGGGACGATCGACGGCGTTTTTCATGCGGCCGGTGTCCTCGACGACGGCCCGTTGTTGTTGAAGACCAGGGAGGCGGCAGAGCGCGTGCTGGCTCCAAAAGTTCGGGGAACTCTGGTACTGGAAGAGGCATTGCAGGGATGTGAGCTGGACTTCTTTGTTCTCTTTTCTTCTATCAGCTCGATTCTGCCGCCTGCCGGGCAGGTGGATTACGCCGCAGCGAACGCGTTTCTCGACGCTTATGCCGGGAGCCGGCGCGGGGCGGTGACTGTCGTCAACTGGGGCGCATGGCTTGAAGCGGGCATGGGCGCTCGCTTTGCCTCACCTCACCCATGGATCGAAAAGCGCTTGCTGGATACTCCGCATGCGGCAGTGTTCGCGGGCGATTTCTCCATGGAAAAGCAATGGGTCGTCGCCGAACACAGGTTCAAATCCGGCAAGGCGTTGATTCCGGGGACCGGATATCTTGAACTCGTCGCCGGCGCCGTTGCGCGGGGACCCATGAAAGGCCCGGTGGAATTTCAGGATGTGTACTTCCTGGCGCCGCTCACGTTTGACGGCTCAGAGACCAGGGAGATCCGTGTGCAACTGAAGCAGGATGCACACGCTGAGCACCAGACTGGGGGCTTTGAGTTCTCTGTGCTTGCCAGCGGGCAGAATTGGACAGAGCACTGCACCGGTCGTATTGCACCCTGTATCCGGCGCGATGAGGCCCGCGTTGACATGCAGGCGATTGCCGCGCGATGCAACCAGCGCGAACTCGTGTTTGACGAGAAGCATCGGACCGAGCAGGAAGAGTATTTTGATTTCGGCTGCCACTGGCGATCGCTCAAGCGAATCCGAATTGGCCACACTGAGGGATGGGCGGAACTGCAGCTGGACCCGCCCTTTGCGCAAGAAGTCTCAGCCTTGTGCATGCATCCAGCACTGCTGGATATGGCAACGGGCTGCTCCCTCTACCTGACGGATCGGTATGAGGGCTCAGGCGATCTCTACTTCCCCGTCTCTTACAAGAAGATATGCCTTTATCGACACCTGCCGAGCAAGATTTTCAGCCATATCCGCTCTCGAAAAGAGAACATCGTTCACGGCGAATTTGAGCGGTTTGACATCACGATTTGCGATGAGCAGGGAAGGCTGGTTGCAGAGATTGAAAGCTTTGCCATGCGTCGTATTGAGAATGCCGCACGGGCTGTGTGGGAGACGGATTGGAATCAGGCAAGTGAGCAGAGGGACCCCGTGGACCTTCTTGCCACCACGGGAGAAATCGGCATCAAGCCGGCGGATGGAGTGCGCTTGCTGACGCGCATCCTGCAGAGTGATTCGCCTGGTGCGCTGGTCGTGCTCCCAGAGCGAGCGGCGATTCCGGACGCAGAGAAGGCTCCGTCTCCGAAGCACGCTGCCGGTGCACAGGGCGCAGATTCAAGCATCGAAGGCACACTCGCCGGCTGGTTTCAGGAGCTTCTCGGCGTGGAGCAGGCAGAGCCGGACGACGACTTTTTTGCACTGGGCGGTCATTCGCTGGTTGGAATTCGCCTGTTTGCCAAGATCAAGAACATGTACGGAATGGACCTGGAGTTGGCGACCTTGTTTGAGGCCCGCACTGTCCGCCAATTGGCAGCACTGATCCAGAAGTCGGCCCAGCCTTCCGGCGCTGAACAGAAGAAGTGGTCCTATCTGATACCGATTCAGGCGAATGGGTCGCGCATTCCTATGTTCTTTGTGCATGCGGTTGGCGGGGAAGTGCTCTTCTACGAGCCACTCGCGACCGCGCTTGGAAATGATCAGCCTGTGTATGCATTTCGTCCATTCCTGGCGGCCCATGAAGACCGCAGCAGTGCTACCTTGGCACAGATGGCCGCGGCATATGTGAAGGAATTGCGGACCTTCCTGCCGCTTGGCCCTTACCTGATCGGCGGATTGTCATACGGAGGTCTGGTAGCTTTGGAGATGGCGCGCGAGCTCGCCGCCCAGGGTGTGCCGCCGGCTTTGGTCGCGGTTATGGATGCTTCGCTTCCCGGAAGCACGCGGCACGTTGCCGCCCAGGCTCAGGCTGCAACGCTTGCCGGGAATCTTCGCCGGCAAGGCGTTGCCTATCTGGTGCGGAAGGCACGATTGAAGCGTCTTTACTGGACGAAGAAGATTGTTCACCAAGCGCAATTGGTGATGGCCTCGCGCTACAGAAAGCGCGGCGCTCCTCTACCGGCAAATCTTCGTTACGCGCAGATTGAAGCTGCCCACCTGAGTGCCCTAGCAGGCCATACCTTCATGCCGTATGCAGGGGACATCATGCTGCTGCGGGCCATTAGCCGCGGCTACGAGGGCGTCGTCAGCCTGAGCGAAGCGGAAGATCCTACCCTTGGCTGGGGCGGAATTGTGCGCGGGAGGCTGGAGATTCGCGATGTACCCGCGAATCACCTGAATATGCTGCTTGAACCGAATGTTCGCGAGGTGGCGCGCGTGTTGATGGAAGCTACATCGGATCGGCAGGCCGGTGTTGGCGCTGCCCGTTAGCTCCTCGTCCGTTGCCGAATCATTGTGCAACACAAAACAACGAATCGGGAGAGGGCATCTGCGCACCGGAATCAATTCAGTCCGGTATAGTGAGATGCAGACATGACATCAGCTGCGCGAAGCAAGGCGGTTCTTCTTCATTTCTCAGGCCCGGACAGGCCAGGTCTTACCGCAAAACTGACGAACATCCTGGCCGGCCATCAAGTCGCCGTCCTGGATATCGGGCAGGCCGTCGTCCATGAGAATCTTGCTCTCGGAATTCTTGTGGAGTTGCCGGCGGGCTTTGACTTTAGCCCTCTCAAAGCAGCTCTACAGAACTGCGCGGCGCAGTTGGACTTGCATGTGCGTTTTCGACCCGTGGCGCAGAATGCGTTGCAGCACTGGTTGCATGGCTTGGGACAGCAGCACTTCATCATCACTCTTCTGGGTCACGCTATCACCGCTGAACAACTGGCGCGCGTGAGCGCCATCATCTCCTTACATGAGATGAATATCGAGAGGATCGATCGTCTCTCGCGGCAGCTCTCGCCAGGAGATGTCCCATTGAACGCATGCGTTGAACTGGCGGTTTGCGGCGACGGTGCGCGGGAGGCAGACATGCGTGCCGAATTTCTGCGCACTGCGCAGGAGTTGTCGATTGATGTCGCCTTTCAACGAGAGAGCATTTTTCGTAGGAATCGCAGGCTCTTCGTGTTCGACATGGATTCGACGCTGATCCAGGGCGAGGTGATCGACGAATTGGCCAAGATGGCCGGGGTCGGTGAGGAGGTTGCGCGCATTACAGAGGCAGCCATGCGTGGTGAGCTCAAGTTTGATGAGAGCTTCACGCGCCGCGTGGGGCTGCTGAAAGGGTTGCCCGCGGAGAGGGTGCATAGCCTTCTGCACACCATTCCATTGGCCGACGGGGCCGAGCGGTTGATTCGAACGCTCAAGCTACTTGGATACAAGACGGCCATTCTCTCTGGCGGCTTCAATTTCTTTGCCCGGTTCCTGCAGCAGCGTCTGGGTATCGATGATGTCCATTCCAACGAGTTGGAGATTCAGGATGGCGTCGTCACTGGCCGCGTGATTCCCCCCATCATCAATGGAGCGCGAAAGGCTGCGTTGCTGGCGCAGATCGCCGAGCGGGAAGGCATCTCGCTCGAACAGGTTGTAGCCGTCGGGGATGGAGCCAACGATATTCCCATGCTGAACCTGGCCGGCATGGGGATTGCGTACCGCGCCAAGCCTCTGGTGCGGCAAAGTGCCGACCAGTCCATTTCCTGTCTGGGACTGGACGGGCTCCTCTATTTGCTCGGAGTGCGCGATCGCGATCTGCGGCCGCATGAGGTGTAGACGCTTCGCTCCCGCAGAGGATGCCATGTCTGGCCCGTGCCCTCCAGGTCGCGCGGGGACGCAGGCAAAATCCAATGTCAAAGGCCGGCTCCGGGAGTAGTCGATCGTAGCGAGCAGCCATGGTGTATTGCGCCTGGCGCATCCCTGATCCATTACTTGCTTCCCTGACGTCTCTGCCAGTAGAGTGTCACCGAGACGCAACGCGCGACGGAGAGATGCTGCCGAGGTCTTTCAACGCGGCTTGCGTGGACTCAATTCTCAAAAGGATCCCCAGATGTCTTCCACGCAATCATCTTCCGGCGCTTCCGCTGCAGGTTCGCATCAACAGGATCTCGATTCTGTTTTGCGCGAGAACCGTCTCTTCCCGCCACCACAGGAGTTCAGCGAACGAGCGCATGTCCAAAGTCTGGAACAGTACGAGGAGCTCTACAGAAAATCCATCCAGGATCCGGAAGCCTTCTGGGCAGGCGCAGCAAGGGAACTGCACTGGTTTAAGACCTGGGATAGGGTCCTTGAATGGGATCTGCCATGGGCCAAGTGGTTCGTGGGCGGCAAGATCAATCTAAGTTACAACTGCCTGGATCGCCATGTTGACGGTCCAAATCGCGACAAGCTTGCACTGATCTGGGAAGGTGAGCCGGGTGAAGTAAGACGCCTGACCTACGCTGAGTTACTAGCAGAGGTGCAGAAGGTTGCGAGTGCTTTGAAGTCTCTGGGTATTCAGAAAGGAGACCGCGTTGCCATCTACATGGGCATGACGCCGCAGCTGGCCATTGCACTGCTTGCCTGCGCGCGCATCGGCGCGATTCACTCGGTGATCTTCGGCGGATTTGCTGCTACGGCGATTGCAGATCGTGTGAACGATGCCGGATGCATCGCGATTCTGACGCAGGATTCAAGCTATCGCCGTGGCAATGAAGTGCCCTTGAAGAGGACTGTGGATGAGGCGATGCAGGTTTGCCGTACGGTGAAGCACGTCGTCGTGCTGCGAAGGACCGGCTGCGCGGTGCAGATGCAATCAGGCCGTGACCACTGGTGGCACGAATTAGTGGAACATGCGGCGCAGGAATGCCCGGCGGAGTGGCTCGATTCCGAGGACCCTCTCTATATCCTCTATACCTCAGGCACCACCGGCAAGCCAAAGGGGTTGGTGCATACCACCGGCGGCTACGCTGTGCAAACCTACCTGACCACCAAGTACGTGTTCGATTTACACGAGGATGACGTGTACTGGTGCACGGCGGATATCGGATGGGTGACTGGGCACTCCTATGTTGTCTACGGACCCCTGCAAAACGGCGCCACAGTGCTGATGTACGAAGGAGCGCCGAACTGGCCGGATTTCTCACGTTTATGGAAGATTGTGGATGACCATAAAGTGACCGTGTTCTACACCGCGCCCACAGCCATTCGAGCCTGTATCAAATGGGGCGACGAGCATGTAGAGAAGCACAAGCTTGACTCGCTGCGCCTGCTGGGTACGGTTGGGGAGCCGATCAATCCGGAGGCGTGGATGTGGTATCGCGAGAAGATCGGCCACAATCGCTGTCCCGTTGTCGATACATGGTGGCAAACGGAGACTGGAGCCATCATGATTGCGCCGGTTCCGGGCGCTGTGGCCACCAAGCCAGGCTCAGCGACCCGGCCATTCTTCGGCATTGACGCAGATGTGGTGACGCACTCGGGGGAGCCGGTGCCCGCGGGAAGCGGTGGTCTGCTTGTGGTGCGCAAGCCTTGGCCGTCGATGGCGCGTACGGTCTATGGAGATCCGGAGCGCTTTCGGCAGACATACTGGAGCGATGTGCCTGGTTGCTACTTTACCGGAGACGGAGCGCGCCGGGATGCGGACGGCTACTTCTGGCTGATGGGTCGCGTGGATGACGTGATCAATGTGAGTGGGCACAGGCTCGGAACCATGGAAGTTGAGTCGGCGCTGGTTGCTCATCCGAAGGTCGCGGAAGCAGCCGTTGTGGGGCGCCCGGACGATCTAAAGGGACAAGCCATCGCCGCTTTTGTCACGCTGGAAAGTGGAAACCAGCCAACCGACGCGCTTAAAGATGAATTGCGTAAGTGGGTCACCAAGGAAATCGGCGCATTGGCACGGCCGGATGACATCCGTTTTACGGACGGTTTGCCCAAGACACGAAGCGGAAAAATTATGCGTCGGCTACTGCGGGACCTGGCAACCCACGGCGAAATAAGGGGCGATACCACCACGCTTGAGGACTTCACCGTCATTGCCAAGTTGCGGGAGGCGGATGAGGGATAGCGAAATGCTCCGCACCGTTGGCGAGTCCGTTCAGCCTGGCGGAGGTGCAGGTTCGTCTCCAACCCGAAGGGCTGGGGCCAATTTTCCCGATCTCTGCCTCGATCTTCGCCAGCAGACATCCGGTATGCGTCACTCTTCGCTGCTTGAACTCGACAAATCGGCTCCCGGTGCCACCGCCCTGGTAGGGTGAACAGACCCTAGATCACCGGGACAACCGGCGCTATTACACGAAGTGCGGTCAGGTTGCCTGGTTCAGCATCACTGCTCAGGCGAAGAGGACCTGTAGAAGCTGAAAATTCTACCCTCTGCGATCTCCCGCAGGAAATAGCCGGCCGGCAGCAAGGATAACCACAGGATGGGATACCTGTAGCGCATATCCGAAACGACCACGTAGTACATCAGAGGATAGATAGCCGACACCGCCAGGATATAAAGTGTGACGGCTTCGCGCCGCCTTGCCATCAGGATCAGTCCCGGCAACGAGAGCGCGGTGATGAGCCACATGACGCGCGCAATGCGGTTCTGTTGATGGGCCCAGATCTGCGAGTAGTGGGGAACGCTAAAAGCATTTGCGAATTGAATCGTGGCAGGAATATTTTCCGTTGCAGGAAACCAAAACTCTTTGATTCGGGTCAGCGTGAGGTGTGCGAAACGAGCGCCGTGTGATCGGACCCAAGCCTCTGCGTCGGCGGTGCGCGTACGATCGTATTGGATTTCGCCGAGCCGATGTAACTCTTCCACCTCTGCAAGGCTCGCGTTTGGGTGGTGTGTCTGGTAGCAGTTGTTCAGTTCATCACGAATCAGACTGGATTGCGCGCAGTCATTATTGGAGGCATAGAGAGTTACTCCAAGATTCGTTCTGGTGACCAGTGCGCCTAACGCAAAGTAGTTCCTGATCGCCCATCCCATTCCGAAGGTTAACAGTAGTCCCAATACCAGTGCAGCCTGCTTGATTGCGGTTGATCGGTGACGGCCGGACTTCAGGAGCAGAAACCCAATCCATGGCACGATGATCAAGATGGAGGACGGGTTTAAGAGAAAAAGCAGGCCAGCGATCGTACCGCCCAGGACGGCTCTGGTCATCGCATTGCGCTCAGCCAGCGGTCCGGGAGCAGTGAGGATGCAAAACAGCAGAATTCCGGCAATTGTGAGATTGGTATCCCAGCCTGGGATGGATTGCATCGCGCCCAGCCAAAGCAGCGATGCAAAAACGCCGGGGACTGAATCGCTGGAAAAAATCATTGAAGCCCTCGGCAACAATGCCGCGGTAAAGGCGTTTGCGATGATGGCGCACAGCACGGATGCGACGTAGATGATCCCCGGCACTCGAAACACCTTCATCAGGCCGGCAAGGATTAAAGGGTATAGCGGAGGGTTGACTGCAGTCGGCCCAGTCGCGAGTGCGCTGAACGGATTGGCAAAGGCGCCCCGAGTTGCAAGGTTCTTTGCAAGGATCCACATCTCGGCTCCGGGCATTACCGGAAGTTGATTTTGCGAGGACAGGCCAATCACTCCCACGGCAAACATCATTACAAGGGACACATCGGACTGATGTGATCGAAGAAACCGGAGCGTCTTGTTCAAGGTTCTATACTCCGCAAGGTTAGATTCAAGCCAGCAGCCCACTCATGATGGCTGGACCGGGGTTGTCCGTCTCGCATCCGGCGCCATTTCATGAGGCAAGAGATGCAGGCACGACACGCAACGGCTTCTTCCACTGGAGAATCGCCGAGCTGGCGTACAGTAAGGTTGCGATCAGAAGCAGTGCCTTCATACCGAACAGAAATGAAAGATTCTGTGCGAGTCCTCCCGCAACGGCGCCCAGCATGTTGGCGCCAAATGCGGCGCTGCTACCCTGGAATCGTCTGAAGCTTTCGGCAAAAACGACTCCTGCGAAGAAGATCGGCACACAGTAGGCAACACAGATGACAATTCCAACCATCGTGCCGGATCCAGGAATTCTGTTCCAGGGTACAAGATAGTTGAGCAGAAGAGAGGCGCAGAGGAGGCAGTAATATGGCGCCAGCTTGGACGGCGTGCAGAAGTGGACATAGATGTTAGCGAACAGCAGGACCGTGAGAATTCCTGTGAGTGCGATGCTATTGACGATCCACGTTGTGCCGAAGTACAAGGCAAGGCGGCTTACAAGCTGAGTTTCCATCAACAAGAATCCGGCCCCAAGCAGGAAGAAAATCCATGAACTGCTTTTTCGCGGTTCGAAAAACGGACCCACCATGTAGAACACGAGCAGGAAAATAATCGCCGACACTGAGAAATAGGCGCGTGGAATCGAGCGTCCAGCGTGATACACGTAGGGCCAGTCGTCCGTAGTGGGCACCGGAGTTGGGGCGGACGTGAGCGAGACTGTGGGCTGGTGAGTCGCCAGAAAGCTGGCTTGCGGGCTCTGAAGTGCCCTTTGCCACAGTGCTGGAGAATCGGATTCTATGAAGACCGTCGCACTGAGAAGCGCCCCTGTCCTGGGAGCGTAGTATGTGACGGGCGGGTGTGAAAAGATCTCGTTGAGCATGGAATAGAACCGCACTCCCATCCATGTCCAAGGCTGTCTCACCTCGAATTTCAGTACGAGAATTCCGTTAGGATTCAGCAGCCGGCGCGCCTCCTCGAAGGACTGCTCTGTATAGACATAGTTATCCACACGCATGTTGCTGTAACCGGAGAACTCTGTGTGCGAATCAAGTAAGCCAAAGATCACCATGTCGTATTTCTCATTGCACCCGCGCATGTAGTTACGGGCATCGTTGTTGATTAAGCGGACCTTCGGTGAGGCATAGGGTTGTTCGGGATGGAGCCGCTTGCCGAGGGTGGGGATGAGTGGATCAATTTCGACCGCATCGACATGGGTAGCCCCGTGCCGGAGGGCCGCTGCAACGTCATTGCCCGCGCCTGAGCCAACTACAAGAACTCGACCCACGTTCTGCGCAAACTGGAATGGGCTGTCGTAGGAACTTGCCTGGTAAGTGCTCGCGAACTGCGGATCTTCCTGGAGAAATTGAGGGGTGACGTTGGCGATCGTCATGTAACCCTCGTTGTTGACATCGATCTGGTACTGCTGATGGCCAACACCTTTCACCGTAAGTTTTTGATAGGGCGACCAGTAAACCGCGACGTCCTTCGCCGGTCTCAAGGCCACAACCACCACCGCCAACAGAATGCATGTAAGCGCCAAAGATCGCCACGAAAAAGGCTGGCAAAGCAGAACAAGCCCAAAGGCCACAGCGAACCAATAGGATGGTGAAAGCCAGAAAAATGCCAGGATGGCAAGAAGCCAGATACCGGCAAGGCTGCCCATGAGATTGATCGAGTATGCGGAAACAGTATTTCTGGATGCCTCGAGATAGTAACCTACCCAACGCCCGAGCGGGATCATCGTGACGGCCAGAAGCATAAGGAAGACTGCAACAACTACGAGAGCAAGCAGGAGAAGCGGATAGTAGGCGGATGGCGCGAGCTTGAGTGTCTGTCCCCAGAGAGCCGCGTCCGGTGTGTAGGAAAGGATGGAAGACAGAGCGCGCAACGACAACTGCCATTGCTTGAATGGCAGATTCACCAGAGCGACAAGAATTGTCGTCGAGACAAGTGCCGGCAGCAAGCTGCCACGTTTTTTGGAACTGAAGCAGCCGACGCCGAAACCGAGGAAGCATACAATCAGAGAAAGGTTCTGAAAGAAGGCAAAGATCTTCACCTCTGTTCCGAGCCAGCGGATCAGCACAATTTCCAGGTAGAGGGCTGCCGAACTGATCAGGAACAACCGCCATGGCTGTAGCGGATCCGCAGTCGGGCTGACCGGCAGCGCCATTTCAGGAGTTGTTTGAGTCGCCATTGCGTCCCTTCCCGATTGAGAGCTTGCAGACAGAAGCTGAAGCCCGAGTGTGAACGGATGGATCGCGAAGTCATCCGGAGGATGGAAGTCGATCAACCCGAAGATTAGAACAGTCCTTGAGTCTGACCCGCAGGCCGACGGAGCGAATGAGCAAGGTCAGGTCCGCGTTTCATCATCGATTTGCGTCATGCACCCTACACGAAACCTGGGGAATCGCAGGCCAAAGCAATCTCATATGCGACCCAGCCAACCTTCGATCAACAATCCTGCGTCTTTTCGAGATTTTTATAGTTTGGTTTCTTGCCAGTCAATACTTCTTAGATCGAACGACACTAAGTAGTTATAAGCAATAGCCCATTTGTGGGAACGTTTCTGCCAGCGCGCGGACGGGCGTTCTTTGTCGCACATGAACGCGCGCCTCGGCCCTGTCTGGGTCGAGGTAGAACGCGCATGACCAGGTGGGCAAAAGAAATGAGGGTAGTGCCCATGAGCGAGTGAGGGGACTGGGCGGTTGAGCGGCCGTTCTGAGGGTTATCCTGCGTAGCTCGCCGGGTTAGAACTTATAAACCAAGCCAAATCCTACGT
Source organism: Acidobacteriota bacterium (assembly GCA_021836865.1). Classification (GTDB taxonomy): domain Bacteria; phylum Acidobacteriota; class Terriglobia; order Terriglobales; family Acidobacteriaceae; genus Telmatobacter. Next base: position 89,980 of record JAKBHH010000002.1, read on the forward strand.
TTGCGTTCCAACGGATGTGCGGCGAGTCTCCCTGCTGGTAAGGGACCACGGTGAAATCCGAAAAAATATCGTCGCCAGACAGCCGCAGCGCAACGCGCGGCGTCAGGTTGTAGTCCATGCCGATACCGACGCCACCCGCTGGAGATGCCGCGGGTGAGATATTGGCGCCGCCCGTATGAGCCACTCCGATCAAGGCGCGCACGAAGAGGCTGGTAGGCCCGTAGAGTGAGGCATGCATCGTTGGACCTGCGAGATACTCATCGACGGAGGGATTGCCGACGGCCGCATTTGAGGCGGTCACGATCCATGCGTAGTGGCCACCCTCCGCCGTCAGGCCAAAGTACTTACCCCAGTCCCGCGTAATGGAGGCGGTCACGCCCTGCAGGCCGCTGCGGGACTGATTCACCTGGTTGATGCTGGTGTAACCCCAGCCTACGAAGCCCTCGTACTTATAAGTGGGGCCGACCTGGCGCACGTGGGGCTTCTCGGGTGCGATCTGGGCGCATGCCAACACAGGCGAAAGTGCAACCGCTGAAGCGGTCAGAATCGATAGCAGCAACGTTCTTTTCAATGCAAAACTCTCCTCAATCCTGTGAGGGATTGCGCTGACTTTCCCACACGACGCAGCTTTCATCACTCAATCGATCGGTGGAAAGCAACGCCGGTCTTTGCGTAGACGCGCAAAGCTGTTCCCCGTGAGCGGCGCCATGGGTTTCGTCTGGTACACACATAGACTATCGTCTACCCCCCATATTGAAGAAGTGCGGCGGGAGCAGGGTTGGAAGATAGACCGTTGCAACGACGTTGCCGGCTGTGCACGCCAAGCCCCGGAAGCGTACCATCTCGCGGATTGTTATACTTAATTGGCACATTTGCGCGGCTTGCTTCACCTGGCGCGACACGCAGGCAAACTTCTCTGCGAAGCGCGTGAAGGCAAGCTGGATCGAACTCCGCCGGACTGGCGGAATCGCCCCTGGAAGCCCGGTTTTTGCGGGGGAAGGGCAACACATGGGAACACTGCTGGAATCCATTCACTCGCCTGCTGACGTAAAACGCTTGAGCCACGCGCAGATGGGTGAGCTGGCGGAAGAGATTCGCGCCTTCCTGATCCAGACCCTTTCCAAAACCGGTGGGCACCTCGGCCCCAACCTGGGCGTAGTTGAGCTTACGCTGGCCCTGCACGCGGTCTTCAATACGCCTCAGGACAGGATTCTCTTCGATGTGAGCCACCAGGCCTACGTGCACAAAATTGTGACCGGGCGGCTGGACCGCTTCGAGACCATTCGGCAGGCAGGCGGGCTCAACGGCTTTATGCTGCGCACGGAAAGCGAGCATGACTGCTACGGTGCGGGTCACGCGGGCACGGCGCTTTCAGCCGCGCTTGGCATGGCCGTCGCGCGTGATCTGGCGGGCGGCGACGAGCACGTCGTGGCTGTAGCCGGCGATGCGGCGTTTACAAATGGCATTTCGTTTGAAGCGCTGAATAATATCGCCGAGCAGACCAAGCGGCTGATTGTGGTGTTGAACGATAACGAGTGGTCCATTGATCGCAATGTGGGCGCGATCGCACGGCACTTCCACCGCATCGTGACCAACGAGCATTACCGCAGCTTTCATGAGTCGGCTGCAAGGCTGGTGGAGCGTTTTGGCGGCAGGACGGCTGTCAACGTGGTGCGTCGCGCCGAGGAAGCGGCAAAGAGCATGTTGTGGCCTTCCATTCTGTTTGAGGAGTTCGGTCTGCAATATTTCGGACCGATCGATGGGCACAATATTCCGCTGCTGGTAGAGACCTTCAATTTTCTCAAGGCGGAAAACCGGCCGGTGCTGCTGCATGTTCTTACGCAGAAAGGGCGCGGCTACCAACCCGCGCTGGATGGTCAGAAGAAGTTTCACGGTCTTGGTCCGTATGACCCGGAAACAGGCAAGACCAAGCCTGCCGGGCAGTTGACGTACTCTGAGGTTTTTGCGAACACACTGGTGGAACTCGCAAACCTCGACGAGCGCGTGGTGGCCATCACGGCCGCCATGCCGAACGGTACCGGTCTCGATCTTTTTCGCCCGCATCACCCGCGGCGCTACTTTGACGTGGGTATCGCCGAAGAGCACGCGGTGATTTTCGCCGCAGGCATGGCGACAAGGGGCTTGAGGCCGGTGTGCGCGATTTACTCCACTTTTCTGCAGCGCGCATTCGACCCGATTGTGCACGATGTATGCCTGCAGAAGCTTCCCGTGGTCTTCTGCATGGATCGCGCGGGACTCTCCGGCGACGATGGGCCCACGCATCACGGATTGTTTGACATCAGCTACCTCCGCGGCATTCCGGATATTGTGCTGATGGCGCCCAGGGATGAAGACGAGCTGTCGGACATGATGAAGACAGCCTTGGAACTGCCGGGCCCAAGCGCGATTCGCTATCCGCGAGGCGTAGTGGCAGGGGTGGCGCGCAAGGCAGAGCCGCAATCGCTTCCGATTGGCAAGGCGGAACTGCTTGTCGATGGTTCCGACGTAGCGATTCTTGGACTGGGGCCGATGATTGAACTAGCCAAGGGGCTGGGTGCCCGGCTAGAACTGGGCGGTTTTTCGGCGGCAGTGATCAATCCGCGCTTCGTCAAGCCGCTTGACCGTGAAATGCTGCAGAGCTTTGCACGCCGGGTAGCCGCGTTTGTCACGTTTGAAGATCACGTGAAGATGGGGGGCTTCGGATCGGCCGTTGTAGAGGCTCTGGACGACATGGGGCTTGCGGTTCCGGTAGTGCGCATCGGATGGCCGGATCAGTTTATTGAGCACGGCAAGGTGGATGCGCTTCGCGCCCGCTATGGCCTGACCGTAGAGGATGCCTACGCGCAGGTGCTGCCCCTTTTGACCCAGCGGCAGCGCCGCACGCTCGTGGCAAGCTGAGACTCCGGAGATCACATGCTGATGCCGTGTGCCACTGCCCGTACGCAGTGGCCATGATGCCTGGCCGGTGCGTTGGGGCAGGCGCTTCGCTGCAGCGCGTATGCGACAATCCCAAGCAGAACGTTTTCTATATGCGAATTGTTCATAGGGTTCTGGCGTGGATCGTTGGAGGAGCATTGGCCGCTTCCTTTTGCTGGCCGCAGGCAACTCCGGCGCCCGCAACTCCGCTCGTACTGGCAGGCGGCACAGTGGTGGACGTCACGAATTGGGGCCGCTCTGCGCGAGATCTGCCGGATGCGGTCGTCATCGTGAATGGGGGCCTGATTAGTGCCGTGGGTTCGAGGGCGGATGTGCCCATTCCCAAAGGCGCGCGCGTCATTGATTGCACCGGCAAGTTTGTTGTCCCCGGCCTGGTGGATGGCTTTGCCGGCATGAACAGCCAGGGGCAGGCCAGTGCTAACCTCTACATGGGCGTCACGACCGTGGTAGCTCGTTCCGACAGCGAGCGCGGCCGAATCGACTTCTCTGCCAATCCCCGGCCGCATCTGTATCCGGTTGACTCGATCGGCTCAACCGACAACTGGAGCCTGCTTGTCGGACAGAAGGACTGGGCCGCGCGACTCAGGGAAAATGGGCATACCGTCGAGCTGAGCCCTGAAGATACGGCCCGCCAGTTGAATGACACAGCGCGCATGGGTACACGCGCGCTGTGGCTTGGCCCGGATCTGACGGCGGCTAATACACAGTGGATTATTGCCCACGCACACCAGATGGGACTGGTCACGTATGGCCAGTTTGTTGCCACTCCTTACAGCGTCGGGATTGAGGCCGGTGTCGACGCGCTCCTTCACATGGGCCGGTATGAACTGGGGGTGATTCCCGATGAGCTGCAGAGGCCGCTCGTCGATGATCCCTACGGATCGGCGGCGACCACGGCCTACGACTATGCCCAGCACCTGCCGCCGATGGACCCGCTTCTTCACAGTTATGTGCGTTTTGTCGTCGCGCACCATACGGCTTTGGCACCCACCTTAAGTGAGTATTTTCTGCGCCTGCCCCAGCACCGCAACCTCTGGCTTGAACCTGCCGCTGCCCTGCTCAATCCGGCCAATCTTTCCGATCCGCCGGACAGGGGAACGGGAGAGATAACCTATCCGCTTTCGCCGTGGACACGGCATCTGCCCAATGCGGCCTTGCGCTGGATGGAGGAAGGCCAGCGCAAGAAAGCCGATCAGGCCGCGATGCGGCTGTGGCAGATCAATGAGACCATCTTTGCCGCAGGCCCGCATTATCTCGCCGCCTCCGGTGCGTCTGCAATGGGCACTATGCCGGGCATCTCCCTGCACACGGAGCTGGAGATGCTGGTGCGACTGGGACTTTCTCCGCGCGAAGCGCTGGCTGCCGCCACGAACAACTTTGCCCTTCAGTTCGGGTGGAGAGAGCTGGGCGAGGTTGCCCCGGGACGACGCGCAGATATTCTGGTGCTCGACGGGGACCCTACCGCGAGCGCCTGGAACGTGCGTCGCATTTCCACGTTGATCCTGGGTGGCGAGGTCATCGACCGCGACGCGCTGCTGAATTCAAAGAAATAGTCAGAGTCGGTTACGCCGGAGTCGATGGCACGTTTGCAGCAGACTGCAGCATCTTCGGCAGCCGCATCTGCCGGGCGGCAAACGAGCGCTGAAGCTGCGAGCGCACCACCGCTGAGGCCAGCGCGCCAATTGCGCCCAGCGGCATGGCAAACTCAATGTCGTCGGTGACAAGTGTGCCCTTTTGCCCGTTGCGGATTTCCGCGACGGTTCCGTGCCGATGGCGGAAGAATGCGAACGGACCTTGGACCTGCTCATCACAGAAGTGACTGTTCCAGACAAACTCGGTGATGCGCGCCATCCAGCGGACGCGATAGGGAAGCACCGCAAAAGGACAGAAGCTGATCAGAATCTCCGAGCCGATGCCCGCGTGCGGATTGGCAAAGCTGATGTCACTCGCCTCATTCGAGTCAAACCTCGGAGGCTCCTTGATTAGCGCTTCTTCGATACGGGTTTTGAGCGCGGGCGGCATCAGGCGCGGCAGGTTGAGCGGATCCGAAAAAAAGGCAAAGACCCTCTTCACTGGAAACGGAACCCATTGGCGAGCGGCAAATTGTTGCTTCATCGTGCGGTGGTCCAATGCAATCTTAATTCAAGGCTGCTTGCACACAACGATGCAGCGGTACTGCCTGCATCGCTGCGTGCAAAGCAATCAAGCGCGCTGGATTGCTTCAGCGCTTAGTTAGGCAGCAGAACCGAGTCAATCACGTGAATCACGCCGTTTGACTGATAGACATCGGCGATGGTCACGGTCGCGGTCCCGCCTTTTTCGTCCGTCAGCACAACCTTGCCGTCCTGCAGAGACGCGGTGATCGCGCCGCCTTCAACGGTCTTCAGTGCAGCCTTGCCATGACCCTTTTTGATCAGCTTGATCAGATCATGGGAACTGACCTTGCCCGCCACAACATGATAGGTCAGCACTTTCACAAGCTGGTTCTTGTTCTCGGGCTTCAGCAGCGTGTCCACCGTGCCCGCAGGCAGCTTGGCAAAGGCCTCATTAGTGGGCGCAAAGACAGTGAAAGGTCCGGGACTCTCCAGCGTCTCTACCAGTCCAGCGGCCTTTACGGCGGCAACCAGCGTGGTGTGATCCGGGGAGTTGACCGCATTCTCCACGATGTTCTTTGCCGGATACATGGTTGCGCCGCCCACATCCGGATCTTTCTGCGCATGGATCGTTGAGGTTGGGAGTGTAAGCGACAGGGCCGCGACGGCGGCGAGAATGAACTGTTTGCGGTGCATAGGCGTTGTCTTCTCCGATGGCAATTTTTGTTCCTATGACATAACGCGCCGCAGGCGCGCTTGGATTCGAGCAACCCG
>JAKBHH010000041.1 GCA_021836865.1 Acidobacteriota bacterium
CGTTGATCCCCCAGTGCGACTCAAAATTCTTGTCCTCAATCGAGATCACTGCCTCGCGCAGAATGGGCGCAAAGCCGTCGTAGTTCACCACCACGCGACGCTCCAGCGCAAACGAGCCGATAACCCGACCCTTGCGGTCGTAGAGATCGGTGGTGGTCGAAGGACGATAGCGTTCCAGGTCGTTGATCTGCGGCAGATTTACGGAGTAGACCAGCATCAGCCCTGAAAGAGAGCCGGTGATGATCGAGAGAAGCAGCAGCGTCGCAAACGCGATTCGCCCGGTTACTTTCCACTTGCCGCCGCGCGGGGCCTGCTCCGTCTCAAGCCGGTGCGTGCGGCCCAGGCCGCGTCTCTCGTAGGGTTGATCGGGGGTGGCACCCAAGGGCTTCAGGCCTCGTGGGCACTCCGCACTCCACTGCGGGGCCGTGCCTCACACCCTCAGGCTAGCACGGGACGCATCGCAGAATATGTGAGGAAGAAAATCCGCGAACCACACGGTGCAAGGGCTGAGTGCCCCGCCAACTTAGCTCGCTTTACCTTTCAGCAGTTCCAGCGCCTTGTTCAGGGCTTCGTCACCCTTTTGCGGCTGCGTCGCTTCAAACGCTTCGTCATCGGACTGGCCCGCCGCCACGTTCGGCGTCACCGCTTCATCCTGAATCTTCTTCCCGTCCGGCCCTTGATACTTGGCCACGGTCAACAGCAACGCAGCGCCGTCCGGCATCTCAATCGTCTTCTGCACGCTGCCTTCGCCAAAGGTGCGCTCGCCCACCACGTCTCCGCGGTGGTCGCCCTCTATCGCATCGGCGGTTAGCTCCGCCGCGCCATAGGTACCCCGGTTCACAAGCACCGCAACCGGTGCTCCCGTGATGAACTTCGTCGCGTCCGCCGAAAACGTCTGCGCGGGGAACTTCTGGCCACTTAGCGTGGCCAGCGTGCCCTGCTGAATAAAGAAGTTCGCCAGCCGTAGTCCGTCCGCCGCCTCGCCGCCCGTGCAGTCGCGCAGGTCCAGCAGGACCTTCTGCGTCTTCGGCGCCGCCTTCAGTTGCGCCGCAATGGCATCCACTCTCGCCGCGGAAAGATCACCCGGCTTGATGTAGAGAATTGACGAGTTCTCATACTGCTGCTCGCTCATTGGCGGCTCCGCCGTCATTACACGCGTCAGGGTCAACTTGTCCGGATCGGCCTTCCGCGGCCGCACCACAGACAACGCCACCGTCGTCCCCGGCTTGCCCTCCAGCATTATGCGAATCACGGCCAGCGAAAGTTCGCGCGTCGATTGATCGCCAATCGACTCAATCACATCGCCGTCCGCAATGTGCTCCTTGTCCGCTGGCGAACCCGGCTCCACGCTTACCACCGTCGCGTAACCGTAGCGCTTTGACACCGTCATCCCTACCTGCGCCACACCGGTCGTCGGCCGCTCCTTGTAGATCTTGTACTCCGTCGCCGTAAGGTAGCTCGAATCCGGATCCAGCGACTCCAGCAGCCCATGCAGAGCACCCGTGGTGACGTTGTTGATATTAGGTTCGGTCACATAGTCACTCTTGATGTGCTTCAGCACCTCTCCGTAGACGCGCATCTGGCTATACGCGCCATCCTGCTCGCCGCCCGCGTGAACGCCGAAATAGCCAAACTGGCCGAGGGCAAATCCCAGGCCGAGCGTCGCAAACACCGCCACGGCCAGAACGAAGACAAATCGCTGGAAGAATCGAGACACACACACCACCGGAACGGCTCCAGAGGGAAATGGACCGCTCACACCTTATAGACGCAATGATAGCGCAAGGGGTGCAATCCCGGGGATCGGTGGGGGAGCAGGCTGGGGCAGATCTGGTGGCGGAGGGCAGGATCGAACTGCCGACCTACGGGTTATGAATCCGTCGCTCTAACCATCTGAGCTACTCCGCCAGCGGGGACGGGCCACGTGCGCGGCGCCATTTTGATGATACGGGGGACGCTAACCAAGGTCAAACCCGACCATGCACTGAAGATAGCCACGGGCACTCCTGCGGCTGCCCGCCACAAGCCAAAGTGCAGGCGGCCAGCCGCCATCCTCGCTCCCTGCCCACCATGGTTCCAACCCGGCTCGGCGGGTTACATCCCGGTCGTAATCACCACCCGGAAGCGTGCCTTGCCGCTCATCATCCGCTCGTAAGCCTCCTCCGCCTTCTCCAGCGGAAACGTTTCGATCATCGGCCTTACGCCCGCGAGCGCGCTGAAGTTCAGCGTCTCCTCTGAGTCCATGCCCGTGCCCGAGGGCCATCCAGTCACCGTGCGCCGCCCCAGAAGCAGCGGGAACGGCGGCACAACGATGGGTCCATCCGGCGCGCCCACCACGATCAGCTTGCCGTTCAGCGCCAGCCCATCCACCGCCCACTCCAGGGCCTTGGCGCTGGTCAGGGTGGAAAGAATCACATCTGCACCACCCAGCTTCTGCAGCTCCGCCGCGGGCTGCTGCGTGGTGCTGTCGATGTAGACATGCGCGCCCAGCTGCTTCGCCAGAGGGCCCTTATCCTGCCCGCGCGCAATGGCCACAGTGCGAAAGCCGCTCTTGGCCGCATACTGCACCGCCAGGTGGCCCAGCCCGCCAATCCCCAGGATGGCCACCGTGTCGCCGGGCCGCGCGCCGCTGTTGCGCAGGCTGTTGAAGGTGGTGATCCCCGCACACAGCAGCGGCGCAGCATCCGCATCCGCCAGATCGTCCGGAATCAGCGCCAGCGCATTCGCCGGGGCAATCACATAGTCGGCATATCCGCCGTCAAAGCTGATACCCGATATCGGCCCATTCTCGCAGAGCACAAAGTCTCCCCGCCGGCACGGGTTGCAGTAGTTGCAGTGGCCGCCGTGCCACCCCAGACCCACGCGCTGGCCCACTTTGAAGTGCTGCACATCCGCCGCCACCGCATCCAGAACCCCAGCCACCTCATGGCCCGGCACCCGCGGAAACTGGATCCCCGGCCACAGCCCAAGCTTGGTCAGCGAATCGCTGTGGCAAACCCCGCAAGCCTGCACGCGAATCCGCACCTGGCCCGGCCCCGGCTCGGGAAACTCTTTCTGAACCAACTCAAACGCGCCGCCCGCTGCGGCAACCTGCATGGCACGACCAAGAACCTTGGGCATAGGAACGCTGTCTCCTCATGCAGTTAGATGGAGGATGGCTCGGAAGGATACAGAAGTGCGCCAGCAATTCGTGCGAGTGCGAAACCCTAGAAATGAGGACCGAAGCAAATAATCCAGATTGGCAAAGCGGAGGAAGTTGCAACCCATCCCATTTGGGAGTACTGTTTCTAAAGACTTTAGTGGTCGTTCTACGGAGGGGCACGATGAACTCCGATAATGCAATTCTTGATCCTGATCCTGCCGCTCGCCTTCGCGCTACAAAGTCCAACCCTATTCTGAAGGCAGCCAACGGACCTCCTTTCCCAGGCCACGATCTTGATACTGCAGCCCCCAAACCCTCTCATGAAAGCAGAACACTTCAACTTATCCTCTTCATACGGTTGATTCCCTCTGTTTGCGCTCTGCTCCTCACGGGATGCTTCCTTCCTGCGCCTCCACTTCGCCTCCCAACTGCAATCAAAACACCTTCCGGCACAAAAACGACCCTTGCGCCAGAGGCTCCCGTACCCGGTAAAGCAACGCGCCAACAGGTAGAAGATGCCTACAATGCGTTTAAAGTTGAGGGGGGCGAGGCCGATCTTTTCTGGGGACGTTTTTACGAATCGAAGTGGTCTTCGGTGATACTTACCGGCACGGAACAGGACCGCATATGGAATACCCGTGACATACTCGCCAACTTCGACGAGAACGGTTATGTGAAGACTTTCGAAATCATTCATGAAGACACACTTGTAAAGCACCTGATCAGCCTCGAGAAGGAATCAAGACTTCCGCCATTGAATACCGGAATGCCCATTGTTCTTGACGACATCCGGTGGGCACGGCAAGCCACGCCGATGGGCATGGAACTGACTGACTCCGGTGTGATACTGCGTTTCAATTCACCAGAATGGGCACATACACGCCCGAAGTGGCCTCAAACTGTGTCAGTTGCTATAGAGCGGATAATCCGTTTTGAAGCACTGGACATTGGAGATCTCTACACAACATCGAGCCGCCTGAAGTTCAAGTTTTCTGGGCAAACTGCCGTGGGAAAATCCTTTGAGTTTTTCGCTGGTCCGAAGGATGTCTTGACACTTGCGCGATGGTTCGCTCAAGTCGAAAACGAGACGCATTCAACACGCAATCTGCCCCCTCAACGGTGAGAACTGTTACTACATCCATTTGCAGGCGCAGCGCAAGAAGAACGAAGAAGCGTAGATGGAATGAGGGCAATCTATCCGTATGGATCGCACCGCAGAGTTGCCAGAGTGCCGAACGCCGCGACTCGAACAATAGACGTTGCGTGAAAGGTGCTAAGCGAAAGCTCGGGCTACGAAGCATACGCCCGCATAAAGGAATTTATACTGAAATACGGCATGAGCACGTTTCTACCCGTAGACGAACAATTGGACCTGCTGCAAAAAGGCGCCGCCGAAATCATCCGCGTCTCCGACCTCCGCGAGCGCCTCGAAGAGAGCCGCAAGACCGGCCGCCCCCTGCGCATCAAAGCGGGCTTTGACCCCACCGCGCCCGACCTGCACCTCGGCCACACCGTCCTCATGCGCAAGCTGCGCCACTTCCAGCAGCTCGGCCACACGGTTATCTTCCTGGTGGGCGACTTTACCTCGCTGATTGGCGACCCGACCGGCCGCAACGTCACCCGCAAGCCCTTGACGCGCGAACAGATTGACGCCAACGCAGAAACCTACAAGGAGCAGGTCTTCAAAATCCTCGATGAAAAGCTCACCGAGGTCCGCTACAACTCCGAGTGGCTCGGCAAGCTCGGCTACGAAGACACCATCCGCCTCACCGCCCACTTCACTGTGAGCCAGATGCTTGAGCGCGACGAGTTTCACAAGCGCTTCCAGGCCGAGCAGCCCATCAGCCTCCACGAGCTGCTTTACCCCGTCATGCAGGGCTATGACTCCGTGATGCTCCAGTGCGACGTCGAGCTCGGCGGCACCGACCAGAAGTTCAACCTCATGTGCGGACGCGAGCTCCAGCGCCACTACGGCCAGAAGCCCCAGATCGTGCTCATGACGCCCATCCTCGAAGGCCTCGACGGCGCGCAGAAGATGAGCAAGTCTCTGAATAACGCCATCGGCATCAATGAGCCGCCCGCCGAGATGTACGGCAAGCTCATGTCCATCTCCGATGAGCTGATGGGCAAGTACTGGGTCTTCCTCACCGACCTCAAGCAATCCGAGATCGACGCCATGAAGGCCGACATCGCCTCCGGCGCGCTGCACCCCATGGATGCCAAGAAACGCCTCGCCTTCACCATCACCGCCAGCTTCCACGGCGAGGTCGCCGCGCAAACCGCCGCCGAAAACTGGACCCGCATGTTCCAGCAGAAAGAGACCTCAGAGAATCTCGACGAAGTCCAGGTCGCGCTGGCTGAAATCGCCGGCCCCGAGCCCCAGCAGATTCGCCTGCCCAAGCTTCTCGTTCATCTCGGCCTTGCCGCCAGCGGTGCCGAGGCTAACCGCAAGATCGCCGAAAAGGCCGTCAAGCTCGACGGGGAAACCGCCTCGGGCAACACCGTCCCCATCGGCCCGCTCCCGGCAAGGGTCGTCGTCCGCCTCGGCAAGCGCGCCAAGGTCGCGGTTATCGCCTGAGGCCTACTCCGCCTCCTCGATATCCGGCTCGGTCCACAGCAGAATCGCCTGCGGCAAGGTGAGATAGAGGAAGAACGTCGCCCAGAGCAAGAACTTCGGCAGTTGCGCGAGAAACGCGCGCAGTGCCAGAGGCAAGAGCGGGGTGATTGGATCGGGTCCATGGTAAGAACCCGCAATGATCGCTCCTGCGAGACTAAATCCGACAAAGTAGTAGGCCAGATAGTGCGCTTGGCCGCGGCGATACATCTCGCGTTCATCGCCGCGAGCGCGCATGTCGCCAGCGATCCACGTAAAGATGATCCAAAAACCTACGAAGAGAATGCCGCACCCGATGATGATCGCTGCGCCGATGGTCTCTTTCCCGATGAGGTGAGAAATCGCCAGGTCAAACGCAGCCAGCACCGCGTAAAAGAGCGCGACAAACCATCGGCGGCGCGCTTGCGAAGCGAGACGGATGCGAATATTTCCTACCGCGTATTCGGTGTTCATTGGGGTTGCTCCATATCCGGCTCAGTCCAGAGCAGGATGGCCTGCGGCAAAGAGCCGAAGAGAAAGAGGATTGCTATGAACAGGAAGTGCTGCCAGAGGGACCCTGACAGGACCACAAGCAGGAACAGCACGGACGCATTGGATCCGAGGAAAGAGCGGGCGACGGGAATTGCGACGAAATAACAAAAAAAACAGCGAGGAAACAATAAAGAAGCATGCGGTACGCCACGTAGTGGGCATGATCGCGGCGATGCGTCTCGCGTTCGTCGCCACGAATGCGCGGGTCACCGGCAATCCATGCGAAAACGATGAAGAGGATCGCGAAGGGTGCGCTGAGCCCGCTAACGATCCACACAGTGAGAACGTTCGGGTGGGCGGAAAACGGAGCGAATCCGAACGCAGCCACCGTAGCGTAAAAGAGCGCGACCAGCCAGCGGCGGCGCGCCTGCGATTCGAAGCGGACGCGAAAGCTTCCAACGGCGTATTGACTATTCATGGGTGCTCCTTTTCCCGAATCTGGCTTCCCGCTTCACTGTCGTGAAGGGTGCGGGCTTCAGCCCGCACGGAACAGGCACAAAAACGATGGGGCTTCAGCCCCGGGGTTCATCTTCCATGTCCGGCTCGCTCCACAGAAGAATCGCCTGCGGCAAGGTGGCATAGAGAAAGAATGTCGCGATGAGCAAGATCTTCGGCAGTTGCACGAGAAACGCTTGCAACGCCAGAGGCAAGTGCGGGGTGGCCGGATTGGGTCCCCGGAAACCGCCTGCGAAAAGTGCCCCGATGAGACCATAGCCGAGAATGTAGTAGGCCTGATAGTGCGCATGGTCGCGGCGATGCATCTCGCGTTCGTCGCCGCGAGCCCGCATGTCGCCAGCAATCCACGAGAAGATGGCCAGAAGACCTACCATGAGAATCATGCACCCGATGAAGATGGACGCACCGGTGGTCTCTTTTGTGTTGAGGTAAGACATCACCAGGTCATACGCAGCCAGCACCGCGTAAACAAGCCCGACAAACCAGCGGCGGCGCGCTTGCGAAGCGAAACCGATGCGAATCTTTCCTACTGCGTATTCGGTATTCATAGTTTCTCCTTTGCCGCGGGTAGGCTGACGCCATACACCTGCTCGCTCAATGGCTGGAACGGCTTTGTTGAGAAAACCGCCTCCAGTGGCAACCCAAAATACTCGGCGATCTGAAAGGCCAGCTTGAGACTCGGACCGTAGTCGCCACGCTCCAGGAAGCCGATCGTCTGGTAGTTGACCCCCACCGCATCCGCCAGCTCCTGCCGACTGATTGCGCGCTCAGCCCGTAGCACCGCAATGCGGTTGTACAGCCCGCTTTCCCCCGGCTTCAGTGTTTGTTGGCTGTTATCCTGCACGACATAATGTTATGTATACGCAATATATTTGTCAAGATAGAAAATGCTTCGACGCATGCCACTTCCTGGAACATGAATTATGGCGTTATTGGACTGGCCAAATGGCGTATACTGGACACGGAGGCAGATCATGGCCACCCATACGGTACCCGATGTCCTCGGCGGAGAGATCGTTCTCGGCAGGCAGATGAGCAAGAGCGGCGCGCTGGCTGAACTGGTCCGCGAAGGCCTGCCAGTCCAATCTCTCCTGCTGCTGGCCGACAGACTCCACCTGCGCCGGGCGGAAATCTCTGAGAAGATTGGCATCCCTCAGCGCACGCTCACCCGCCGCCTCGCACACCACTCCCGGCTCACGGCGGTCGAGTCGGATCGGGCGGTCCGGCTGGCGCAGGTCTTCTCCACCGCCATTGAGACCCTGGGCGATGAAGAGAAAGCTGCCGCCTGGCTCAAGACGCCGAATCGCGCCCTGCGTGGGGCTCGTCCCCTTGACCAGCTCGACACCGACCCCGGCGTCCGCGAGGTCGAGAGCGTGCTCGGCCGCATCGCCTATGGCGTCTACAGCTGATGCAGATCTGGCGCATCTGCCGGGCCCGGTTCGCCGCGGAAGCCTTCGCCGGTCATGGAGCTCGGCGCTTTGGCGGCCGCTGGAACACGCCCGGCGTGCCCATGGTCTACGCCTCGTCGTCGCTGGCCCTCGCAGCCATCGAGCTCTTTGTTCACCTTGAGCCAAGCCAGCAGCCGGACGACCTGGTCTCCATCGCAGCCCTGCTGCCGAAGGGAGAACCCGCGGAGCGGCTTGACCCGAACCAGTTGCCTCCCGGTTGGTGGACAGACGACTTCGCCCCGCTCCGCGCCCTGGGAGACAACTGGATTCGCGAGCAACGCTCGCTGGCGATCGAGGTCCCCTCAGCCGCATTGCGCATGGAATGGAATGTGTTGGTAAATCCGCTGCACCCGGCAGTTGCAGAGATCAAAGTCGAGCCGCCGCAGCCTTTTCAATTTGACGCGCGCATGTTCCGGTAAGAAGTGGCGCGAGTTGCTTACGCCTCAAAATCCAGCTCTACCGGCTCGATCAGAGGAACCAGCCACTCCAGCAGCGCAAGATGCGCAGGGTGGATGGCGTAGGCATCGCAGGCCGCCTTGTCCGTAAACTTCATCATCCCGGCAAATGTATAGCCCTGCCCGCGCGGCGAGAGATTCGGCCCCACGTGCGCCTCCATCAACCCCGGAATCGCGCCGCGAAAGGCCAGAATCTCCTTTGTCGCGCGCGCCTTGTCCGCTTCCTTCGCCGCAGCCTTCCAGCGAAACCCAAAGATGTGGATGAACATCCGTTCCTCCCTGCCTGCTCAGCCTTGCAGCGCAAAGCTGCGCCCGGCCTCCAGCAGCTTCGCCACCGACTCCGTCGAGCACGACTCCGTATATACCCGCAGCAGCGGCTCCGTCCCGCTCGCGCGAAACAGAATCCACGTCTCCGCCGCGTTCGGCTTGGCCTTCGCCTCGGGGTTGTCCAGATAAAACTTCACCCCGTCCAGCGTCTCCTGCCGCAACACCGGCATTCCCGCAATCGCCGGGTCGCCCACCTTCAACGCCAGCGCCCGCGCAATCGCCCCATTTTTCTGTTCATCGGGAATATGCAGATCGATGCGCCCGTACTGGTGCTCGCCGTATTCAGCCTGCAGGTCCGCCACCAGCTCGCCCAGCGTCTTGCCTTCCTCGGCCATTACGTTGGCCAGCAGCAGCGCATTCAGCAGGCCATCGCGCTCCGGCAGGTGGCGCTGGAAGCCGATGCCGCCCGACTCCTCTCCGCCCATCACAATCTCCCGCTCCAGCATGTAGTCGCACACAAACTTGAAGCCGATCCCATGCTCGATCAGTTCGCGCCCATGCTTCGCGCAGATGCGGTCCAGCATCTTCGTCGTGTTGAAGGCCCGCGTCACCGCGCCCGGCCAGCCCTTGCGCTTCAGCACCCAGCTCAGCAGCACGCTGAAAATCTTGTGCGGATCGACAAAGTTCCCATCCTCATCCGTCGCGCCAATGCGGTCCGCGTCACCGTCCGTGCACAGTCCCGCGTCGCATCCATGCGCCACCACCGCCGCGCCCAGCGCGCGAATGTGCGGCTCAATCGGCTCGGGATTAATCCCCGGAAACAGCGGGTCAACATGGCCGCGGATCTGCACATGCTCCACGCCCAGCTGCGTAAAAATGTTCGACAAGATCGTTCGCCCCGCGCCATACATCGAGTCAATCGCGAACTTCTTGCCTGCCTTCGCAATCAGTTCAAGATCAGCGAAGCTCTCGATGGCCTTCAAATAATCGGGCAGAAAATCCACTTCCTCAATCGGCGCCGCCTGCGCGGCCTGCGGCACGGGCTCGCCCAGATGCTTCTCAATTTCGGCGATGATCGACGGCTTGCCCGACCCGCCGTACCATGCCTTGTACTTCACCCCATTCCACTGCGCCGGGTTATGGCTCGACGTAATCATGATGCCGCCCGCGCGGCCCCGATGGCGAACTCCATAGCTCAGCGCAGGGGTCGGCGTAATGTCGTGGGCCAGCTCCACGCGAATTCCCGTCGCCGCCACCACCTCCGCGCACGCCCGCGCAAATGCCCTCGATCCAAACCGCGTGTCGTACCCGATGCAGATGCCCTTCGCCGGGTCTTCCTTCGCGTGGATGTACGCCGCAATCGCCGCGGCAGCGACGCGCACATTGGCAAACGTAAAATCGTCGGCAATCAGGCCGCGCCAGCCATCGGTTCCAAACTTGATCTGCGTGTGAGCCATCGTGGTAAGCCAGCACTTCTCCTTCTGTTGAGTCTAAGCGCATGCGCCAGAGCGGCGTGCATCGATGCCTGACACGGCGCTGCGCCCCCGCGCCAGCAACCTCGCAGCGCATCTAAATTGGCTTGGGAAGAATTTAGATCAGTTCGCTGCGGCCGGAGATCCCGAGCTCCTTCACAATCTTTCCCACATCCTGCGAGTGGTCCCGGTGAGCAATCAGCAGCGCATCGTCCGTGTCCACAATCACCAGGTTCTCCACGCCCACCAGCGCCACAAACTTCTTGGGGCTGTAGATGTAGTTGTTGCCCGCTTCGATCGTGATATGCCCCTCTGTCTCAGCGACATTGCCGTCCCCGTCGCCGCGCAGGCGCGTCTCCAGCTGGTACTCGTAGAGCGAGGCCCAGGAGCCCAGATCGTTCCAGCTGAACTCCGCAGGCAGGCAGTAAAGATGCGACAGATGCTCGCCTTTCGCCGAACGAGGTTCCAGCACGGCGTAATCGACCGAGATGTTTTCGCACTTGGCATAGAGATCATGAAACACCTGCTCGAACCTCGGCGTCCCGTAGGCTGCGGCAATCTTCTCCAGCAGAGGCGCCGTCTCCGGCAGGTGTTCCCGCACCGCGTTCGCCAGCGTGCGCGCCGACCACAAAAACATCCCCGAATTCCAGTAGTAATTTCCTGCCGCCACGAATTCCTCGGCGCGGTTCTGGTTCGGCTTCTCGGTAAACCGCCGCACATGCAGCGCAACTTCGTCTCCGGTGTAGTCGCCCGTCTCAATGTAGCCGTAGCCGGTCTCGGCGCGTGTAGGCTCAATGCCCAGCACCACAATGTTGTCACCCGCCGCCGCCAGCGCAATCCCCTTCTGCAGCGCCTTCAGGAACCGCGGCTCGTCGGCGATCACGTGGTCTGACGGAAACACGCCCAGCACCGCGTCCGGATTCTCCCGCTCGATCAGAAACGCCGCCAGCCCGCATGCCGGCGCCGTATTCCGCGCCATCGGCTCCTGCACAATCTGCCGCGCGGGCACGCCCTTCAATTGGTCAGCAATCTCATGCGCCAGAAATTCGTTGGTGATCACCCACGTCTGATCGACCGCCGCCAACGGCTTCAGCCGCTCCACCGTCTGTTGAATCATGGATCGCTCGCCATCCAGGGCAAGAACCTGCTTGGCGCGGGCGCGGCGAGAGCGGGGCCAGAAGCGGGTGCCGCTGCCTCCGGCAAGAATCACTGGGCGAAAATCGATGGCTTTCTGCATGGAAAACCCATCCTACCCGACCGAAGGATGGTTTGCACAGCGATGGACGACACTTTTTCAGCTGGCGAGACACACCTGCGCAAACCAGCCCGAAAGCCGCCAGCTCTGCGCGACCTCCGGGCCGGTTTACTTCGCTCTCCTGCGGCGCCTGCTAGGCCAGTCCCGTCAGAAACGCGCCCATCCGCTTCGTTCCCTCGTCAATGCTCTGCTTGGTCACCGGATACGACATCCGGATGTGCTCGCCGGTACCGAACGCCTCGCCCGGCACCGTCACCACGTGCGCCTCGTGCAGCAGCTTCGTCGCCAGTTCCGTCGCCGTCTTGATCCCGCCCTTGCCCAGGAACGCCGAAATATTCGGATACACATAGAACGCGCCCTCCGGCTTCGTGCACGTCACCCCCGGAATCTCAGCCAGCTTCTTCAACATGTAGTCCCGCAGATCAATAAATTCCGCGCGGAACTCCGCCACGCACTCCTGCGGCCCCGCCAGCGCCGCAATCGCCGCCTTCTGCACAAAGCTCGTCGCGTTTGACGTCGACTGCGACTGCAGCTTGCTCAGATTCGCCGTCACCGCCTTTGACGCCAGCGCATACCCCGCGCGCCATCCCGTCATTGCGTACGTCTTCGACAGCGACCCCAGAATCACCAGGTGCTCCTTGGCCCAGGTAAACGATCCGCCCGAGACCGGCTTGCCCGCATAGTTCAGATACACATAGCACTCATCCAAAAGCAGGAAAATCCCGCGCTCGTGCGCCAGATGCACAATCCGCTCCAGGTCCGCGGCACTCACCACTGAACCCGCCGGGTTCGACGGCGAATTCAGTATGATCGCCTTCGTCCGCGGAGTAATGGCCTTTTCAATCGCGTCCGCCGTGATGCGGAAGCTCTCCGCCTCGCTGGTCTCCAGAAATACCACCTTGCCGCCCGCATACTGGATGATGTCCTTGAAGCTCACCCAGTACGGCACCGGCAGAATCACCTCGTCGCCGTGGTCCACCAGCACCTGGATGGTGTTGAACAGCGCCAGCTTGCCGCCGGTCGTGAAAATCGCCTCATCCAGCCCGTAGTCCGAGCCGAAATCGCACGCATGACGCTCGATAATCGCCTTGCGCACATCGGGAATCCCCGGCACCACCGTGTAGCGGGTAAAGTTCGCCTCAATCGCCGCCACAGCCGCGTCTTTAATATGGCGCGGCGTCGAAAAATGCGGCTCGCCGGCCCCAAAGTCCACCAGGTTCGCGCCCCCGGCGCGCAGTTTGGCGGCCTCGGCGGCCACAGCCATGGTTGCGGAAACTTCAATGCGGCCGATGCGCTCGGCAAAGACTTTTGCTGGGGCGGAAACTGTCATGATGCTTCTATCTTTACAGATTTTCCGCCAATGACCAAGCCCAACTCCCTCAGAAACGCAGCCCATTTCTCGGTTTTCAAGCGCGAGAGTGAGTGCCCCTTTGTCTGCCCCCCGGGCAAAGTGAAAGAAGCCGGCATCTGAGACCTGCGAGACCGCAGACCTCTCTCCGCCCCTTCGCGCAACCCCCGGCGATGCAAAGATGCGGATCCTTCCGTAGAATCCCTGCTGAAGAAGAATGTATGCAAAGCCTGTCGCGGCAGGCCGGGGAATTGCGAAAGGAAGACCATGGACCCTCTCTGGACCAGACGAAAGTTCCTCAACCGCGCTGCCGGCTCCGCCTGTGCTCTTGCCGTTGCTTCGCCCGGACAAACCCCAGAGCCCGCGGCCCCGGCGTCCTCGCCTTTTAGGGGACGCTTCGTGACCCATATCTCGGTCGTGCGGGTAAACCAGATCGAGGTCACTCCCAGCCGCTCCATCGGCGAAGACGAAGCCCCCGCCAACAGCCCGCAGCATATACGCTCCCGCCGCGAAGCCTTTGCACGCGGCTGTCCCGACGGCAGAATGACCTGGGCCATCAGTTGGCTCGCGCTCAATGACACCCGCCCGGAATACCAGGAGGCGCGCCGCTTGCTCGCTTCCTATCAACGGCAGTATTGCGACGAGATTACCTTCATCCCCGGCGGCTATTTCGCGCCCATGTATGACACCCGCCAACATATTCGCGACACCATTCACAACGCCTTGCAGATGATCTCGAAGATGGTGGGCAACGGCTATCGCCCGCAGTCTCTGGTCGCGGGCTTTATGGATGCCGAGAACCAGCGCTACCTCGCCACTGAAGAGGGTATCCATGTATGCCAGGGCCAGATCTGGAGCCAGCACGGCATTGACAACGGCGATGGCGACGGCGGCATCTGCTATCCCTACTACCCCAGCCGTGACCACTATTTGAAGCCCGCCCAGGGCCCCGCCGACTTCATCGACTGCGTCTGCCTCGATGGCTGGACATGCGATTTCCTCGCAGCCCGTCGCAACGGCTTTCAGGGTGGATTCAACAGCCGCATGGGCGTAGGCCCCATCGAAACAGTGCAAGATCTGGGAGAACAGGTGGGCCGCAGGGAGATGATCGATACCACCGCGATGCACTTTGACGCGGGCCACGCCCTCAACGGCTTTGGCTGGGTCACAGGCATTTGGGAGGTCTCCATCGGCCACGATCCGGACCTCGCCTGGTGGCTGCAATCCATCAAACAAAGATGGCCTGACACCAGGGTGATTACCGAAGGTGAGTTTGGCATGGAGTGGCGCAGGCACGTGCCCAGCAACGCGTCGCTCAACTACCGCTTCGATGCCAAAGGAACCGGAGCGCCCGGCTCAGAGAAAGAGTTGGAAATCCGCTGGTTTATGAACCGGGAGTTTCGCCTCGCACTGCTCGATAACTGGGTAACCGGCAGTCCCCGCATGGTCGTCGACTTCACCCGATACGACTTGCCCGCGCACGAACCCCAGGCGCTGCAGCGGGAGTGGAGCCTGATGAACGTCTTGAACCAGAAGGGCACGCGACCCCAGGATAGGCCCATCCGCCTGGGCCAACTGCCCTCCGACGACCGCCAGCGCATCTTTGCACGGTACCCGGAGTTGAGGAGGTGGGCGTAGACGGATGGCCTGCGTGTGCTCTCCTTCTAATCCTTTCCCACACCGGCCTCTCGCGGGTTACCATGTTGCCTGCTTTACTTCGTCTGCAGAGTCGTAGGATGAAACGAAAACTCGCCGGGCTTTTGCTGCTGCTTGCTCTTGCGCGCATCGCCGGCGCGGTGCAGCCGGTTTGCTCCTTGCGCCAGCCCCGCCTTCGCGTCAACCGACCAGACATCTTCACCGATCGGCAGGAGCAGTGGCTCGGCGACGCCCAGGCCGACATGGTTGAGCCGCGTTACATCCTCTTGCCCCCGGACCAGAGTGCGTATCTCAACGAAATCGGGCAGCGCATTCTCGATCAGCTCCCGGCCACCTCGATTCATTACACCTTCCGCGTATTTGAGTCTGCCGAGTTGCGCGCCTTCTCGCTCGCCGGCGGGCACATCTACATCAGCCGCAAGCTCCTCATGGACGCGCGCAACGAGGACGAGCTGGCGGCAATGCTCGCGCAGGAGATCGGCAGGACCTACATTCACCACTCGGCCTCTGCGGTCACGCGTCGCTTGAGGAGGCTCATGCACGTCAAGCAGCTCGGGGACCGCGCCGACGTCTACGACAAATTCCAGCGCATGTTGAACATTCCTCCCGACGAATACTCCGTCTTATCCGTGGACGAACAACAGAGCGACGAACTCCTCGCGGACCGCGTCGGCATGTGGGCGATGATCAAGGCCCATTACAACCCGCGAGCCTTCGCGATCTTTCTTGACCGCATCAACGACAACGGGGGATACACCGGCAATCTCTTCACCGACGCTTTTGATCTGACACCCGAAATCAGCCTCCGCGTGCGCATGGCGCACAAGCTCATCTCTTCGCTGCCAGGGAGTTGTCGCGACCCGCGCCCCATCTATCGTCCTGACTTCCAGCCCTTTCAGCAGGCAATCCGGCAGCAGCGCATCGATCCCATCCTCCCCGCCACGCCGGGGCTTGCCTCCGTTCCTCTGCAGCAGCCCATGAATCCAGCGCTGGAAAACGTCGCCCTCAGCCCGGATGGAAAATACGCGCTCGCCCAGGATACATATCAGATTCACGTCCTCAGTACCGCGCCCCTGCAGTTGCTCTTCTCCGTCGATGCCCTCAATGCGGAGATGGCCCAGTTCACTCCCGATTCCCAAGACCTGGTCTTCCATTACAACGATCTCCACGTTGAGCGATGGCAGTTGGCCTCGGGCCAGCCGACGGATATTCAGGACTTTGTCGACTACGCCGGATGCGTACAAACAAGTCTCTCACCCGATGGTCACGTGCTGGCCTGCGTCAGCTACTTCGAGGACTCCGTCTGGCTGAAGCTCGCCGACATCCGCACCGGCCAGATGCTCTATCAGAATCTGCACTTCTTCGATGACTACGGCGGCCTCGGCAACTCCAATGCCCGCATGACCCCAACATTCCAGGCCCTCATGCGCTGGTCGCGCGATGGACGCTATTTCGTCGCCACATCGGGCACCGTCGCCATGGCCTACGATCTCCAAAATCAGACCACCGTCCACCTCGGCGGCGCACTCTCCGGCCTGTCGCAGGAGAGGTTCTCTTTCGTCGGGTCCGGCAAAATGCTCTCCACCTGTGACTGGAGCATCAAAACCGGCGCCGCCAATGAAACCTACACCATGTGCTACACCACATTTCCCGGCGGGCAAAAACTTGGCGAGTTCCAATTGCCGCCCGGCTGGCTCACAAGCATCGCGGGAACAGAAGGCCTGCTCTTTGGCCCGACCAACAAAGCGGCCGCGGCACTCCTCGATCCGGCTACAACCCTGGTCCGTAGAGAGTTCCCGCTTGAGACCGTCGATCTCCTCGGCGACGAACTCGCTGCTGAAATTCCCACCGGCGGCCTCGGCATCGGAAGCCTCCACGGCGCCCTCCAGGAGATCGCCCTCCCTGTCACGCCGCTCTCTGTGGTCGAAGCAAGCGCCTTCAGCATGAATGGCCGCTATCTCGCTCTCTCCGACCGTGCGCGCGGCGCAGAGTGGGATCTTTCCACCGGCAAACGCATGGCCGTCACCTCGCCCTTTCGCACCGTCGCCATCACGGACACGGGCAGCCTTCAGGCCGCGCTTGTCTCCCACGAACTGAAGCCTTCCAGCGATCCCAACCTCGACAAGCTCACGCACAAGTACGTCTTCGGGTTATCCCGCCTCGGCGACCCCTTGCAATTCGGCTCCGTTCGGGTTCGCTTCAAGCCGCTCAGCCCACTGCAGATCATCGATGCGGATGTCGATATGGAAGGCTCCGACGCGCAAACCGAGGCAAGACTTTGGACTTTGCGCTTCCTCTACGCCGTTCCTCAGATGGTGCAGGCCGATGGCGACAAGACCCTGTTTGTCATGGACCGTGAGAGTCCAACCGGCCTCGATCGAACCAGCCAGCACGGCATCAAGGTGATTCACACCGCGGACCTTGGCTTTCAGTTCCTCAACCCCCAGGGAACTCTCGTTGAAGTCCTCTCCAATCGTACTGGCAAAGTTGAGCATGCGCTCCTGTCACCCCAGCTTGGTATCTCCCAGGCCGACCAGCGCACGGCCGGCCTGTTTGGCAGCTACCTGGCAGTCTACGGAAACAGCAACAACACAACCGTCTATCGTGTCTCTGACGGGGCCCGCCTCGCCGCCTTCTTCGGGCGCGCGCTCGCCGGCGACGACAGCCTGGGCATGATCGCAGCAACCAACCGACTGCAGGAGCTGAACCTCTACGATTGTGCAAATGGAGAACTGCTGGCGCACTACCTTCTGGATCAGGACGTGATCGCGGCGCGCTTCGTTCCGCAGCTCAAGCAACTGCTCGTCCTGACCGCCGCGCAGCACATCTACCGCATCGACCTTTCCACGCTTGGCCGGTAGCCGGTCTCGATTCTGGCCAAGCCCCCGTCGCGACAGCTCCGGCCTTTAGCCAGTACAACAGCCGGTAAAACCCGGCACGCCCCGAGGCGTATTGTGCGCCGGACGATGATGCGCCGGACGAACACAGCGATGATGGAGGCCACAGGATCGGTCGCTCCTTCGCGCCACTTGTGAGAAGTGGAGGAGCTAGAGTCTCGACCGGCTGCTTTTGTCGCAACTTCGAACAGCACGGAGCAGAATCCCCAAATCCCTTGCTGAGCTCACCATCCGCGCCGCCCAGCTTCGCCCTCCCGTTGTGCGCACTCCGGAGGCGCTCTGCGGGGAATATAATTTTGCGTAGCCGGAATGGCGCGGGTATGCTCATTCCGCGAGGCTGCATGACCTTCGTCGATCGCACTCTTCTTTTCCTCGCACTTCTCTGCGCAACTCCAAGCCTCCATGCCCAGTCGAGTGAGTCCGCGCTAGCGCAGCGGCTCAATAGTCTTTCCTCCGCCTCCGCGCCGCAACGGCCGGCGCAGAGCCTGCAGATTGCCGCTGCCATTCGCGGGCTTCCACCGGGCCTGCGCAAGCTCCAGCTTGCGGACACTCTCAGCTTCCTGGCGATCCGAAATGATCCCGGCCCTGTGGCGCTGCAAGCCGTTGCTGACACCCTGGCACAGGCGCTGGCCGAGTATCCGGTGGTATCAGAGAACGGCGACCAGCCGCCCACGCCCTACTTCGACCTGGCCAGGCTGGCTCGCTACGACCACGTCCGCGTTGCGTTGGACAACCCTCTCTACAATCGTGCTGCCCGGTCGCTGGCCGACAGCGACGCCTATCTCCAGCAGGCCGACTTCACTCTTAAGGACCTGGCGGGCCGGGATGTCACGCTCTCGAAACTCCGCGGCAAGGTCGTACTGGTCAACTTCTGGGCCACCTGGTGCGGGCCCTGCCGCCTCGAGATGCCGGACCTCGATCAGGTCTACGCCCGCTTTCACTCCAGGGGCCTGGAGGTTCTGGCTATCTCGAACGAAGACCCTGTGAAGGTCGAGGCTTTTGTATCCAGGATGGGCTTTCGCGTGCCGGTCCTGCTGGACCCCGGCGCGCAAACCGGCAGGCGGCTGCACATCGACAGCCTTCCCAGAACCTTCGTCCTTGACCGCCACGGCAAGCTGGCCGCGGTAGCCATTGACCAGTGTTCCATGCGCCAGTTTCTCCAGATGCTGGCCGCCGCCGGGCTTCATTCCTGAACCCTCGCCAGCCGGCGAAGCCACACAATCGCACCACTGCCCTCATGGACATCGCGCACTGGAGCAGCGCACCGCACCGGCGAGGCACAGGCCAATCCGGCCCTAGATAGAACTGATCCGCCCGCGTAGCCGCTTGATCACGTTCGGCGGCACCAGCCCCGTCACGTCCCCGCCAAAGCTGAAGACTTCTTTCACCATTCGCGAGCTTACAAACGAGTAGCGTCCGGCCGGCTGCAGAAAGACCGTCTCAATCTCCGGAGCAAGCCGCCGGTTCATCAGCGCCATCTGGAACTCGTGCTCGTAATCGGAGATGGCGCGAATGCCGCGCAGCACCGCCGTGGCGCCCTGCTGCCGTGCAAAGTCCACCATCAGCCCATCAAAGGTGGCCACGCTCACGTTGCCCAGCGATTTGGTCAGATCGCGCAGCATCTCCACCCGCTCCTCCACCGTGAACAGCGGATTCTTGACCGGATTCTTGAGAATGGCGACCGTCAGGTGCTCAAACAGCTTGGACCCGCGTTGAATCAGGTCCAGGTGCCCGTTGGTCGGCGGGTCAAAGGTGCCGGGATAGAGGGCTTTTACAGACATCGGGGCTGCTCCTTGTGGATTCTAGCAGCGAACCCGGTGCAACAAGACTCTGTCTCAAACGAAAAAGGCGCCGCAACCGCAGCACCCTTCGTTTGCCAAAAATGTGGCCCGCAGGATCATCCCTTGCGCCCGCGTACGGCTTCCTTGGCCTCGGCGGGACCGCTGGCTGGCACCTCCGGAATCTCGGCTTTGGCCTGCCCGATGCCCAGCTTCTTGCGAACCTCGCCGTCCATCTTTGCAAAGATGTCGCGGTTGTCTTTGAGGAAGGTACGGGTGTTTTCCCTGCCCTGCCCGATTCGCTCACCCGCATAGCTATACCACGCGCCGGACTTCTCCACGATGTTGTGCGCCACCGCCAGGTCCAGCACGTCGCCCTCGCGGCTAATGCCCTCGCCATAAAGAATGTCGAACTCGGCCTCGCGGAAAGGCGCGGCCACCTTGTTCTTCACAATCTTCACTTTCGTCCGGTTTCCCGTGACGGCATCCCCTTCCTTGATCGCGGCAATGCGCCGGATATCTACGCGCACTGACGAATAAAACTTCAGCGCGCGCCCTCCGGTCGTCGTCTCCGGGTTGCCGAACATCACGCCGATCTTCTCGCGAATCTGATTGATGAAGATCAGCGCCGTGCGCGACTTGGAGACCGTTCCCGTCAGCTTGCGCAGCGCCTGCGACATCAGCCGCGCCTGCAGCCCCATGTGCGATTCGCCCATCTCGCCGTCCAGTTCGGCCTTCGGCACCAGCGCCGCCACGGAGTCCACCACCAGCACGTCAATCGCCCCCGAGCGCACCAGCGCTTCCGTGATCTCCAGGGCCTGCTCGCCGCTATCTGGCTGTGAAACCAGCAGGTTATCCACATCAACGCCCAGCTTTTTGGCATAACCGGGATCCAAAGCATGTTCAGCATCCACGAAGGCCGCCAGGCCGCCCATCTTCTGCGCCTCGGCAATAATCTGCAGCGTAATGGTCGTCTTGCCCGAAGACTCCGGACCAAAAATCTCGGTTACGCGGCCGCGCGGGATACCGCCAACGCCCAGCGCAGCATCAAAGCTGATGGAGCCGGTCGAGATGACCGCGATTGGCAATAGAGCCTCGCGCGACCCTAGTCGAACAATCGACCCTTTGCCAAACTGTTTTTCGATCTGTGAAAGGGCTAGTTCTACTGCTTTTGCGCGGTCATCGGCGACGGCCATTGAGGCTCCTCAAGGATTGCTTGGCCCGCGCGGCCCCGGATGGAGAAAGACAAAAAACACGCTGCGGCCTGGATTGGATTTCGTTCGGATTGTAGCAGGGCGAGACACAGAAAGACAGGAAAATGAGCGAAGAAAAAGAGAATATAAGCCGCACGCGCCGAACCAAGGTAAGGGTGCCGGCAACGATGCTCCAATTTCTCATCTTTTGATATCCAGAAGGGAAACCCATGATCCGTCGCTTCCTCCGTGCACCGTCACAAACCGCTCTTGCTCTTGGAGCCGGGCTCGTTCTTTTCTCTGGTCCCTGCCGGTCTGCGGCCCAAAGCACAAGTGGAGTTACCCCGCCCACGGCTGCTCCGACGGCAACCGCCGCACCTGCGGCA
Source organism: Acidobacteriota bacterium (assembly GCA_021836865.1). Classification (GTDB taxonomy): domain Bacteria; phylum Acidobacteriota; class Terriglobia; order Terriglobales; family Acidobacteriaceae; genus Telmatobacter. Next base: position 20,899 of record JAKBHH010000041.1, read on the forward strand.
GGGACACGGGCGCTGACCATCGATGTCGAAGTCACCGACAAGCTCGGTCATCACCTGCGTGGGCTGCAGGCCTCGGACTTTTCCCTGCTCGACAACAACCAGCCGCAAAAACTGGTCGGCTTTCGGTCCACTCAGGCCGTCGGCCAGGCTGCCAGTCAGGTCCGCGTCGTCATTGTCGTGGACATGATCAACTCGGATTGGGACACCGTCTCCCGTGAACGCGAGCAGCTCATGGAGTTTCTCACCGAGAACAAGGGCCACCTCGCCCATCCCACCTCCGTCGCCATGCTTACGGACGATGGCCTCAAGATCGAGCGCCTCACGACCATGGACGGAAACGCCATGGAGTCCGATCTGAACGGCACGAATTCCGTCTTCCGGCTGATCGGCAGGAGCACCGGATTTTATGGAGACGTGGACCGCATGGAAATGTCGCTCAGCCAAGTCAGCCAGTTGGCTGCCTTTGAGTCCAAGCAACCCGGGCGCAAGCTTTTCCTCACAATCAGCCCCGGCTGGCCGCTGCTGGATTGGGCCGGTATGCAGGAAGATATGAAGCAGCGTGCCTGGACCTTCGACTCAGACGTGCAACTTACCAATGGCCTGCGCGACGCGCACATCACACTTTACGCTCTGCAGCCCTACGAACTGGGCCGCGTGAATCCGTTTTACTATCAGACTTACCTTAAGCCTCCGGTCAATGTCGGGGATGCTATTTATCCGGATCTCGCGCTCCAGGTTCTGGCAGAGCACTCCGGCGGTCGCGTGCTGGTCACCGGCCATGGCGTGACTGAAGAAGTCAACGATGCCATGCGCGATGCGAACGCCTACTATGCGCTATCTTTCGATGCTCCGGCCGCCGCCCACCCCAACGACTATCACGCTCTGCAGGTCAAGGTGGATAAGCCCGATGCAATTGTGCACACGAATGTCGGCTACTACCTCGACACGCAACCGACAGAGAGCGTAAAGAAATGAACCGGCTCGATGGAGAATCCCCGGATGTCTCCGGCGGCGAAAAAGCTACACGCTGTATGCGCCGATGCGTGTCTCGCGGCTGGTGAGGGCATCGCAGGACCTGTCCACTGCTTCGTAATCGGCGTCGTGGTCCCTGCGAAAAGCGCGGAAGGCTTCTTCGCTCGTCCAGCGGTCGATGGTGAGATAGCCGCCGGGAATATACGCATCGCGCAGAAGTTCCGTGCCGCGGTAATCGGGAGAGACGCGGAACAGCTGCGCCCATGCGCCCTCGGCACCATAGGCGGCTTCAAACGCGGCCATCTTTTCCTCGACCACCTCAAACTGCCACACCACAACAAACATGCCTACCCTCTATCTTTTTCTATCCTAACTCGCAGCCCATCGACCGTCCTGTTGGCGAAGATTCGTGCGCGCCGGCGGGCTTGCCTGCGCTCCATGCCTGCAGGTTCACCAATCCGCGGCAATCAAGCAGCCGGCATGGCCAGCCCCAGGTTCTTCCAGATGCGCAGGGTGGGCTCCGCCTGGTTGATGGTATAAAAATGCAACCCCGGCGCTCCATTGCGCAGCAGCGTCTCGCACAGGCGAGTCACGACTTCCAGGCCGAAGTCGAGCAGCGCGGCCCTGTCGTCCTGCAATTCTTCCAGGCGCAAGCGCACCCAGCGCGGCAAATCGGCCCCGCAGCCCGTGCAGAAGCGCACCGTGTTGGCAAAGCCCGTGATGGGCATGATGCCGGGTACGATCGGGATTGTGATGCCCGCCTTTGCGCTGCGCTCCACAAAGTCGAAGTAGGCATCGGCGTTGTAGAAGAGCTGGGTCAGCGCGCCGTGGGCGCCCGCCGCAACCTTGCGCCGAAAATTCTCAAAGTCCGCTCCGGGGTTGGGCGCCTGCGGATGCATCTCCGGATACGCCGCCACCTCGATCTCGAAAGCCTTCCCTTGCGTCTCCCGGATGAAGCTCACCAGTTCATTGGCGTAGTGGAACTCGCCCGGCGCAGCGGGACTCATCGCCGTCGCCGGTAGATCGCCGCGCAGCGCGACGATGCGCTTGACGCCGGCCTTGCGGTAGCGGTCAAGGTGCTCGGCGATATTGGCGCGCGTCGAGCCTACGCAGGTCAGGTGCGGCGCGACCTCCACGCCCGTCTGCTCGGCTACGGTCAAGAGAGTTTCGTAGGTGCCGTCCTGGTCTGAGCCTCCGGCCCCATGCGTGACCGAAAAGAAATTCGGGTGCAACGCGGCCAGGTGCGGAATCACGGTGCGCAGCTTGCTGACGCCCTCTGGAGTGCGCGGCGGAAACAGCTCTAACGAGATACTTCGCGACGGGTTCATACGCGGGCTTTCTGAAAATGACCGAATAAAGTGGGGCCGCTCTCGCGGCCCCGCCTGATGCTGCGTTTGCGGACTAATACCGGTAGTTCTCTGCCTTGTACGGTCCCGTCACCGGCACGCCCAGGTACTCGGCCTGCTTCGGGGTCAGCGTCGTCAGCTTCACGCCGATCTTCTCCAGGTGCAGCCGCGCCACTTCTTCGTCCAGCCTCTTCGGCAGCACATAGACATCTACCTTATACGTATCCTTGTTCTTCCACAGGTCAATCTGCGCCAGCGTCTGGTTGGCAAAACTGTTGCTCATCACAAAGCTCGGATGACCCGTCGCGCAGCCCAGGTTCACCAGCCGCCCCTCGGCCAGCACGAAGATTCCATGCCCGTCGGGGAACTTGTAGAAGTCCACCTGCGGCTTGATGTTCAGCTTCGTCACGCCCTTTTCCGCGTTCAGCCGGTCCATCTGGATCTCGTTGTCGAAGTGCCCGATGTTGCACACAATCGCCTGATCCTTCATCTTCTTCATGTGCTCCAGCGTGATGATGTCCACGTTGCCCGTGCAGGTGACGTAAATGTCGCCGCGTCCCAGCGTCTCTTCGATCGTCGTTACCTCAAAGCCCTCCATCGCCGCCTGCAGCGCGTTGATGGGATCAACCTCGGTCACAATCACCCGCGCACCCATGCCGCGCAGCGAGTGCGAAGACCCCTTGCCCACGTCGCCGTAGCCACAAATCACAGCAACCTTGCCCGCCACCATCACATCGGTCGCGCGCTTGATGCCGTCCGCCAGCGACTCGCGGCAGCCGTACAGGTTATCGAACTTCGATTTCGTCACCGAGTCGTTCACGTTGATCGCCGGCACCAGCAGCTTGCCCTGCTCCATCATCTTGTAGAGCCGGTGCACGCCCGTCGTCGTCTCTTCTGAAACGCCGCGCCACTCCTTCGCCACCTTGTGCCAGTGCTGCGGGTCTTCGGCATGCACGCGCTTCAGCAGGTCCTTGATCACCTGCTCTTCGTGGTTGCCGCTCGGCGTGTTCACCCAGCCATCGCCTTCTTCCAGCTCATAACCCTTGTGAATCAGCAGCGTCACATCGCCGCCGTCATCCACCACGAGCTCCGGACCCTTGCCGCTTTTATGGCTCAGCGCCTTGTACGTGCAATCCCAGTACTCTTCCAGGGTCTCGCCCTTCCACGCAAATACCGGCACGCCCGTCGCAGCAATCGCCGCCGCCGCATGGTCCTGCGTCGAGAAGATATTGCAGCTCGCCCAGCGCACGTCCGCACCCAGGCTCACCAGCGTCTCAATCAGCACCGCCGTCTGGATCGTCATGTGCAGTGAGCCGGTCACGCGCACGCCCTTCAGCGGCTTCTCCGCCGCATACTTGTTGCGGATCGCCATCAGCCCCGGCATCTCCTGCTCGGCAATCGTGATCTCCTTGCGGCCCCAGTCGGCCAGCGACATGTCCGCAACCTTGTAATCCGTTCCCGTTACTTCCAGCGTGCCTGTTGCCATCGCAACCTCCTCACATCGACGAATCGTGATATGTTGATATTAACCAGAAGCCGACCATGCCGTCAATCGTCAAAACTCTGCGCGTCCTCGCCGACCCCAACCGGCTCCGTATCCTGCTGCTGCTGCGGGCCGAGGAGCTCACCGTCGCCGAGTTGCAGGAGATTCTCGCCATGGGCCAGAGCACCCTCTCCACCCACCTCGCGCAGCTTCGGCAGGCGGGCCTGGTGGAAGACCGCCGCACCGGCAAGAACAGCCTCTACCGCCTCGCCGCCGCTTCCGCCGACGCGCCCGACAATCAGATCCTCGGCGAGATCCTCGCCCACGCCCAGAAGCAGACCGCAGAGTTCGCCGCCGACCAGGCCGCCATGCGCCGCGTCCTCAAGAAGCGCCAGGACAAGATGCGCAGCTTCTTTGACTCCGTCGCGGGCCGTCTCGGCGCGGATTATGTACCCGGCAAATCCTGGAAGAGCCTTGCCGAAGCACTTCTGCGCCTCATGCCGCCCATGGTCATCGCCGACCTCGGCGCGGGCGAAGGCGCCTTTGCCCTGCTGCTCGCGCAGCGCGCCAGAAAAGTCATCGCCGTCGACAGCTCAGAAAAGATGATTGACGTAGGCCGCGCCCAGGCGCAGCGCCTCGGCCAAAAGAACATCGACTTCCGCGTGGGCGACATGGAAGAACTGCCCATACGCGCCGGCGCCGTCGATTGCGTCTTCTTCTCGCAGTCGCTCCACCACGCGCTCCATCCCCAGCGCGCGCTTGAAGAGGCTGCGCGCATCCTGCGCCCCGGCGGCCGCATTGTCATCCTCGACCTCGTGCAGCATCGCTATGAAGAAGCCCGCGCCCTCTACGCTGACGAGTGGCTCGGCTTCAGCGAATCGGAGCTCGAAGCCATGCTCACGCAGGCCGGCTTCCGTGAGGCATCCGCCTCCATCGTTGACAAGGACCCCGCCGCACCGCAGTTTCAGACCCTGCTGGCCACCGCCAGCAAGCAGCATCCGTAGACCACGCCGGGTGCCCCATTCTTGCGATTCGCTGTAAAGCGGAGCGCAAGGGTGCGAAAGCAAGCCCTAAACCTGCCGCGACAAAGCACAGAGTTAAAAGCTGGCAGCTAGAATCTGCCTTCCGCCGCCAGCAACTTCCGCTTGCGCTCCACGCCCCAGCGATAGCCCGTCAGCGCGCCGCCCGCGCCCACCACGCGATGGCACGGCACCACGACTGCCACGCGGTTCATCGCGCACGCCCGCGCCACCGCACGCGTCGACTTCGGCATTCCCATCTCGCGTGCCAGCTCGCTGTAGCTGCGCGTCTCCCCGCGCGGAATCGCACGCAGCGCCTGCCACACGCGCAGTTGAAACGCCGTCCCGCGCAGATCCAGCGGCAACTCGTCCTTCGCACCGCGCGCCTCCGTCACCGCGTGCACCGCAGCCTCCACCCATTCCTTCAGCGCCGCATCGCGCCGCAACGCCGCCGCGGGAAACTCCGCGCGTACGCTCGCCTCGGCCTCGTCTTTCGTGGCCGCCAGCGCCAGCCAGCACAGCCCGCGCGCCGTCGCGCCCACTACCATCCAGCCGAATGGTGTCCGCGCCGTCGTGAAACGAATCCGTTCGCCGCGCCCGCCAGCGGCAAACCGCGCCGGCGTCATCCCCAGCGCCGCGCCCTCATGCGCCCGGCTCGACGACCCAAACCCCGCCGCATAAATCGCATCCGTCACGCGCCCTCCCTGCTTCAGCGCCCTGCGCAGCCCGCCCGCGCGCAGCGCTCGCTGATACTGCAATGGACTCACACCCATCGCCTGCTTGAACAGCCTCTGCACCGTGAATGGACTCAGCCCCGCCACGCGCCCCAGCTCATCCAAAGACACCCGTCGATCCGCGTGAGCCTCAAGATAGCCACGAACCAGGTCCAAAGGCCTGCCCCACGCGGTGGGCTTGCAGCGCATGCATGGCCTCAAGCCCGCCTTCTGCGCCTCCTCCGCCGTGCGGAAGAACCGCACATTCCGTCGCAGCGGCAGGCGGCTCGAGCATCCCGGCCTGCAAAACACGCCCGTCGTCGTCACGCCATAGAAAAACTCCGCCGCCGCATCGCGCCGCACAATCTGCTGCCACGCTGCATCGGCATCAAGCGCCTGTGTGACGCGATCACTTCGGGCAAATTGTGTCGTGCTGCTCATGGAAACCATCTTCGCGCACGCAACGCCGTTAGCGCACTCCGATTCTTGCGCGCAATTGTGAATTAGCCAGCGGCACTTCCTGACACGGGATAGCAAGACCGTGTGTCGCGAACTCCGTCTACAGATGCCTATCCGGAATTTGTCGTGCAAGTCACTCTGGATAAGCGGCTTGGCGTCAGTTAACAATCCTGGACGCTTCCTCTCCGGAGCCTGAATCCTCCATCGGGAACTGCGAAGAACCATAGAAAACCTGCCCTGGGATATTGACGGGGGCTCAGCTGTCGCCGACCCGTTGTTCTCTGCCTCCGGGTCCTTTAATGAGCGACGAAGCCGTAGACGCCGACATCCAGTGCAGTAGAAGTGAACTGGTTCGTGGGGCTCACCGTGCCTGCGGCAGAAGGCGAGAAAGTTGCGATAAAGGGAGGATAAGGAATCGGGGTTTGAGGCAGATCGAAGTTAACAAATTGGCCGACGACATAGACACTCCCTGATGAATCGATCTGTAGGTGGGTTGGGCTTACTCCGGATTCTCCGAAGTTGCCGACGATGGTCTTCACTGGAGCGGCATTCCCCGTGGCTCCGGGTGCGAACTCCGCGACCTCGGTGGCGTTCAGGAAGGGCTGAGCCGGGTCAGAGATGATCGCGTAAAGGTCGCCAGCGCTGTCGACGGCGATGTCTTCGGTATTCAGTCCAAACTCGGCGTTGCTGCCAACGATCGTGCGCACCGGTGTGGCTGAGCCGCTGGCTCCCGGACCATAGACGACGACCTCGGTGGGGTTGTCGAGGCCGGCAACTTTGCCCTCGGCATATCCGAGGAGATAGAGATCCCCACTGCCGTCTATGGCGAGGCTGTTAACGCCCCGAAACGTGGAGACGTTCAACTGAATCGTGCGTACTGGCGTTGAGGGGCCGTCCGCGCCGAGAGCAAAGGTATTCACTGTGCCTTTCAAATTGTCGGCGACATAGAGATCTCCCGAGCTGTCGACCGCCATGGCTCCAACCGGGTCTGCCGTGGGCTGGCCAGTCATGATTGTGGGCACTGGCGCAGCGGCGCCCGTGCTGCCTGCAGCGTACACAAGGATCTCAGATGGGCTCTGACCTTGGATACCTGCAACATAGATCTCGCCTGCGGGATCAATCGTCATGGCCTGGGCGATGAAACTGGAAGGCAACGTGAGCTTAGAGACAGGTGTGCTTGCGCCAGAGGCATTCGAGGCAAAGCCGCTTATTACAAAAGGAGGTCCACCACCCAGAACGTAGAGAGTGTGCATAGGGCCGCTGGGGCCGGAGCCGGACGGGACCGAACTTGCGGCACAGCCCGACAAGGAGATGCACAGCACAACGGCTAGGACGCCATGAAACGAGTATTCTGAGCCACGAGGTAAAGAAGCCGAAGTTGCCATCGGCCCTCCCCCTTTCCCTCGCCGCCAACGGGAGCGACTGTATTATCGCGCTGCAAGCGCTCTTTTCGCAAACATAGGAAGCCGCCCTTCGCCCGGCGAAATCGGAGTCAAAAGGTACCAGACCTCATGCAAATCGCCAACTCGCTCGTTGACACGAATTACTACCCGGGAAGTCTTAGTGCTGTATCAGAAGCGCCCCGCTAAGACCATCCAGCTGCGCACCTGCGTGGCGGGGCGCTCCAGATACAGCACTAAGACTTTTCGGGACTGAACGAATCTTCGTGATTCACGTCACAGCAGTCAAGATTTGCGACATCCCTGGTGCCCAAGTGCGAAGGACCAGGAGCGCCCTAATTCATGGTTTGGGAAGATTGCGAGGATCGGGGCCTGCTGCCCAAACTTGATAATTTTCCTATTCGCATATATAATGCGCCGCTGAAGAAGATAGCTGAGTTAACTGCGAACGTAGCGATCCTGGTTGTTTGCTGCATCCTGGCTTGAACTCTCATTACATACAGAGGGATCCGTGCGGGAGCGGCGGGAGAAAACCTCCGCGGTCAGGTGCTGCCGCAGTTCCTTGGTTATCGCTGGGAGGGCAGCCCGAAGACTCTTGTGCTCACAGTCAGGGCTGAATGCGAGTTCTGCCAGGCAAGCCTCCCCTTTTATGAGAGGTTAAGCTCCCTCGGGGAAAGGAAATTGCTCCGTGCATGCGTGCTCATAGTAACGCCGGATGATCAGAAGTCGGGAAGCGCCGTGTCGAAATTTAGCAGCTTGGATTGCCAGAGGGTCTTGGGGCAGTCACTTGGTGAGATAAGGGTTCTCGGTACGCCCACTGTCATGCTTGTCGATTCAGGCGGGCGAGTGTTGAAATCCTGGGTTGGCCTACTCAGCCCAAGCGACGAGCAGAGCGTAATTTCCCCTGCGGAAAGGTAGGCTTTCCGCAGCGGAAATTGCGCGGTAATTGACAAGGAGGGGATGTCGAAAATCGTCCTCAGATTCCTCGTCCTGGCGGCGTTTTGCGGAGCACTGGCATACGTCAACGCCTTTGGTATCGAGCCCAGCCCCTACTGCCCCTCGTGCGGGACACCGTTCGTTTGCTGCAAAGTGACCATGAACGGTGTGTACGGTTTCGTCCCGCCCAGCGAGTGCTGCACGACCTACGGCTGTGGGAACAGTTCGAGGTGAAGGTTGTGAACTGCTGGAGGTAAGAAGCAAACAGCGAAGCGGAAGGCTACCCGCAGCCGTCGTCGACAATTTCTGCCTTCAGCATTCAGAATTAACCAGAAGATCGCACCCCCCCGGGAGGAACTCCATGATTTCTTCGCATAAGATCGCCTTGGCTGTTCTAGTCGGCCCGGCTTTCATCCTTTCCATCGGCGCTCCGGCAGCCGCGCAGACGATCCCCGCCCCCAAGAACTCAGGACCGGCTGTTTTGGCGCAGCTCACTAGCAAACTAGATACCAAGACCGCCAAGGTGGGCGACGCTATCACCGCCCGGACGCTGGATAAGGTGAAGCTGAAAGGCGGAACTGAGATTCCCCGCGGTTCCAAGCTGATCGGTGTGGTCACCGGCGTGCTGTCTATGAAAACCGGAGGCGGAACCTCCATGCTGTACCTCAAGTTCGACCAGGCTCAGATAAAGAAAGAAGCGCCGATCTCGA
>JAKBHH010000138.1 GCA_021836865.1 Acidobacteriota bacterium
TCAGCGACCACTGCGCATCCGTCAACAGCTCGAATCGATGCTTGCTCACCCTTCCAGTGAGCCAAACTCAGCTCCACATCAAAAAGTACCTGCCTTGAGGCCGAACCTGTTTATGAAACAGTCTCTAAGGTCTTTCCATATTTTCATGAAGACGCGGAGCAGGTACTGGCATCGCCGGATGCGCACATCGTAATCGATGACGGACGGCGCTACCTCGAACGGAGCGAGCAAAAGTTCGATGTAATTGTAATCGACCCGCCGCCTCCCGTCAGCGCGGCCTCCTCCAGTTTGCTTTATTCGGTGGAGTTCTACTCCATTGCGAGGCGCCGCCTGGCCCCGCATGGCATTCTGGCTCAGTGGCTGCCTTACGGCGACAGTGCCGATATTGCCGCGGTCACGCGCGCTTTGACTGAGACCTTCCCCTATGTGCACATTTATCAGTCCGTGAGCGGTTGGGGATGGCATTTCTTCGCGAGCATGGATCCGATGCAAGACCGCAGCGCCGATGACCTGGTTGCGCGCATGCCTGCCGCGGCGGTGACCGACATGATGGAGTGGGGGCCGGCGAAGACACCGCCTGAGCAATTCCAGCTGATGTTGTCGCATAGGTTCAAGCCGGAAGAAATGATTGCTCTCGCTCCGCAGTATCCGGCGCTGCATGATGACCGCCCCTTGAATGAGTACTTCATCGTCCGCGCACTCGATGGAGCGTCTCGGAGAGTTAAGTAGAGCGAGGGAACAGCAAAGCTACGCCCCCCCCAGGCCCCAGTCGAAGCTCCTCTAACCAACGATTCCCATCCGTTTCGCTACGTGCTCCAGCGTCTCCAGTGCCTGGTCCAGCTGCGCTCGGGTGTGTTCGCTCGTCAGGATGAGGCGGATGCGCGCCTTGCCTTCTGGCACGGTGGGGAAGGCGATGCCGGTGCCCATGACGCCTTCGTCGAAGAGCACGCGACTGAATTCCATGGCCGCGCGTCCTTCGCCCACGATGATCGGCGTAATCGGCGTCTGCGTCGCGGGCGTGGTGACTCCGCCGATGTTGAAGCCCAGCTTGTGCAGTTCGCCCTGGAAGTAGTGCGTGTTATCCCACAGCCGTTGAATGCGCTCCGGCTCAGCCTCGAGAATGTCGAAGGCGGCGATGCAGGTGGCGGCGACCGACGGCGGATGCGAGGTGGAGAAGAGGAATGGGCGGGCGCGGTGGTAGAGGTAGTCAATCAGGTCCCGGGACCCGCAGACGTAGCCGCCGAGCGCGCCGATGGCCTTGGACAGCGTGCCGACCTGGACATCGACGCGGCCATGCATGCCGAAGTGGTCAATGCTGCCGCGGCCGTTGCGGCCGAGGACACCGGAGGCATGGGCGTCGTCGACCATCATGATGGCGCCGTATTTTTCGGCCAGGGCCGCCAGCTTGTCCACCGGCCCGATGTCGCCGTCCATGGAAAAGACGCCGTCGGTGATGACGAGCTTGTGGCCGGGCTCGTTGGCGACCTCTTTGAGCAGCTCTTCGCAGTGGGCGACGTCTTTATGGCGGAAGACCTTGATTTTGGCGCGGGAGAGGCGCGCGCCGTCGATGATGCTGGCGTGGTTGAGCTCGTCGGAGAGGATGAAGTCCTCTTTGCCAAGGACGGCGCTGACGGTGCCGGCATTGGCCGCAAAGCCGCTCTGGAAGACGACGCAGGCCTCGACGTTTTTGAAGCGGGCGATGCGCTCTTCGAGCTCCATGTGGATGCGCATGGTGCCGGCGATGGTCCGCACCGCTCCCGACCCGACGCCGAACCTGCGCGTGGCGGCGATGGCGGCCTCGATGAGCTTGGGGTGGTTGGCCAGGCCGAGGTAGTTGTTGCTGGCCAGGTTGATGACCTCGCGGCCGTCGTAGTGGCAGACGGGGGCCTGCTGGTCGTCGAGCACGCGCAGGCGGAAGTGCGTTCCTTTGGCCTTGAGTTCGTCGAGGGCGGCGGTGAGATAGGCGAGCTGCGGGCGGGTAGCGGTCTCAGGCATGGCGTTGCACCTCAAAGAGAAAGCATAGCGCGGCGCGGCCCAGAACGGGTGTGAGGGTCGACCTTGAGGTGCGGGATGGTCGGGGGCAGGCTCGGCGCGGTGTGGAGGGTCAGGCGAGGAACCAGTCCCACTGCTCCTGTGTGAGCGGGACGACGGAGAGGCGGCCGATGACGAGCAGCGGCGATCCAGCAAAGAGCGGCTCGGCCTTGATGGCGGCGAGGTTTTTGGGATGCTTGAGGCGCTTGCCCACCTTGACCTTGACGAGGGGGACTTTGGGGTCGCTGGCGTCCACGCTGACCACGGTGCCGGTGCCGACGGCGGTGCGCTCATCGCCGGTGTGGTAGAAGATCCACTTCGTGGCGGGCTTCATTTCGCGCAAATGCTTGACGGCGGTGGGGTTGGTGACGCCGTCCCAGATGGTTTCCTTGTCGCGGAGGAAGTCGTCGAAGGAGTAGACGTCAGGCTCGGTTTTGAAGAGGAAGCAGGCCATGGGGGCAGGATACATGAGGCGATGCGGAGGGCGCGAAATTCCACGCAAGTGTGGAGTCTCGCCTCAAACGCTACTCTCTGAGGAGAGAAATCCAAGTCAAAGCTCCGCGTATGCGTGAAGTCTTTTAGAACCTGCGATTGTTGTCCTAGTTTGGCTGCTCGTCGTTCTGCTGGTTACCTTTTCCTTCCTCCCAAAACACTTGCGCGTATTGGCGGATAGTCACACCCATTTTTTTAGGATCAGGGTCGTACTCAATCAAATACCGTTCAAACTCAAATCGCTTAACGGGAGAATCAAATACATCCCCGTAAGTAGCCCAAAAGGAAAACTTAAGGATCTTTTTGCCTTTGACCATTTCGGCGGCAGCAGCCTCATCAGGCAATTCTCCTGCAAAGCGCCATTCATCGATTTTCAACGTCCCCCCTGGCTCAATGATTTCCTCACCATCAAACAAATAGGATTGATAACTGGGAGGGTCATCATCCCATCCAAAAGCGCCCGCATATCGCAACATGAAGGCGGGGCTTTGCCCGAAGTTCTTCAGTTCGACTCGCGCACCCGGAAATTGGTAAAACATCTCTTCGCTTGCTCCTTCCATGCGGCTGACAAAGGAGAATTTGCAAAGCCCAATCCACGGAAGAGAAAGACCCATAGCCGCTTTAGCCGAGATTTCGGCTGCTTCGGCAGCTCTCTTGGCCGCGACTACAGAATCCGCCAAATGTTGCGTCTGCAGCGTGATTGCCGCAACACTTTGCTGAGTAGCTCTAGCGGCACGGCGGGTCTCTACGGATTGCCAGCAGATAGTCCCAAGAGTGAGAAAAGCTGCAATTACCAGCCACCAATCGGGCCGTTCGAGGGATGCGTACCACTCTGGCAGGCTAGGTTTGGGTTGATCTCTCTGGCCGTTGAGCTGTTTATTTGGGCTGTCCGCTGTAATAACGGCTGGCTGGCCTTGGGTTGCAGCCCGCTGCTTATAATCGGCAGCCTTATTTGGCTGGCCGGTCACCATTGGTGCGGAGAGGAGCAGAGCAGCGAATATAGCCAGACGCTTCAGCATGATGGCGAAAATGTATCACAACCAGTCCTGACAATCCGCGACGCCATGTGACCGTTCTGCCATCTAGGTGGTCAACTCGCCGGGACAATCGTCAGAGCCTCAATCAATCACGAGTACAGTGATGCCGAAGCAGCCAAAGTCTAGAAAACCGGACGTCCGATGCCGCCGAAGTGAGAAGCAAAGAGCACAATCATCCCTATGCGGTTCAACCGGAAGATCGCAAGAAGTCAGGAGCCGCAGCGAAGGCCAGGACTCAAATCGTCTCCCCTTGGATACGCAGCATGTGGACAGCCACGACGGAGCAAAAGCCTTTGGATTTCAAATTTAGGACAATACCGAACCTGCGGCTTTCTGGTTCTTGCCTATTTTCGCCCGTTACAATCAAAAAGATATGATCCGTTTTTCAACTGCGGGGGAGTCGCACGGCGAGGCGCTGATTGCGCTGGTGCAGGGGCTGCCGGCCGGGGTGCCGGTGGACCTGGACTTTGTGAACCGCGAGCTGTGGCGGCGGCAGCAGGGCTATGGCCGCGGCGGGCGCATGAAGATTGAGACCGATAAGGCCCATGTGCTGAGCGGCGTGCGGCACGGCAAGACGATCGGCTCGCCCATTGCCATTGAGATTGTGAACCGCGACTGGAAGAACTGGGAGGAAAAGCTGCCGGTGGAGACGGGCGACGTTTCCAAGCACCAGGCGGTGGCCTCTCCGCGGCCGGGGCATGCGGACCTGGCGGGCGCGCTGAAGTACAACTTTCCCGACGCGCGGTATGTGCTGGAGCGGGCATCGGCGCGCGAGTCGACGGCGCGGGTGGCGGCGGGCGCGTTTGCCAAGCTGATGCTGCGCAGTCTGGGCATTGAGATTGCGAGCCATGTGATTCGCGTGGGCCGCGTGGAGCTGGAGCGCGCAGCGACGTGGGACGAGATTCAAGCAGTGGCCGCGCGCCAGGAGATTGAGCTGAGCTGTGTGGACGCAGAGACCGAGGCGCGGATGAAGGGCGAGGTGGAGCATGCCTCGCGCACGGGCGACACGGTGGGCGGCGTCTTTGAGGTGGTGGCGCATGGGGTTCCGGCGGGGCTGGGCACCTATGCCAACTGGGATGAGCGGCTGGACGGGCTGCTGGCGTGGAGCGTGATGAGCCTGCAGGCGGTGAAGGCCGTGGAGATTGGCCGCGGAGTGACGGCGGCGGAGTCCTTTGGGTCCGCTGTGCATGACGCGATTCACTATGCGGCGCAGGCGACGGAGAAGCCGACGCGCTTTACGCGCGAGCAGAACAATGCGGGCGGCGTGGAGGGCGGCATCTCGAATGGCGAGGAGATTGTGGTGCGCGGCTACCTGAAGCCGATTTCGACGCTGCGGAGGCCGCTGGAGTCCGTGCGCTTTGACACCCGCGAGGTGACGAGCGCAAGCTACGAACGCAGCGATATTTGCGTGGTGCCGGCGGCGGGCGTGGCAGCAGAGGCGATGGTGGCCATGACGCTGGCCAACCTGGCGCATGAGAAATTCGGCGGCGATTCCGCGCTGGAGATGAAACGAAACTTCGATGGGTACATCGAACAGATACGGAGATTTTAAGTAGAACGAGATGATTCTGAAGATTGTGAAGTATCCGGACCCGGTGTTGCAGCAGCCGGGGGAGCCGGTGACGGAGTTCAATGGCGAGCTGAAGAAGTTCGCCGACGACATGTTTGAGACGATGTATGCCTCGCAGGGCATTGGCCTGGCGGCGCAGCAGGTGGGCGTGGCCAAGCGCGTGACGGTGATTGACCTGAGCGGGGGCAAGGAGCCGGAGAAGAAGCTGGTGCTTGTGAATCCGGAGATCATCTTTCGCGAGGGGCGACAGTATGAGGAAGAAGGCTGCCTGAGCTTTCCGGAGATTCGCGAGAAGGTGGTGCGCGCGCAGAAGGTGCGCGTCCGCGCGCAGGACTTGAATGGCAAGTGGTTTGAGATGGACGGCGAAGAGCTGCTGTCGCGCGCGTTTCAGCATGAGATCGACCACCTGGACGGGATGCTGTTCATCTTCCGCATGAGCGCGCTGAAGCGCGACCTGAATCTGCGCAAGATTCGCAAGATGCAGCGCGAAGGAACGTGGTAAGGCCGTGAAGCTGGTCTTCTGCGGGACGCCGCGGTTTGCCGTGCCGACGCTGCAGGCGCTGATCGCGGCGGGGCACGAGATTCCGCTGGTGGTGACGCAGCCGGACCGGCCGGTGGGGCGCACGCAGGAGGTGACGGCTCCGCCGGTGAAACAGACGGCTCTTGAAGCCGGACTGGCTGTGACGCGGCCGGAGAAGATTCGCAACAACGAGGAGTTTCGCGCGCGGCTGGAGGCGATTCAGCCGGACGCGATTGTCGTGGTGGCCTACGGGCGCATCATTCCGCCGTGGATGCTGGCGTTGCCGCGGCTGGGGTGCATCAATCTGCATGCCTCGCTGCTGCCCAAGTATCGCGGGGCCGCGCCGATCCAGTGGGCCGTGGCGATGGGTGAAACGGTAACTGGCAATACGACGATGCTGCTGGAAGAAGGACTCGACACGGGGCCGATTCTGCTGCAGCAGGAGATGCCGATCGGGCCGGAGCAGAACGCGGCGGAGCTTTTTGACGTGCTGGCCCAGGCGGGCGCGCCGCTGATGGTGGAGACGCTGGCGGGACTGGATGCCGGGCGCATCCCGCCGCGCAGGCAGGATGACGCGCTGGCCACACTGGCGCCGCTGTTGACGCGCGAAGACGGGCGGATGGATTGTGTGGCACGGACGGCGGCGGAGCTCAAGAATCGCTGGCGCGGCTTTCAGCCATGGCCGGGTGCGTTTACAGCGCTGGATGGAAGGAAGCTGATCGTGCATCGCATGGATGCGGTGGATGCGGCGGAGGATTTGGTGGCCGAGCCGGGGACGATGCGCGTCTTGGATCATCGCCTGTTGGTGGCTTGCGCGCAGAACACATGGCTGGAGCTTGTCGAAATTCAGTTGGAAGGCAAGAAGCGGCTTGGGGCCGCTGAATTTTTGCGCGGCATACAACTTGCCGCGGGCACGCGGCTGGGCGGATGAAGCGCGTCTTTGCAGCGTCTCCGGCCCGCAAGGCGGCCTTCACCATTCTCATGGCCGTCGAGTCGGGCCAGCCCCACTCGGACGATTTGCTGCGCGGCAAGGCAGTCGATGCGCTTTCTCAGGCGGATTGCAATCTGGCCACGGCTCTGGTACTGGGCGTGCTGCGCTGGCAGATTCTACTCGACCAGCAGATCCAGGCATTTCTTGCGCGGCCCCATGCAAAGCTGGACACAGAGGTGCGCGTTGCACTGCGGATGGGAGCGTTCCAACTGCTGCACATGGATCGCATTCCTGCGCACGCCGCGATCGACGAGAGCGTGGAGTTGGCGAAGCATGCAGGACATCGCTTTGCCTCCGGCATGGTAAACGCAGTGCTGCGCAAGCTGGCGCAGCAGCCCCGCGAGGAATTGCCAGAGGCGACGGTAGCCGAGATTGCTAGAAAATATGCGCATCCTGCGTGGATGGTGGGGCGCTGGGCGCAGCTCTATGGCTTGGATGCAGCGCAAGGAATCTGTATCCATGGACAGAGCCAGCCTGACCTTGCGATTCGATTGAAGAGTCCGGAAGTGGAGAGAGAACTGCTCGATGCGGGCATTCATCTTGAGCCCGGCCAACTGCTTAGTGCAGCGCGGATGGTGGCTGCGGGCGACGTGCCTGCATTGGTGGCATGGCGCGAAGGGCGCGTGCGCTTGCAGGATGAGGGCTCGCAACTGGTGGCGGAGATTGCGGGACGCGGGGATGCGATTCTGGATTGCTGCGCGGCGCCCGGCGGCAAGACGCTGATTCTTGCGGAACGCAATCCGCAGGCGCGCATTGTGGCATGCGAGTCCAGCCCGCCGCGGCTGACGCAGTTGCGTCAGCGCCTGACCCCGCAGGACGCACAGGTAGAGTGCAGGCAGGCGGATGCAAAGCTGCTGGCCGATGATGCGGTGTATGACGTCGTGCTGGCGGATGTGCCGTGCAGCGGAACGGGAACACTGGGGCGCAATCCGGAGATTCGGCACCGGCTGCGCGCGGAGGATTTGCCGCTCCAGATGGAGCGCCAGCGGGCGATTCTGGCCGCAGCGTTGCGCGCCGTGCGGCCCGGCGGGCGCGTGGTCTACTCCACTTGCTCGCTTGAGCCGGAGGAGAATGAGCAGGTGGTTGCGGCCGTGCTGGCGGAGCGCAGGGATGTCCGCCTTATTCCCGTGCAGGACCGCATTGAGGAGTTGCGCGGCGAGGGAATTGTGATGCGCGGCAGCTTGGAGCGGCTGCGCGATTGTGCGACTGCTGAGGGCTATCTGCGGCTATTGCCCGGAGCGTTTCATACGGATGGATTCTTTATTGCAGCGATGGAAAGAACGCTGTGAGCGCGGTCTGATCTTTTGGGCCAGCCACGCAAGTGCATCTGCCTGAATTTGCAGGCAGAGTTATTCCGGGTTAAGGCGCAGCATGGCGTAGTCCTTGCCCAGCATTGCGCAGAGCGCCTCCACGACCAGTTCGTGATCCCGACGCTGCGGCAGGCCGGATACGGTAGCAGAGCCCACAATGCCTGAGCCCGCCACCGTGAGCGGGAATGACCCGCCATGGGTTGCATAGTCGGACAAGGCCAGGCCCTGTGACTCGTAGATGGAGTCATTCTTCAGCTTATCTTTGAGGCCGATGGCGTAGGAGCTGCGGAGGAAGCGCGCGACGACGTTGGATTTGCGGCGCACCCACTCGACGTTGTCGGGCGTGGTGCCTTCCAGCGCGGTGTAAAAAAGTGGCTGGCCGAAGCGACGCACGTCAATGACCACAGCAAGGCTGCGCTCGACGGCCATGGTGCGCAGCCTCATACCGAGCTGCCAGGCCATCTCTTCGTCGAGTCGCGGCAACAGGAGCTCCCGCTCCTGCAGAGTGATGCGCTCCAGATCCTCTTGCAAGCCCATGCGGTCATTCCTTTCGTGCTCCTGCCATCATACTGCGATGGGAGTGCCGCTTTGAGTGAGGCCTAATCCTCCGTGTTTTCCTCGATGGCCGGGCTGGATTGCGGCACAATGCCAAGGCGCTCGTAGA
>JAKBHH010000042.1 GCA_021836865.1 Acidobacteriota bacterium
AGAACGAGGCGTCGACGGCGAGAATCGCGCTGGGGTCTTTGGGATCGTTGGAAAGCGCCGCGTTATTGTCTGCGCCGGATTGCATGGCGTTGTCCCAAAACCATAATCCCCAGCGCGAGTCGAACTGCGTGCTCTTGCGGTACTCGACAACGCGTTGCATCGCCGGCCACACCGGGCGCAGCCAGGCGTAGTCGTGGAGCTGCTGCGAGGCCACAAGCGCACCTTGCGCGAGAAACGGCTTCATCGCGAATTTTCCAAACAACGGACGCGGCCCCTTGGGAGTGATGCAGCCCGCCACATAGCCCGTGGCGTCTGCGGAGGACGCGAAACTCAGCACCCAGTCGCGCAGGTATTTGGCGTCGGCAGGGTTCTGGTTTGCCCAGTGCAGTCCGATGAAGAAGCCGTCCCAGTCCCACATCTGCGTGTAGTAGCCCGCGGGGATGAGATAGGGATAGCGAATGTAGCCGTCAGCCGGGCGGATGGTCTGCGGGGCAAGGTGGGCGAAGTCGGAAGTGAGGTTGGCGAGGAGCGCGTCATCGGATGACTTCGGAACGGAAGAAGGTGCAGCGCTGGAGGCGCCCACCAGCCCGAGGAGCACAAGGGCAGGCAGGACACGATGGCAGAAGCGAACAACGGTGCAGCGGGCAGTTCCCACCCTGGAGATGATACCGCGAGCGTGTCCGGCTATTGTGTGACAAGGCCGCGCGGTGTGGTGCTTGAAGTCCCAACGCTACGGCAAGGTCGCTGCGGGCAAAGTCTCAATGTAATCGAGCGCGGCCGGGTCATCCTTGTCGGGCGTGCCTTCCACGCGGATCACTTCGCCGGGTTTGAGTTGGACGCAGGGCGCTGTGTAACGCGTGGAGTTGTCGCCGTTGGGACGCTTTGAGGGCAGGTTTGCATCGGCGACCCATGCGGCGACGGGTTGGCCGCCCGCTTCAAGCGTGAACTGGGCCGCGCCGCCCTGCAGATCAAAGTACTGTACGGCGATGTTGTAGCGGCCTGCGGGTCCTGTGTAGGTCCACTCGGCAGTGCAGCCATGTTGCGCGGAGCCTTCGCCGCACGTCACCGCCTTGCCGCGCGAGGCATCTTCCCACGGCGTCACATCGATCACCTTGTAGCCATCGAGTCGGGCGTCTTCTGCTTCGAGACGGTTGGGATAGTGGCCCGCGCGGCCCGTCGAGTCAGGGATGCCGCTTAGCTTGAGGAAGTACTGCGTGATGGCGTCGCGCCACACGATGGCGTGGCCGGACTGATATTCCAGGCGCGCATGGACATCGCGAAATAGTTTGTCATCGATGCGGCCCTTCAGCGACGCCCACTCGTTGACGAGTTCCATCGCCTGCGCTGCGCCCTCTTCGTGGCTGTCATAGATGGATTGGATGACCGTCTTGCCTCCGAAACCGGGCGAGTTCAGCTTGAATGTATATGGCACGTGGTGGAAGAAGAGCAGAAGACTGTCTGGCGTGGTGGCGGCGGACTCGTAGATTTTTGCGACATCAGTCGAGTACTGGCCGACGAAGCCAGTGCCTGTAGCGACGGTGCGGTCAAAACCCACGCCCTCGTGGTCGGCATTGTGCCACTGGCCCCAGCCGTTGCGCTCGCTGGACTCGATGTTGGGGCCGTAATGGCTGCCGGTAATATCAGTCAGCGTCTGCATGCCGAGGGGCCCGGTGTAGTTCACATAGGCCGGCCAGGATTGCATGAGCATTTTTGCAACTGTCCGAACAACGACCGGGTCTGTGCTGATGCTCAGCCGCGTCCACTCCTCGGCGATCTGTTCCGGCGTCAAATTCGGGTCCCAGGCCAGACGCCCAAAGGCGTAGAGATTGGCCATCGCCAGAGGCGAATCCAGCCAGTTGTCTCTGCCCACGCCGGCTACAGCCACCATGCCGCCCAGCGGTTGGTCAAACGACTGACCCTGGATGATTTGCTTCACTGGCGTGTATCTGCGATCTACGTGCATGTCGAAGTCGAGTACCCACTTCCACATGGGCGCGAGATAGACAAGGTGGCGCTGCTGGCCGGTGTACTCCTGCGTGACCTCGACTTCCATCGCCTGGCTGGTTTTCGCGAGTCCGCCGAAGAGGGGCGAAACGGGCTCCTGCGCCTGGAAGTCGATGGGGCCCTCCTTGGTTTGTACAATCACGTTGGGCGCGAACTTGCCGTCGAGGGGATGGAAGATGTCGTAGGCTGCGCGGGCGCGATCAGCCTTGGGGTCGCGCCAGTCTAGGTGGTGGTTGTAGACAAATGCGCGATAGAGAACGACTCCGCCGTAGGGCTCGAGCGCGGCGGCCAGGGTGTTGGCGGCGTCGGCAGGCGTGCGGCCAAAGCTGGCGGGACCGGGCTGGCCTTCAGAGTCTGCCTTCACCGTGAAGCCCGCAAAATCAGGAATCAATGTGTAGATTTCTTTTACCTTGTTCGTCCACCACGCCTTTACGGTCGGGTCTGCCGGGTCGAAGGTGGGCAGGCCACCGATGGATTGCGGACTGGCAATGGCCACGCTCATCGCCAGTCGCACACCCCATGGGCGCATCGCGTCTGCAATGCGGGCAACTTGGCGCAGATGGTCGGAGTCGAGCAACTGCGGAGCAGCATTCACGTTGTTCACGTTGCAGCCGTTGATGCCGATCGAAGCCAGCAGGCGCGCATACTCGGCAACCGGCGCGAGATCCTGGCGGACATGCCCGTCCTCAAAGAAGATGCTGAGCCCGGCGTAGCCGCGCTCAATTGAGCCATCGGGGTTGTCCCACTCATCCACCCAGCGAATGGGCAGGGCGGGCTGCTCATACATTCCTGCTGCGGGCAATTCCTCACCGGATGCCAGACGGCGCAGCAGAGCGAAGGCCCCATACAGAATGCCCGCTTCGTTGGGAGCTTCAATCACGATGGACCCCGCACTCAACTCAGAGCTGCGGTACACAGAAAACTCCTGCGAGGCAGGATCGAGAACCGCGACCGCTTTCGACAGCGGCCCGTTTGAGGCGGGCACGGACGACAGCGAGCGATCGTGAATCGCAATGACCTGATGGAACGGCTTCCACTGCGGGAACTGCTTGTGAAGCTCTGCGTAGGTTCCAAGAAGGATGGAGCCCTCGCGAATCCTCTCGGCGTTCTCTCCTTTACCGGTGATGCGTTGCAGACCTCGCGCGAGCTCCGCAGCGGCGTTCTGCTCCACCCGCCCATGCCCCAGCGTCACCACACGTGTGGGAATGTTGAGCGGTCTTCCCGGAGTCTGGTACTTCAACCATGCGTCACCGGCGGTTTGAGGGGACGCTGAGAGCGAGCAAGCAAAGAGCAGAAGTGCAGCAAGGCAACGGTAAAAATCGATTTTCCTCACAGGCATCCTAGCCTCCGGCGCGGCATTTTGCGCTCACACCGTTCTATCATCCGGGGGCGCGCCTGATCACAGGTTGATAGACTGAATTGTTTGCTTACAGCAGGAGGCTTATCCGGTATGCCCAGCACCATGCAGGCAGTTGTGAAGGCGCAGGCCGCGCCCGGCATCGAACTTCGCGAAGTGCCCGTACCGGTGCCAGGCCCCGGCGAAGTTCTCGTGCGCGTCTCGGCAGCCAGTGTGTGCGGGACTGATCTGCACATCTACAACTGGGACCCGTGGGCACAGGGGCGTATCCATCCGCCGCTCATTCCCGGCCACGAATTTGCGGGCGCGGTGGCCGGAGTGGGCCGCGGCGTCACCACCGTGAAGGAAGGCGACCTGGTGAGCGCGGAGATGCATGTGGCCTGCGGCAAATGCCTGCAATGCCGTACCGGCCTGGCGCACGTCTGCCAGCATGTGCGCATCCTGGGCGTAGACGCCGATGGCGCCTTCGCCAGCTACGCCATCATTCCCGAGACGAATATCTGGAAGCTGTCTCCTGCCATTCCGCATGACTATGCCTCGCTGCTGGATCCCCTCGGCAACGCGGTGCATACCGTGCTCGCCGGGCCGATTGCCGCAAGAACTGTGGCGGTGACGGGGTGCGGCGCCATTGGCTTGTTTTCGATCGCCGTGGCCAAGGCCTGCGGTGCGGCTCGGGTGTATGCCGTGGAAGTGAGTGCGTACCGCCGCAACGTGGCCGCGCAGATGGGCGCCGACCTGGTGCTGGACCCCGCGACCGATCAGGTCGAGGAGCAGATTCTTGATGCGACCGGCGGCACAGGGGTCGATGTTTTGCTGGAGATGTCTGGCCACCCCAAAGCCATGGCGCAAGGCTTTGCTCTGTTGCGCACCGGCGGCCGCGCCTCGCTGCTGGGGATTCCATCCCGCCCCGTCGAACTAGATTTTGCCCGCGACATCATCTTCAAGGGCGCCACAGTGCAGGGCATCAACGGTCGCAAGATGTTCGAGACATGGTTCCAGATGGAAGCGCTGCTGGCCGCCCACAAACTCAATCTTGAGCCGGTCATTACGCATCGGCTCAAGCTGGCCGAATTCGCCAGAGCTATGGAGTTGCTGCAGTTCGGCGATGCCATCAAGGTGATACTCACGCCGTAATTGCCCCTCCGGCGCTTGTCGCATGATGAACAGAGAAAGGCCGGAATGCGGGGGATTCCTGCATTCCGGCCTCGTTGTGCTGTGCTCTTGTTGTGCCGCGTTTCTCTATCCACCCGCGCGGGAGACGGGGCAGGCAATCTAGTTGCGTGCCGTGTCCGTTACAGTCAATGCCATTGTTGTCGAGTTGGTGATCGCTGTGATGCCGTTGCTCGACTGCGCGGTAACGTTCACCGTATAAGTCCCCGCAGGCGTGGGAAGATTGTGCGGAGGGCCATGATGGTAGTAGTCATACTGCGGCGAGCATGCCGTCGCTCCCAGCACGGATACAAAAGCAACCAGCGCCAGGAGAGACAGCCGTGTCAGCCACTGCCGCCGGCGCGCACCAAAGGCCAAGCCCGCTAATCCGAAAACTCCCGGCAGCAGCACGGCCCAGGCAACCGGTCGTGAGGTCGGCCGAATCTGCCGATCACCGGGAGTCAGTCGGGCAGTCGCCGCGACGCCGTTGGATGTGGCAAGCACCATGGTGCTGTTGATCGGCGCGGTTGAACTGGGAAGGACTTCAATATTTTCCGGGGTAAACGTGCAGGCCGACTGATCAGGCAGGCCGGAGCACGAAAGCGTAATAAACATGGGCCCAGGCAGAGTGGAGGCATTGACTGGCGTCACCGACGCGACCACTGTCCCTGACTGTCCTGCGTTGAGTGAAAGGGTGGCAGGAGCAACGGAGACGCTGAAGTTGAAGACCCCGGCCGCCGCGGCGCGCACCGGGGTCACAGCCGAGGTCGAGCTCTGATGCGTTGCGTTGCCGGAGTAGACCGCTTTCAGGTCGTGATCCCCTTGCGGAACCGACAAGGTCGTGGTTGCACGCCCCTCAGGGTCGAGGGCGATGCCCGCCAGCGGCGTCCCTGAATCTTCCAGAACCACTGTGCCTGACGCAGGCGTGCCGTCCACCCCGGTGACGGCGACTGAGAGTGCAGCCTGCGTGCCGCCCTTCCCGTCGTGAGTCTCGGCGGTCAATGTGGTTTCGGTGGCCGTGGCCCTTGTATTTTCAGCAGACTGTCCCAGCGCGGGCAATCCCAGCGCCATACACAGTCCTGCGACCAACCCAAGCCGCACATTGCGGCCGATCAAACGTCTCACGCGCACCTGCTCCAACTCTGAAAAATCCCGCTAAACCTTAGACGGCAACGTACTCGTATTGTATCTGGCGGGACCACACACAGGCCAACTTCCCGCAGGCTACTCACCCGCCACGGTCAGATGTCTGTTTGCGCCGGCGTCAAGACGCACCTGCATCCCCGCGCTTCTTCACCAGCTTACAACCGCGACAATGCGCTGCCAGCCGTCCCCACCGGGGAAGTGCAGTGTGAGGTCGGCACTCTCCCCCGTGCCTGCTTCCGCTTCTGGATGCGCAGGGAGCGCCAGGTCTGCGCCCTGCGCGCGCAGCCTGAGCCGGGCCTCATGAGCAATAAGCGGCAAATGAGCATCTGTCCCTGCCCGGCCTTCCACGGTCAGGCGGAGAGTTCTCTCGCCGTACTCCTCGCTCAAAACCCGCGCGATCTGCGTTCGATCACCCGGCAGCGGGTTAGCCTCGGGCGTTGCAACCTGTACCGTGGGGCGGGGAATGGAGATACGGTTGCTCTCAAGTTGCTTCGCTCCTCGGACCGAGCTCCGCAGTTGGACGCCGGATGGGACGGGAGACTGGAGGGAGACGGTGGTCTGGTCCCCGGACGACTCAAAGAGCAGGTTCACGGCCTGATCTCCGATATGCAGGTTCAGAATCTTGGCGTGATCCCATGTCGCGGGCAGGTGCGGATCGACAGTAATGGCCTTCGTCAGCGCATCCACCGTGATGCCGAAGAGCCCACGCAGGGCGGGCGTGACCACCATGGCGGAGGACCAGAGTTGGTGGCTCGTGCTTCGTCCCATGGGGACGTAAAAGTCTCCGGAGAGCAGTTCTGTGTCCGCGCCCAGGTCTTCCAGCCGGGTCATTGCCGCGTTCTCCATCAGCATCCGGTAGCCGGCCAGGGGCTGGTTGCCGCGATACTCGGCAAGAGCTGTCCAACCGGCGAACAGCGGCCACACGGATCCCTGGTGATAGCTCATGCCGTTGTAAATGGGCTCGTCGTCGGCCACATCGCGCAGGCCCCAATCGGTATTGAGCGTGGCGTTGGCAAACTGCCGCAGGCACTCCTCAGGATGGGCAAGAATGGGCTGGCCGGCGGCCGGATCCCACCAGGCGAGCGCCGGATAGACAGTCCGTGTGCGATCAAGCGAGCCATCCATGTTGCGGCTGAAGGCGTAGCAGGATTTTTGTGCATCGTAGTACTCGGCGTTGATGGTCCGGGCGATGGTCTCTGCGCGTTGCTGCGCGGCCTTTGCCTTTGCCGGGTCGTGCAGCATCTCTTCAAGCGCAGCCATGGCTGTGGACGCCTGCTGATCGAGCAGTGCCAGATAGATCTCCTGGTGGGGCATCCCGCCCGGCCAGCTCTCTACCCAGCCCGTGCCCTGGGAGTTGTCATAGATTCCGTCGTGATCCGTGTCGTGCGCGGGATCAATCTCAAAGGCCCAGGCCTTTTCAATCGCATCGCGATGCGCGGTCAGAAAAGCCGTGTCGCCGCTCGCGCGCGCATAGTCGGCCACAGCAAGAAGAAACAGCGGGGTTGCATCAGCCGCGGCGTACATATAAGGAAAGGCCAGCCAGTCAACGTTCGGCGCCGTCTGCGAGTACTCATGCATGACTTTGCCATCGGCGCGCTGGCGGCGAATCAGGAACTCCAGCTCATCCCGCGAGAGTGCGAAGTCACCATAGCCGTTGACGGCATAAAGGGAGTAGAGTGCGTCTCGCCCAAAGAACCAGCCAAAGCCCGGCCGCGCGGAATCGCCGGAGGCGTAATAGCCCGCGACCAGCGCGGTTTCGCCCGATGGCTGCGCAATCGCCCTCAACTGTTCGATGGAAACAACGCCCCACTGGAAGGCCTCGTCGAGAGAGGGGTCAGGCGTGTTGATCGCAGTGGAGCGCGCCAGCAGTTCCCGGTAACTTTGCGCATGGCCGGCATAGAGCGCGGGAAGAGCCGCATCGAGATGAGCCAGGCCCCGTCCCAGCGCCGCGTCGGTGGCGGTGTCCGCGGTCGTGCCAAGGTCCATCAGCAGCGGGTACAAACGGCCACGGTCCTGCGCAGGATCGATGTGGAGCTTGAACTCAACAGGATGAACCTGAGGACGTTCCTGGTAAGGAGCGAGGATGCCGGGCTGTGCGCCGGGAATGGCCACGGCTGCGGCGAAATCGGGATAGTCTGCATGGAGAACGTAAAACCCGCCACTCTCGTCCCACTCCACACCCGGTACTCCCTCGTTGCGCTCCGGCCACATCCAGCGCAGCTCGGGCGTAAAGCGCAGCGTAAAGTCGGTCGGGTGCAGGCAGTCAAATGCGAACAGAACCACAGGGCCCGCACCCGCAGGCGCCGCGTTTGGCGAGAACATGATCTGCCGGACGGTGAAAGCAATATGTGTGTATGTAATGGTGGTGCGGTCCGGGCGGACCTCGATCTGCGCGGCCTGCTGGTTGACGTCGATGGGCACAGGGTAGCCCTGGACGTTGGCTTCGATGCGCAGGTTGGAGAGCAGCTTCACGGGCAACACCCAGGCCTCCAGCGTTCCGTCCTGCTGCCCCAGCAGCACGCCCCGCTCGCCCGCCACAGTGAAGGGCTTCTGCGGTTGCGCATTCTCCCGCAAAACCGGGCCTGTGGTGTCGAGCGCAATGGCGGGAATCGTGTTCAACGCCGGTGCCGGCACCTGTGCGTGAAGCGCGACCTTCAGCAGCAGGGCGGCGAGACAGGGGAGCCCGGCAATGCCTGCGGCTCTGCGAAGGAGAGATCTACGGATGGGCATCCTGGGGTCCTTTGTGAACGGCTCAAAGGATCAAGTCTATTCCATCCCTCAGCGCCCGGGCACGGGTCGCCGGACGGCCGCAGAGCCTCAAGCTCCGGCGGGCATCTGCAGGAAGTCCAGTGCGCGAATAAGATAATTCTTCAGATCGCGGCGATGTACAACAGCATCAAGAAAACCTTTCTCAAGCAGGAATTCTGAACGCTGAAAGCCCTCCGGCAACTTCTGCCGGATCGTCTGCTCAATCACTCGCGGCCCGGCAAAGCCGATCAGGGCGCCGGGTTCCGCAATATTCAGGTCGCCGAGCATTGCAAAGCTGGCGGTCACGCCGCCTGTGGTCGGGTCCGTCAGCACGCAGATGTACGGCACACCGGCATCGTCCAACTGCGCCAGAGCCGTAGAGATCTTCGCCATCTGCATCAGGCTCACGACGCCTTCCATCATGCGCGCTCCGCCCGACGCGGCGACAACGATCAGCGGCATCTGGCCAATCCGTGCTCGGTCAACGGCGCGCGCAATCGTCTCTCCCACAACCGCGCCCATGGATCCGCCAATAAAGCTGTACTCCATGGCGCTGACCACAACCTTGCGCGGACCAAGCTGGCCGACCGCATTCAGAATCGCATCATCCAGACCGGTCTGCTGTTGCGCAGCCCTCAAGCGCGACTTGTAAGGCTTGCTGTCAGTGAAATTCAGCGGATCCGTGGACCGCAGTCCGCCATCCACAAGCTGGTAACCAGGTTCCAGCAGCAGTTCAAGCCGCTCGCGCGCACCGATTTTGAAGTGGTGCTGACACTTCGGACACACATTCAGGTTGGCTTCCAGATCGGCCTTGAAGAGAGGCTGGCGGCAACCGGGGCATTTTGACCAGAGACCCTCAGTGCGGACTCGCTTTTCCGTTGCGTCGCCATTGCTTTCGGGACCTGCGTTGGACTCGTACTCGCTGTTCTCTCTTTTGAACCAGGACATCGAACACTCTCTTTATGAACTGAAGCAACCCGGCCGGCCTGACAGCCCGGCGTTTGAGAATCACGCATCGGCGATTCTCGCTCCCTAATACTCTATACCGCGCTGCGCGAGGATGCCTTTCTGGTACGCATGCTTCAGTTCGCGCATCTCGGTCACCGTGTCGGCGAGCTCAACCAGACTGGGGTGGGCGTTGCGGCCGGTGAGGATTACGTGGACCATCTCCGGGCGATTTCTCAATGTCTCAGTCACCTGCGCCGGATCCAGCATCCCATAGCTGATCGCATAGTTGATCTCATCGAGAATGACCATGTCCCACTCGCCGGAAAGAATCGCGAGCCGGGCTTCTTCCCACGCCTCCTGCACCATGCGGAGATCTTCGGGGTCGGTCTCTGCGCCTCCCACCTTCACAAAGCCGCGGCCCATCTGTTTGAGAACGAAATTCTCGCCGAATGGCCTGACAGCATCCAGCTCGCCGTAGTGCCAGGAGCCCTTCAGAAATTGCAGCATCAGCACCCTCATGCCGTTACCCACGGCGCGCAGTGCTGTGCCCAGTGCGGCAGTGGTTTTGCCTTTGCCGGGTCCGGTATTGATGAGGATGAGTCCGCGTCGGGAATCGGTCATATATGGAGATCAGACATCATGAGTGGAAGATCAGAAGTCGGGTTCAGCTAGTGGCCGGTGTGATAGGGGTGGCCAGAGAGTATTGTAAACGCCCGGTAAAGCTGCTCAGCCAGGACCAGGCGCGCCAAGGCATGGGCCAGGGTGAGTGAGCCGAGCGAGAGTAACAGTTGGGCGCGCGCGCGTGCAGCGTCAGACCATCCGCTGGCGGGGCCGATGGCGAAGACGATGTGCTGCGTGCCGTCATCGCGGCGTGCCCCGACCCACGCGGCAAAGGCCTCTGAGGTTAGCTGGCGGCCGCGGCTATCGAGCAGGACGGGGACAACGGGGGTGCGCCCCTGCTGCCGGTCGAGCCACTCCAGCAGCGCGTCTTCAGTTCGGAAGGCCTCGGCGCGGCAGCGAGCGAACGGGCCGCAGCGGTCGAGGTAGAGCCGGGTGAGGGTGTCAAATTCATCCTTGGAACCCGGTCGCATGCCGATGTGGGCCAGAGTCAGCTGCATAGCGTGGAGCATACCTGAATCGCTCTGTAATGTGCCCGGCGGCGGGGATTCCCCAAAAACGGAAGGCGTAAATCCGTTTTTGGAATACTATTGAAACATAATACTGTTTTCCATATAACAGCCTCTTTGAGGCAGTTCTGGGTCGGATGGTAAGCCTTCTGTTTCCATAGAGTAAGGCAATTCAAGAGCTGTCTGCATGCGATTGGCCCTTCTCGTGCAATACAGTTACAAAACAGCAACACTTTCTCTCTTTTTACGAGAAGGACAGATTGCATGACTTGGGCTGTTAGTAGTGCTTACCATACCGTGTTTTTTCAATGATTTAGGCATTTGCAATGATGTCGGGCCGGCTGGAAGCTGAGAACGAAGCTGGGGCGCAAACGCAGAATCAACGGATCGAAGATCACCATACCGGGTCTACCGGATTCAGATCTATTTGGAGGAGTTCAATGCGATTTATAAGCTTGAGGGGCGTGGCTTTGGTATTGGGTCTAGTCGTAGCTGCCAGTTTTGCGACGGTGACCAGTGGGCCAGTTGCCTATGCCCAGACGAACACCACCGGCGCGATCGCTGGAGTTGTGACGGATCCCTCTGGAGCGGTCGTTCCCGGAGCAAAGGTCACCATTACTGCTTTGGCAACCGGGGATTCCCGAACCACTACGACCGGTGCCGCTGGCGATTATCGTGTCCCGCAACTTGCCCCAGGACGCTTTACGGTGACGGTTACGGCCGCCAGTTTTGAGAAGTCCAGCCAGACCGTCGATCTAAGCCCCGGAATTGTGGCGGCAGCCAATGTCGTGATGACCGTGGGGCAGGCGACTACGACCGTCGAGGTTACGGGTAGCGAAGTGCCTCTCCTGCACACTGAAGACGCGCAGATCAGCAGCACATTTACGCAGGAACAACTTCAGCTTCTGCCGAACCCGGGAAACGACATCACCTTCCAGGCGCAGACTGCCCCTGGCACTGTGATGAATACACAAAGCGGGTACGGAAACTTCTCCTCGTTTGGGCTGCCCGGCACGGCGAATACATTCACTGTGAATGGAGGCTACTACAACGATCCTTTCTTGAACGTGAATAATTCAGGCGCGACGAACCTGGCCCTCGGCGCCAACGACGTTGCTTCAGTTACAGTTGTTTCCAATGCGTACAATGCGTCGTTCGGCGGTTTGGGCGGTGCGCAGGTAGCAGAAGTTTCCCGGTCAGGCGGAAACAAGTATCACGGCAATGCCGCCTACTGGTGGAACGGCCGCGTGATGAATGCCAACGACTTTTTCAATAAGCAGTCCACCCCGGTCACGCCGCGCGCATTCGATAATGTGAACCAGTTTGCTGCGGCAGTAGGCGGACCCATCAAGCATGACAAGACCTTCTTCTTCGTGGACTATGAAGGCTTGTATGTTGTTTTGCCGGCCCGCGCCACCATCTACGCTCCCGACGCTATTTATCAATCAACGGTTCTGCAGAACCTCGTCACCAACGGTCTCGCCTCGGAGACGGCGATCTACCAAAACATCTTTAACCTTTACAACAACGCCCCAGGCTATGCCACCGCAAAGCCAACCCCTTCAACTTCCTGCGCTCCGTATTGCACGGTGAACTACAATAGCGTGGCAGGAAACAAGACACATGAGTACCAGTTCAATGGCCGAATCGACCAGAATATCAGCGACAAAGATCACCTCTTCGGCCATGCCACCATCGACAAGGGCGTTCAGGCAACGTACACAAACCTGATGAACCCGATATTCGATGCGCTCAGTCCCCAGCCATCCTATGACGGCCAACTCAGCGAGCAGCACACCTTTTCGCCATCGGCCTCCAACCAGTTCCTCTTTTCCACCAACTATTACCGGGCTGTCTTTACAAATACCAGCGAGGCTGCCTCGGAGAAGATTGTACCGTTCAGCCTCATCTTTGCTGACGGGGATCTGGGCAGCAACGGAACTGCCGCATGGCCGGGAGGGTTAAATATTATCTGGCCTCAGGGGCGCAACGTCACCGGTTACCAGTTTCAGGATGATGTGAGCTGGACGAAGGGCAAACACACCCTCACCTTTGGATGGACGATGCATCGCAACGATGTTACGGACTTCAGTCCAGGGGAGTACACCACTTCGCCGGAAGCATATACAACGAACGCCAGTTTCGAGCAGGGCTATGTGGACGACTGGTTCCAGCAGTTCCCAACTCGCTCAACCCAGCCGATTGCTCTGTACACCATGGGTTGGTATGCGCAGGACCAGTGGAAGGTACTTCCCAACCTGACTCTCACCTACGGTATGCGTATGGAGCACAATTCCAATCCGATCTGCCGGACCAACTGTTTTGCGCACCTGGGCTCCAACTTCGCGAACGCGAACACCAGCACCGCGACACCCTACAACAAGCTGATTTCGTCTGGCCTGACACAGGCCATGCCGAGCTTGCAGATGATAGGATACGAGCCGCGCGTCGGTTTTGCATTCCTGCCGTTTGGAGCCGACAGCCGGACCACGATTCGGGGCGGATTCGGCATGTTCTCTGATTCCTTCCCCGGTCAAATCGCTGACTTCTTCCTGAATAACGCTCCCAGTAACGTGGGCTTTAACATCCTGGGACCAGCCTTTGGCGGATCCAATATTGCCTTGGTTCCTTCAGCTCCCGGCAGTGCAGCCTCCATCGCTGCCGCCTCCAACAAGGCGTTTTCGAGTGGCTTCTCAAGCGGAGCAAGTTTTACAAGCCTCTCTTCAGTCCCAGGGTTCGCGCCGCCGAGCCTGGCGAACGCAACAACAAAGATCAACTACGCGACTTATGAAGAGTGGAGCCTGGCGATTGAACAGCAGGTTAGCAAGAGCGACAGCTTCTCCATCATGTATGTCGGCAACCGCAGCTATCATGAACCGGTCCTGAACCCCGGGCTCAACTCTTATAACGGCGGCGGCGTCGCCGGCTTCCCTGAGCTTTCCACCACCGCCCCTCCCAATCCAAACTTCAGTTCAATCCTCGAGGCATCGAGCACGTCGTCCGGAAACTTCAACGGTGTTGTACTCTCCGGAGAGCACCGGTCGGGCAACCTGACGGTTGCCGTCAACTATCAGTACAGCCACGCACTCGACGAGGTTTCAAACGGAGGCTTCGACGGATTCAGCGGAAATAGCGTGTATCCTTCCAACCCGTTCAATCTACGTTCCAACTATGGCAACGCCGACTATGACGTCCGCCACTACGTGAGCGGCAACTACCTGTACTCGCTGCCGCATTTTGCAGGGCCGAGGCTGCTGGTCGATAACTGGGAGTTCTCAGGAACCGTCTTCCACAGCACAGGCTTACCCTTCTCGATTATCGATTCCGGAACTGCTGCGGGGCTTTCCAACTATAGCTGGAACGGCACCTCCGCTCCGCTCTTTGCACAGCAGACTGGGGCCCTCAAGAGCAACCACTGCGGTGGAAAATCGGCCGCCGGAGCTGGAATTGGAACCCCTTGCGCGTTCACGTCTTCGTTTACCACTGCGACCGATTTCGGCCAGTCGCGGCGCAACCAGATGTTTGGTCCCAATTTCACCGACTTCGATTTCGCTGCCACCAAGGGCTTCACCATGCCTCACTGGGATTCGGGCAAGCTCAAGGTCGGAGCACAGTTCTTCAACGTGTTCAATCACTTTAACTTTGGACAGCCGGGCAACAATATCGCTTCGCCATCGACCTTTGGAATCATGACATCCGGGGTGAATCCGCCGACTTCGATTTTGGGTTCATTCCTGGGCGGGGATGCTACACCACGGCTCATCCAGTTGACAGCTAAGTTCGACTTCTAATCAATTAACTCTCCAAATTTGGAATACGAAGGGGACCTGAGCGATCAGGTCCCCTTCGTATTGGTGCGCGTATTTTGCAGAGAGAAGGCGCAGGTGGGGTACGTCGAGCCCCAGAGCGGCGGCGCGGGCTACTTCTTTGCGGCTGCTTTTGCGCTCGCTTTCTTCGCCGGGCTCACTTTCTTTGCGGGTGCGCCGGGGACTTTGGCCGCGGACGCAGCTTTCTTTGGGGCCACAGCCTTCTTTGCCTTGGGAGCAGGTTTTGCCTTGGCCGCGGCGGGTTTGGCCTTGGCGGCGGCTTTCCCGCGGGCCTCACGAGTTCTGGCGGCGAGAGCAGCTTTCAACTCCTCGTCAAACTCGACAGGGGTGAGCGGCCGCGCGGACTTGCGCAAGCGTTCGATGTCATAGAAGGCGCGGCGCTGGGCCAGAAAAACGTGGACCACGAAATCAACGTAGTCGAGAAGGATCCACTCACCCTGGCGGCGGCCCTCTACGGAGTTTGCGTAGACCCCAAATTCCTTTTTGAGACGGTGCTCTATCTCGTCGGCGATGGCGATGGCCTGGCGGTCGTTGGTGGCTGAAGTAATCAGAAAGAAATCGGCAAGGCCGGAGTCGATGGGGTCGAGTTCGAGAATGCGGGTCTCTTCCCCCTTCTTGTCTTCACAGGCTCTGGCGGCGGTCTGCACCAGGAGGCGGATATGTTCGTGCGCTTGAGATAGGGTCATGCGTCGGATTGGTTCTCCAAGGGTCATGCTAGCGTCTCAGTCCCGCTGGGGCAAGTGACGAATTAGCGATAGAGCGCATGTTCGGCGATGTAACGGGCCACCGAGCCGGGCAGGAGAGTGGGAATCGAGCGCGCTCCACGGCGAATCTCGCTCCGAATCTGAGAGGCGCTGATGTCCATGTGCAGGCTGGGCAGGACATAAAAGGGCGCGACCTCGCCCGAAGCGTTGCGCAGCACATAGGTACGCATTGCTAGAGGCTCAGACTCGGATTCCGCAGCAACTCCCCCGGTCAGGCTCAAACCCGAGGGCAGCGCGGCACCAAGGTCCGCCAGGCTTTGTCCGGGGCGCGCGGCCACGATGAGTGGCGCTGCAAAAGGAATCTCTGCGCCTCGATGCCAGTGTCGAAGGCCGAGAAACGAGTCCGCCCCCATCAGGCAGAACAGCTTACTGTCGGACGGAAGATCGCGGCGCAGCCGATCCAGTGTGTCGATCGTATAGTTGGGGCTTGGGGCGGCGCCCGATGGGTCCGGTGCATCGGCAAGGGAGAGTTCCAGGCCCGCGTGCCCCGCAATCGCCAACCGCGTCATTGCGAGCCGATGCTCAAGGCCAGCTCCCGCGCCATTAGGCTTGAGCGGCTGAGCCGCCACCGGGGCAAAGAGGACGCGGTCGAGCTGCAAGGCGGCCTGTGCCGCACGCGCCACGGCAAGATGGCCGCAATGCGGCGGATCAAAGCTACCGCCGAAAAACGCAATCCGTGAGCCTTCACCCATGGCATGAGGCATACGACCATGGTAATGCTTTAGCATGTAAGTCGTGATGCGATATGTGATTGCGGTCCTCGCTCTGGCAGGCGCGGTGGTTTCGGGTCTTGCGCTGCGCGTGCATTATTCCACCGCCACTGAGCCCTGCTCGATCAATGCGCACTGGGACTGCGGGGTGGTGAATCAGAGCCCGTTTGCGGTGATGCACAATGTGCCGGTGGCGGCGATCGGCATTGCCGGTTACCTGGTGATCATGGCGCTTGGGTTGCTCCGGCAGCGTTTTGCGCTGATGCTGGCGGTCTTTGCGGGCTTCTGCTTTGCGTTGCGGCTCACGTTTATTGAAGAGCTGGTGCTCGAGGTCTGGTGCCTCTACTGCGTCATCTCGCAGTCGCTAATTGCACTGCTCCTCGTGCTGAGTGTGGGGTGGGTCGCGGCAGAGCATATTCGGCTGCGCAAGTTGGCCGCGTCGCGCTCTGCTTGATCCGTGCCGCCTGTTCTCAGTTTGCAATTGGAGGCCATTGGCCGTGCTCCGTCATCCCGCGGCTTCATCCACAATGGATACGGCTACCTTCTCCACCAGTTCTGCTACCTCTTCAATGCCCTTGCCTGGGAATAGGCCTCCCATCACGCTGGGCAGCATGGTGCTGATGTGGGTTTCGCCGCCCAGGGCGTAGACGAGGATGGGGCAGGGCAGCATCAGCGCCGCGGATACATCCTTTTGCAGCACTTCATGCGCGTACTTCGCATTGCATATCTCGACAATCTTCAGCGGCTCGCGCTTGAAGCCCTTCTCGGCGAGGGTTCCGGCGATGTCGTGCGTGTGCAGAACGCGGAATCCCTTTGCGGTCGTGGCCAGTTCGACGGCCCGAACTGCATCGTCAAACGACTTTCGGGTCTTCACGGTGTGCTCAAAGTTTTTCATTCACCGATCTCCTTTTCCATGGAATCGCCAGGCTGTGACATGCAGGCAGTCCCAGCCAGCAAAGAGCCATTCTGCGCGTATCGGCCTCTGTGCGCAAGCCATGCGCATGATGCCGGCGGGGATGGATCTTGTCAGCGCCAATGCCGTGTCCTGATCTGAGTAAAGACCGGCGAAATGTCCTAGAATGCCATCAACCGAAAGATGATCCCTCCTCTGGAGCCGCGCGTGTGAAGAAAGTCCTGAAAAGTCTATTTCCAATGTTCCTGTTGTCTGCTTCGGTGGCCTTACCTGCTGTCGAGAAGCCCAAGGCCGCCGCTACCGCACCCGTAGACCCGTACAGTGAGGTGCAGCCCGCCACCGAGTCTCTGGACCTGAACATGTACCAGCGGATTCGCGAGGAAGGGTTGAATCACTCGCATGTGATGGAGTTTGCCAGCGCGCTGATGGATGGAATAGGACCGCGCTTGACGGGCTCACCGAACCTGAAGAAGGCGAACGAGTGGACGCGCGACACGCTGACCAAAATCGGCCTCGACAACGCTCACCTGGAAGACTGGGGCGAGTTCGGCCTGGGCTGGCAGCAACTCAATACCTGGGCGCGCATGGTGACGCCGGATACGGCGATCCTCATCATGCAGGCCACCCCGTGGTCGCCGTCAACGACGGGACCGGTGACGGGGGATGTGGTCTACGTAAAGGTCCAGGCCGAGAAGGACTTGGACCAATACAAAGGAAAGCTTGGTGGGAAGATCGTTCTGTTTGGCGCCATGCGCGATGTTCCCCCCGTGGATAAGGCGCTGTTTGAACGCTACTCGGATAAGGAGCTTGAAGATCTTGCCGGGTTTCCCGTGAATGGCAACGCGGGCGGATTGTCGCCCGAGATGGAGGCGCGCATTCATGCTTATCTGGAGCGCATCAAGCTGATCGACAAAGTGGCGCAGTTCTTTGCCGACGAGAAAGTGGCAGCAGTGATTGAGCCCAGCCGCGACGGCAAGAACGGCGGCGGCTCCGGCGGCACGTTCTTTGACGACAATGGAGCCACCCTGGGACGCACTCCCTACAAGGCGGAGAGCCAAATGAAGGTGCCGGTGGCCGTGGCCGCAATTGAGAGCTACGGGCGACTCTACCGGCTCACCCAGGCGCATGTCCCCGTCACGGTTCAGGTCGATATTGAAACCCGGTTTACGGGCGATCATGAGCACGGTTACAACACGATTGCGGAAATTCCTGGCACGGACCCCAGGCTGAAAGACCAGGTGGTGATGCTGGGAGGGCACCTGGATAGCTGGATTGCGGGCACCGGTGCGACGGACAACGGCGCGGGCACTGTGGTGGCCATGGAAGCCGTGCGCATCCTGAAAGCCCTGGACGTGAAACCGCGGCGCACGATCCGCATCGCGCTGTGGACGGGGGAAGAGCAGGGTCTGTTTGGATCGCGAGGCTACGTGAAGCAACACTTCGGATCCGCGCCGCTCTCGACCGCACCGGATCAGCAGGCGCTCCCTGAGTTTCTGCGCAAGGCTATCGGGCCGCTGGATGTGAAACCGGAACAGAAGATCATCTCTGCCTATTTCAACGTAGACAACGGTTCGGGCAAAATCCGCGGCGTCTATCTGCAGGGCAATGCCGCGGTGGCGCCGATTTTTGCGCAGTGGATTGCTCCGCTGAAGGACCTGGGCGTGACGACGCTGACGATGCGGAACACGGGCGGCACCGATCACTTGAGCTTTGATGCGGTGGGGATTCCCGGATTCCAGTTCGTTCAGGACGATCTCGATTATGAGAGCCGCACGCACCACTCCAACGAAGACACGGTGGAGCGGCTCCAGGCGGCAGACCTGAAGCAGATTGCAACGGTCGAAGCCATCTTCGTCTACAACTCGGCCCAGCGTGACCAGATGATGCCGCGCAAGCCGCTGCCACAGCCGCAGATGGAGGACCAGCGCAACGCCCCGCTGCCGGATATCTTCCCCGGCGCTGTTGCACCGCCTGCCGTGGAGCACAAGCAGTAGCTCCGCGGGCGTTACAGGATGGAGGTCCGCCGCCCCGCTTCGGTGGCGGACCATTTTTGAATCCTTCCAGCGGCGAGAGGTTGCAGGAATAGCTGTAGACGTTTACATTGCTGGGGAGGTAAAAACCATGCGCGTCAGCGTCCTATTTTCCAGGTTCGTGCTTTCTCTTTTTGCCGTTATCCTCCTTGCCGCCATCATCGCTCCGTCTTCGTCGCTGCACGCGCAGGCACCGCAGATTGTGCAGAACGACGGCCATTATGCGCTGCTGGTGGATGGCAAGCCGTATCTGGTGCTGGGAGGGCAGATTCACAACTCCAGCGGCTGGCCCAGTGAGCTGCCGCAGGTGTGGGAGTCGATGGCCGAGCTCCATGCCAATACGGTGGAGGCCCCGGTTTACTGGGAGCAGTTGGAGCCGACGGAGGGCCAATTCGACTTCAGCGCTGTGGATGCAATTGTGCAGGGCGCGCGGGCGCACAACCTGCACGTGGTGTTGCTGTGGTTTGGCACGTGGAAGAACGGCAACAACCACTACGTGCCTGGGTGGGTGAAGACGGACACGAAGCGCTTTCCGCGCGTGATGAGGCTGGATGGGTCGCCGATGGATGTCATGTCGCCATTGGGCAAGAATACGCTTGAAGCGGACAAGACGGCGTTCACATCCCTGATGCGGCACCTGAAGCAGATTGATGGTGACCAGCACACGGTGCTGTTCGTGCAGGTGGAAAATGAGTCGGGCAACATCGGCAGCGTGCGCGATTTTTCGGCGGAAGCCAATCGCGCGTTCGCAGGTCAGGTGCCTGCGGACCTGCTGGCTGCCGCGCATAAGCAGCCGGGCACGTGGAGTGCGGTGTTCAACGCGGAGGCCGATGAGCTGTTCCAGATGTACTTTCAGGCGAAATACATCAACACGATTGTGGCGGCGGGCAAAGCGGAGTTTGCCATTCCGTGCTACATCAACGTGTGGATCGACTACCCGTCGGCGCAACTGCCGCAGCGGCAGGTTGACCTGCCGGGCATTGGCTATCCGAGCGGCGGCGCGGTGCAGAAGCTGGTGGGGCTGTGGCGGCAGCTTGCGCCTGCGATTGACATGATCGGGCCCGACATCTATGCAGACGATTCGCAGTTCTACCGGGAGACGATGGCGGCGTACAACAGGCCCGACAATCCGCTGTGGATTCCTGAGACGGGACGCAGTGACAGCTTCGCGAAGTTTTTCTTCTATGCGCTGGGCGAGGGCGCGATCGGCTTCTCTCCTTTTGGCGTGGACCAGTCGGGATGGAACATACTGGGCGACGAGAAGTGGACGGCTCATGCGCGCAACTATGCGCTGATAGGGCCGATGGATCGCGAGATTGCGCAACTGGAATACGACGGCAAGCTGAAGACAGCGGTAGAAGAGCCGGGCACGACCACCCAGGAAGTGGACCTGGGCGAGTGGCAGGCGACGGTGGCGTTCGGATTTCCGCAGATGGACGGGCGGCGCGCGCCGGGAACGAAGGATGCACACGCCGCGGCGCTGGTGGGCAAGCTCGGGCCGAATGAATTTCTGGTGACGGGCGTGGATGCGAGCGTGATCTTCCACCTGCCGGGCAAGCCGGCATGGATGCACAGCCAGATTCTCAAGGCCGAGCAGGGCACGTATGAAAACGGCGTGTGGAAGCCGCTGCGCCTGCTGAATGGCGACGAGACGGATCGCGGACTGAGCTTCCACGAGGCGCCGGATGTGGTAAGGGTGACGATGATGCAGTACTAGATGTGGCTGCGGGCCATGCAGGCGTCGAGGCTGAAGCGGCCGGGGCCGGCAAGCAAGAGGGCAACAAAGGTGGCGAGATAGAGGACGATAAGCTCGCCGTGGTCTGCGCCGCGGCCGAAGAACGCGAAGTGGTGAATGACGGCCCACGCGCCAAAGATGTTGACAAGCGCGACGAGCGCGGCCCAGCGCGTGGCGAGGCCCACGAGCATCAACAGAGAACAGATGCCGTCACTCAAGGTGGCGAGCAGGAGCAGGGGCGAGACGCCCAGGATGGCCGCGCCGGGAAAGTGCGCGTTCATGGAGGAGAAGCCGAAGAGCTTCTCTGTGCCGTGCTTGAGAAACAGGCTGAGGCAGGCGATGAGGCGCAGCGCGAGCAGGCCGGCATCGGTGCTCTGGGGCAGGAAGCGCATACGCAGGAATCCAGACATGAGGACCTCCATGGGGTGAGGCGAGTATCGTGCCGGGGCGCGCGGTGCGTCAAGCGCGGCGGAAAAAGCGAGGATAAGGTGGGCGGCTCGGGAGAACATGGCTGGGATGGACTCGTGCTTTCCCCACCCGGCGGGAGCCAAAACTGTCATAGTACTTCTATCTCTGCAGATTTCCCGCGCCAATGAAACCTGAACTCATCCCCGATCCTCATCCAGAGTCCTCCGGCCCCGCACTCCTTGACTGGACCCGCGGACCGCTCGCCGAAGGCCTCGCCTGCTACCACCGCGGCGAATATTTCCTCGCCCATGAGCACTGGGAGGCCGTCTGGCTCACCCTCCGCCAGCCCGAGAAGGACTTTCTCCAGGCCCTCATCCAGGTGGCCGCCGCCTTCCACCACCTTGAGCGGAGCAACCTCGCCGGCGCCCGATCGCTGCTGGCGCGCGCGCTGCGCCGCCTCAGCGCATGCCCGCCCCGCTTCGGCGGCATCCGCCTCGATCGACTGCGCACCGAGCTGCACGACACGCTCCAGCGCCTCACTTCCGCCGCGGACCCCGCCGGCCTCACGGCTCCACCCATCCGCCCTTCCGGCGAGGGGGCCGCCTCTTGAGCATCTACAGGCACCCGGCATCAGCGACCTGCTGCGCGGACGCATCGCGCGGTTCAGTCTGGATGCGCTGGTGAACATTGCGACGGCGCTGGGACGCAAGGTGACAGTGAAGCTGACGGACGCGGCGTAGGGCGGTGGGAATGCTGAGGTGAGTCGATATGGCTGGGGTGGGTTCGTGCTTTCCCAGGTCTCAAAAGCGAGACCTGGGGCACCCGGCTGGGTAGGTTCTACGCCATAATTCGATCGAACAACTTGCTTGTTGACATCTTGCGTGAGTCCTGCAGGTTACGGGTAACTCTCTTGCTGATCTCCAAAGCCCCAGATCGACCGCTTAACCCCGTGAAATCACCCTTCTTTCCCCAATCCCAAGTCTTACCTGACTTAAGAATCGCAAGTAGCTCCTGAGACTTGAACTCATCTTGGATCATTGCAAGGTCAATCACGTGTGCGCCGATGAAACAGATTGCCCAAAGACCGGCACCCCTGAGCATTAAGTAATCCTTTGGTTCAGTCCATGCCGCAGGCTGCCACTTCTTCACTGCCTCGAAATAGTTTGCTATTACTCGATATTCCGCTTCAGCATCATCTAGATGTGGCAACTGTGTTGATCGACTTCTCAGATACTCGATTCCGGTAGTTAAAGCGCGCAATGGAATGTCAGCCACAGCGACCTTCTTTCCGCCATCAAACACTCTCCCATAGAACGGGCTTTTGGGATCCTGCGCAAGCCGTTTTGCGATGTAAAGCTGTGGGTTCTTTCTCTTGAGCTCTTCCTCCGGGGTTAATCGAACTTCGATGCCGTCGAGGTGGCTCGTGTTCATGCTCTTCTGGTTATCGTTAATGTCCTTGAAAAGAAGGATTTCTTCATCGCGCGTGAGTGTATATGCCAGGCAGAAAGATACCTGCTTATCTATACGGGTATATCCGCTTTCCTTGCCGTCTCCGTAATGTAAGCGATGATTTCCATCTACGCGTGAGATCGCAATGGCGCCGGTTTTCATCGCGGCTTTCTTGTCGATCTCTAGGATCCCCACGTCTGGATAGTCATCAGACATTGGCTGAAAGGTAACTACCTTTTTCGATCGCACACAAAGGAACACTTCTGGCCAGAATCCTATGTCCTTACTCTTGATGTAAGTGTAGGCATCACGAGCATGGGGCTTATTTAGATCTCTTTGTGTCCCTTTAGGATTATGAATTTGATCATAGATATCGGCTTTCGAGATATCCGCCAAATCGGCCAACGGTGCAAATCCCCGATAGACCCCCACTCCGCAAACTGTTGCCCTGATTACAGGCAACCTGATGATCCCAATGTCATTTTCCGCTCGAGTTGCGCTCTTTCGCGCTTTCTGCTGCGCAGGTGGTGTCATTGTGGCTCTCCTATTTTGCCGATACTCGGATCAAATCCGTGTTTGGCGAGACTTTAACATTGAGGTTGAGGATTCCTTGCAACAGCACGCACACAGTAAGCAAAAGGCACTGCAATTCCTCAGTGTTGCTAAGGGACTCTTCCATGAAATACTTCTGCCGGGTTAACTTGAATGACTCCCGAGTGGACATGGCTTTTCGCAAATCAACGATATGGTCTCGGACCGGGGATTGACGATGATCGAAGTTGATTGAATGCGCGCACAGATTACGAAGTGTTCGCACTTTCTCTAATGCTGCGTAGAGTGTCTCATCCAAAAAACCAAGGCGACGGCACATCCGGATCCGGGAGCTAAACGTACCAAGTGGGTAGTCGATTCCTAACAACTCATCCTGCTCTCTTGGCCTCGAGATCTTTGGTAGCAGATAGCCTTCAATGATCTTCATTAGCAGTAGATCTATCTTTGACGCGCCTACCAACACGAGCGGCCGAACTCCTTTTTCTGAAAGAAGGTCGTCCGCAAAACTATCGAAACCAGCCAGACTATACTCTGTATCACTCATTCCAGTTTATCGAAACGTTAGCGCTTCCCGTTTCAAGCCGTCAACTAGTCTTGGTCTGATCGCTGCGCTTCGGGTCATATTGACTCAACTCGACTGAACGGGCTCGCTTACGGGCTCCTTGACTCTTGTGAACATCTGTCGAATCCCTCTTAGCGCCTGCCGTGTTCTCTCTTCGTTTTCGATGAGGGAGAAGCGGACGTGGTTGTCGCCGTGGTCGCCGAAGCCGGTGCCGGGGCTGACGGCTACTTTGGCTTCGGTCAAGAGCAGCTTGGAGAACTCCAAAGAGCCAAGGGCCGAGGATGGACGGGTGGCCCACGCATGTGAGTCTTCTTTACCGGCCACTCATCTGGGGTGCCCCATTCATGGCGTCCGCCCGCGGCGGGCGACATGGGTGGGTGAGCATAGCGCTCGGCCCGCCTCATGATTGTCTCGCTCTGGAATCTTCTGTAAGGGTGACCGCAAGCAGCCGTCCGCCACGTCTCTGCGCGGTCCAGCGCGACTCGATCTCGACCGTACCAACGACGCCGGTCGCGTGATGGAGAAAGCTTGACCATGGCCAATCCTGTGGCCGATCGACCAGGCCCCGCTTCACCGGGTTCTGGTGCATGTAGTGAAGCTTCTCTTCGGTTGTCCCTTCGCTCCAGACGTTGAAGTCGTAGTAGCGGTGCTGCCAGAACTGCGCCTCATCGGGCTTCTTGAGCTTCTTTGCGGTTTCCTGCTCGAGTGCCTGAATCGCTGCGGCCAGAGAGCCAAGGTGCGGTTCGCTGACCAGCAGATGCAATTGCTCGGGCATCAGGACATAGCCGGCAATGACCATCTTGTGCGATTGGCGAACGCGTTC
The DNA here is from genome assembly GCA_021836865.1 of Acidobacteriota bacterium. GTDB lineage: Bacteria > Acidobacteriota > Terriglobia > Terriglobales > Acidobacteriaceae > Telmatobacter. The sequence goes on from JAKBHH010000042.1 coordinate 24,253, forward strand.
GAGTGTCTGCTCGATGAGGCTGTAACCGTTGCGCTGGGCGAGCAGAGGTTGCCGCTTGAAGCAACTGAAGGTGAGGAAGTGGAACTCGCCGGAGTTCTGGTAACGGATAAGGCCCTTTGGCATGTCGGGAGAAGTGTAACGCGGGTTCGTGGCCTCCCACCCATGTCGTCCGCCGCGGGCGGACGCCATGAATGGGGCACCCCGGGTGGGGGTGGGGTGCGAGTCAAAGACGGTGTGTTGCCTGTGCGCTCGTTCGAGGCTTCCCACCCATGTCGTCCGCTGGAGCGGACGCCATGAATGGGGCACCCCGGTTTGTGGCGGGGTGAGAGTCAAAGGCGGTGTGTTGTCTGTGCGTTGGTTTGTGGTCTCCCACCCATGTCGTCCGCTGGAGCGGACGCCATGAATGGGGCACCCCGGTTTGTGGTAGGGTGAGAGCCAAAGGCGGAGTGTTGCCTGTGCGCTGGTTCGAGGTTTCCCACCCATGTCGTCCGCTGGAGCGGACGCCATGAATGGGGCACCCCGGTTTGTGGCGGGGTGAGAGTCAAAGACGGCGTGTTGTCTGTGCGTTGGTTTGTGGTCTCCCACCCATGTCGTCCGCCGCGGGCGGACGCCATGAATGGGGCACCCAAGTTTGCTGCTTATGCGGGGACTGTTGCTTTCGCGAACATCTGCTTGATGCCGCGCAACGCCTGTCTTGTTCTCTCTTCGTTTTCGATAAGGGAGAAGCGGACGTGGCCGTCGCCGTGATCGCCGAAGCCGATGCCGGGGCTTACGGCTACTTTGGCTTCAGTCAGCAATAACTTCGAAAATTCGAGCGAGCCGAGGGGTCGGTATTGCTCGGGAATCTGTGCCCAGACGAACATGGTGGCCTTGGGCGAGGGGACGTGCCAGCCGAGCTTGTTGAGGCCTTCGACGAGGACGTTGCGGCGGCTGCAGTAGATGTCGCGGATTTCGGCGACGCAGTCCTGCGGCCCCTCGAGCGCGAGGATGCTGGCCACCTGGATGGGCGTGAAGGTGCCGTAGTCGAAGTAGCTTTTGAGGCGGGCGAGAGCGTTGACGAGGACGGGGTTGCCGACCATGAAGCCGACGCGCCAGCCGGGCATGTTGTAGCTCTTGGAGAGGGTGAAGAACTCGACGGCGACGTCTTTGGCGCCGGGGACCTCAAGGACGCTGGGCGGCTTGTAGCCGTCGAAGGCGATGTCGGCGTAGGCGAGGTCGTGGATGAGATGGAAGCCGTATTGGCGGGCCAGCTCGACGAGGCGCGCGAGAAAGGGCAGCTCGACGCACTGGGTGGTGGGGTTCGACGGGAAGTTGACGATCAGCGCCTTGGGGCGCGGGGTCATGCGCGGGATGACGTCCTCAAGCTGGGCGAGGAAGGTTTCCTGGTCGTGGATGGGGACGCTGATGACGTGCGCGCCGGCGATGACGGGGCCGTAGATGTGGATGGGGTAGCTGGGATTGGGGACGAGGACGGTGTCGCGCGAGTCGAGGATGGCGAGGCAGAGGTGCGCGATGCCCTCTTTGGAGCCGATGGTGACGATGGCCTCGGTGTCAGGGTCGAGGTCCACGTCGTAGCGGGTCTTGTACCAGTTGCAGATGGCCTTGCGCAGGCGGGGGATGCCTTTGGAGACGGAGTAGCGATGGGTGACGGGCTTCTGCGCGGCCTCGATCATTTTGTCGACGATGTGTTTGGGCGTGGCGCCGTCGGGGTTGCCCATGCCGAAGTCGATGATGTCTTCTCCGCGGCGGCGCGCGGCGACCTTCATCTCGCCGGTGATGTTGAAGACGTAAGGCGGGAGGCGTTGAATGCGGCTGAACTCTTCCATGATGACTCCATTATGAACTGCGCGTGGGCAGCGGGCCGTGGGGTGCGGTGCGGAAACAGGCGCGAAGGGACCTGATTCACAACTGCATGCTGAATTGGGATGAAAGAAGCAGTATTTAGGCGGCCGGAGCCGCAGCACGTGCCGCGCACGCGGCAGCGGCGGGCGCGATGATGAGGGCGCGAAAATGGGCCGTGAACTGCATGAGGGAATTATAGCGGGTCAATGGCCGTGGTGGGGCGTGGCCGTGGTGGGTTGGCCGCGAGTGATGCGGGCGGTGAGCAGGCAGCGGCGTCCTTTAGACTTGCGTGCATGAGCAGGATGCGCGTGGTGGGAGTGATTCCGGCGCGGCTGGCTTCGACGCGGCTGAGCCGGAAGGTGCTGCGGGAGATTGCCGGGCGGCCGATGGTGGAGTGGGTGTGGCGCGCGGCGATGGCGAGCGGCGCGATGGACGCGGTGGTGGTGGCGACGGATGCGGAAGAAGTGGCGGTGGTGTGCCGCGCCCGGGGCATACCGGTGGAGATGACGTCGCCGGAGTGCGCCAGCGGGTCGGACAGGGTGCGGGAGGTGGCGGCGCGGCTGGAGGCGGATGTGTACGTGAACATCCAGGGTGATGAGCCGACGCTGACGGGGGAGTTCTTCAAGCCGCTGCTGGCGCTGATGGAGCGGCCGGAGGTGGATGTGGCCACGCTGGCGGTGCCGTGCGCGGCGGAGGAGATTGGGAATCCGAATGCGGTGAAGGTGGTGACGGCGCTGGATGGGCGGGCGCTCTACTTCTCGCGGGCGACGATACCGTTTGACCGCGACGGGACGGGGTTTGCGGGGTACAGGAAGCATCTGGGCATCTATGCGTATCGACGGGCGGCGCTGGAGCGGTTTGCGGCGCTGGCGCCCTCTCCGCTGGAGAGGCTGGAGAAGCTGGAGCAACTGCGGCTGCTGGAGAACGGCATGACGATCTATGTGGCGGCGGCCCCGGCGGACACGATTGGCGTGGATACGGAAGAGGATTTGGCGCGGGCGGAGAAGGTGCTGGTGAAGCGAGCGGCTAGCTTGTAGCTTTCTGGCGAGTGTGGCGGGGTTGAGGGGATGGCAACCGTCTTATGGGGAGCGGTATTCGATCCGCGCCTCCGGAGTGAGGCACAGGTCATCCGCCGTCTCCAGTTCCCAAATGCGAGGGGCAGGGGGGCGCAGGCAGCGGATATACAGTTCTCCGAGATCGTGGCCACTCGCCTTCTAAACGTCTCGGGTAAAATGGTGGCCTCAACGTCAAGCGACGGCGAATGGGAGAGAAATGCTGCATGAGTAGACCCATCATTCCGAATCTGAGGACTTGGCCTCGCAATCTAAGCACCTCCCAAGGCGGCGGCTTGTCTACCTCCGAAGGTGGTGGAATGTCCACCTCACAGTATGGCGGTGCGTCAACATCACAATATGGCGGAATGTCTACTTCCCAGTATGGCGGGATGTCCACCTCGCAATACGGGGGGTTGTCGTCATCACAGTACGGTGGGCTTTCGACCTCTCAGTATGGTGGCCTCTCGACATCACAGTACGGCGGGCTATCGACCTCACAATACGGTGGGTTGTCGTCATCTTCCGGCGGTGGGATGTCTACATCTTCGTCTGATGTGTACAGAAGCAACATCCCTCCTTGGCCGGTGTTTTTGAGAGAGCTTGAATTGAGGGGATATCACGCGCAAGCGCGCTTGATACGTCAGCATTTGCCTGAGTTCCTCTGGCCGGAGAATTTCTTCAAAAAACGCTGAACCGAGCCATTGAAGATTTGGGTACCGCACGGGTCCGGAATATCTGCTCGGGCGGTCCGACGGGAGCAGGAACTGACAAACGGGCTTGGCGACATCCAGTCTTTCCACCCCATCTCAATATGCGTCCACGCGCTTGCTGCCAATCGACAGAATCATAATTGCAAGCAAGAATCGGAGTGCATGGGCGACGTTGCGTGCGCGAAGATGGTTTCCATGAGCAGCAAGACACGATTTGTCCGAAGTGATCGCGACACACAGGCGCTTGACGCCGACGCGGCGTGGCGGCAGCTTGTGCGGCGCGATGCGGCGGCGGAGTTTTTCTATGGCGTGACGACGACGGGGGTGTTTTGCAGGCCCGGATGCTCGAGCCGCCTGCCGCTGCGGCGGAATGTGCGGTTCTTCCGCACGGTTGCAGAGGCGCAGGCTGCGGGGTTTCGTGCGTGCAGGCGGTGCAGTCCGGATGCTGACCCTGCGCGGGGCGGAGCTTTGAAGAAGATTCGTGCACATGTTGAGACTCACGCGGATCGACGGATTTCTTTGGATGAGCTGGGGCGCGTGGCGGGGTTGAGTCCGTTCACGGTGCAGAGGCTGTTCAAGCGGGCGATGGGCGTGAGTCCGCTGCAGTATCAGCGGGCGCTGCGCGCGGGCGGGCGGCGCTGGAGCGGTTTGCGGCGCTCAAGCCCTCTCCGTTGGAAGAGCTGGAGAAGCTGGAGCAACTGCGGCTGCTGGAGAACGGCTTGACGATCTATGTGGCAGCGGCCCCGGCGGACACGATTGGCGTGGATACGGAAGAGGATCTGGCGCGAGCGGACGCGGTGCTGAGAGAGCGAGCGGCTAGCTTCTAGCGTTCTGGTGAGTGTGTCGGGTTTGAGGGGATGGCAACCGTCTTATGGGGAGCGGTATTCGATCCGCGCATCCGGAGTGAGGCACAGGTCTTCCGCCGTCTCCGGTTCCCAAATGCGAGGGGCAGGGGGTCACACGCAGCGAATATACAGTTCTCCGAGATCGTGGCCACCCGCCAAGGATGGGGTACGCTCGGTTTGAGTTGGGGCACGAAAAAACGACAGCGGGCTACCCGCCACGAAACTCTCGTCGTCGAGTTCTCAAGGAAGTTCTCAGAGAAACGCGACGATGACGCGCGCATCCCGCTCGAGCTTAATGTCCTTGTGCAGTCCTTCGAGTACGGATGTGCCATCCGCGTCAACATGGTTGCCCAAGCCGACGCCCGGCAGCGTGCTGCCGTAAGGAATGGTGGAGGGGCTTTCGGTGCCCGCCGCGTACTTGCCCAAAGTGGCTACGCTTTGGGGCAGGCCTTGGCCGGTCATAGATTCGGAGGCGGGGGGCAGAGAACTTGGCGCCGGGCCGCTCGAAGCGATTGGCGGGGAAGCCACTGCAACCAGTGCACCACGGATCGAGATCGGCGCTTCTTTCTTTATCTGAGCCTGGTCGAACTTGAGGTACAGCATGGAGGTTCCGCCTCCGGTTTTCATAGACAGCACGCCGGTGACCACACCGATCAGCTTGGAACCGCGGGGAAT
>JAKBHH010000139.1 GCA_021836865.1 Acidobacteriota bacterium
CCATCCGGGACTCTCCTTGAAGTGTGCTTGGCGGCTCACCTCTCGGAGTTTCTTGGATGGACTCCCGTAAATGTCAAACTGCTACTGCCACCCCGGCAGAGCCGGGGGAACTCCCATTTGATTAGGCATGAATGCCGGTTCTTTGGTAAACTGAAATCTCTGAGTTCAGATCAGGAAAGAACTATGTCCATTCATCCCGTAATGCAGCGCTTGGCAGACAAGCTCAAGCGCACCGATTTACCGGAGTTTCTCCCCGGCGACCAGATTCGCGTCCAAGTCAGAATCAAAGAAGGCGACAAGGAACGTCTCCAGGCCTTTGAAGGTCTGGTCATCGCCATCAACCGTGGACCGCAGGGAACTTTCACCGTGCGTAAGATGAGCTTTGGCCAGGGTGTCGAGCGCATCTTTCCCTTCAACTCCAAAGTAATTGACAAGATCGAAAAGATCCGCAGCTACAAGGTGCGTCGCGCCAAGCTGTTTTATATCCGCGGACTGCGCGGTAAGGCAGCCCGCTTGAAGGAAGTGGACCACCTGACCGCAAAGGCGTAGTTGCCAACCTCGGTCGTCCTAAAGGAAACCCCCATCCGACAGGCTGGGGGTTTCCTTTTTATACTGGGATCTATGGGCAAGGCTACAGTATGCGGCTGGACGCTGGAAATGACCGCGCGCCGGCGTGGCGCACTCTGCATTGCCGGTGTGGATGAAGTGGGGCGCGGGCCGCTATTCGGCCCGGTGGTTGCCGCAGCAGTCATCCTGCCTGCGGGTTGCCGCTTCGAAGGGCTCACCGACTCAAAGAAGGTGGCCGCCAGGAGGCGCGAGGCGCTGGAAACGGAGATTCGCGCCACCGCAGTAGCCTGGGCCGTTGCTGCCGTGGATGCGGAAACCATAGACCGCATCAACATCCGCCAGGCTTCGCTGCTGGCAATGCGCCAAGCCGTGGATCAACTGGCGCTGAGTCCCGATTATCTGTTGATTGACGGCCGTGACACGATTGACTGGAACGGTCCACAACAAGCCGTAATCAAGGGCGATGCAACCAGCTTTTCCATTGCCGCCGCAAGCGTGCTGGCAAAGGTGCATCGTGATCGGCTGATGGTTGCGCTGGACCGCGAGTTCCCCGGCTATGGATTGGCGCAGCACAAGGGCTATCCCTGCCCTGCGCACAAGGAGGCCCTGGCCAGGCTGGGGCCTTCCCCGCTCCATCGCAGGAGTTACAAGCCTGTAGTGCAGACGCAACTCGCGTTCGAGTGAACTCCCCGTCAGGCCGCGGTAACTCTTGCCGCAGCCGACCTCCGCCGTTGTGTGTAAGCCAGCACGGGCCGTGCGAGGAGCAGTATGCCGAGGAGCACCGTGATTGTCACGGGAGTTAAAACGCCGGGCTTGACCTGCCACCAGTAATGCACCACGCCACAAACAGCCGCAACATAGACCAGCTTGTGCAGCCGGCTCCAACGCTTTCCACCAAGCTTGCGGACGGCCCAATTTGTGGAAGTGGCCGCCAGCGGCAGCAGGAGAAGCCATGCGGCCATCCCTGCCGTGATGTAGCGTCGCTTGACGATGTCCGTGGACATTGCTTTGGGGTCGAACCCGGTATACAAAGCCACCCAGGTCATCAGGTGCAGCGTTGCGTAGAAAAACACAAACAGTCCCACAAGACGGCGGAACCTGACCATCCAGGCCAACTGCGGCACAAGACGACGCACTGGCGTGATGGCCAATGAAATGGTGAGCAGCCGCAACGTCACCAGGCCGGTGGTAAAGGTGATGGTCGCAGTTGGATCTGGGCCAAGCGTGTTGGTGACCGCACACCAGACAAGCCAGACGAAGGGACCAAGGCATGCAGCCCAGGCAAGAGTCTTCAGAAAAACAATCGTTGAGTGTCTCATGGGTTTGTCGTGCAGGTCGTAAGTCGTGACCTGGATCTCAGAAGTCCTTTCTCAGATCCATTCCTTTGTACAGAGCAGCCACTTCGTCGCCGTAGCCATTGAACATCAGCGTGGTACGCCGCTGAGCGTAGAAGGGCAAACCGATGCGGCGCTCCGTCTTCTGGCTCCAGCGCGGGTGGTCTACATCGGGGTTTACATTCGAGTAGAATCCGTATTCATTTGGAGCCTGTTCGTTCCAGGTGGTAGGCGGCATCCGATCAAGAAAGCGTACCTTCACTATGGACTTGGCGGACTTGAATCCGTACTTCCACGGCACCACGATACGGATGGGCGCACCGTTCTGGTTAGGGAGAATCTTCCCGTACACTCCGAACGTGAGAAGCGTCAGCGGATTCATTGCTTCGTCCATACGCAATCCCTCAGAGTAGGGCCACTGGATTGTGCTTTCCGAAGCCCATTTCTCCACGCTGCTGTCGTAGTACGAAAGGAACTGCACGTACTTTGCATCGCTCAGCGGTTCGCACTGCTTGATAAACTCCGACAGCGAGTAGCCAACCCACGGGATCACCATGCTCCATGCTTCGACGCAGCGGTGGCGATAGACGCGATCTTCAAGGGGTCGAAGCTTAAGCAGGGCCTCAATATCAAACGTCTTCGGCTGCTTCACCAGACCTTCTACATTCACAGACCAGGGGCGCGTTGGCAGGCCGCCGGCATTCTGGGCCGGCTGGCACTTTTGCACGCCAAACTCGTAGTAGTTGTTAAAAGTGGTTACATCCTGATAGCTGGTGAGCTGCTCCCCCGTCGTGGTAAGCGGACTTGGAACGGTTGTCAGCTTTGAGTCCGCAAAAACGCTTGTTCGCGGGGAAAATAGCTGTGCCAGCCGATCCCCTCCGATCACAGTTGCGCCCGCTGCAGTCACTCCTGAGACGGCCCCGCGAAGGAAGCGCCTTCGGCTCAGATACTGTCGTTGCGGCGTGATCGAAGAGGAAGGAAATTGAGACGGCTTGCCGATGAGCATAAGTGACCTCGCAAGGGGGAAGAATCTGGTTGCACCCATTAGACACGACTGGATGGCCGCGCGTTACATAAGATGAAGCAAGAATTGATGCGATGAAAGGACTCGGGGCGAAGCCGACCCTTACCGCTCTTACTGTCAAGGGATGCACCAGACTTTATCTCGCCGGACCGTGGCGCTGCTGCGCGCTGTGAGACATCGCGGGCAGGCTGCCGCGCGGAAAGGTCGAGGACTGACGCACGACAAGACGGGTGGAGATCAACCACTCCTTCTGTCTGGCCTTCGGGTGGTCCGGCTCAATGCCCGCACGAAGAGCTTCAATGGCAGCCACTGCCAGGCTTCTGCAGGACATTTGCACCGTGGTGAGCGGCGGGAGCATGAACTGCGCCAGGTGAATATCGTCAAAGCCTACAATTGATATATCTTGCGGAACTTTGAGCGGGGTACGATAGAGCGCATGGAGAGCACCGATGGCGGTCATATCGTTGGAGCACATCACGGCCGTCGGCAGCTTGTCGAGCGCGAGCAACTGCTCCATCGCCGTAATGCCCCCCTCCATGGTGTGCGTACCCTCCACCTGATGTTCAGCCGGCACATGAATTCCGAGCTCATCCATGGATTTGAGGAATGCATCGAGGCGCACCTTTGGAGAGCGCTGTGCGAGCGGACCGCTGATAAATGCGATACTCCGATGACCTAACGCGGCCAGATGTTGGACCCCCTGGCGAATTCCCTCGCCGTAGTCCACTTTGAGCACATGGATATTAGGCAGGTTGGGACCGGCATCTACAAAGACAAGTGGGAACTCTCTCTCGACTAGCTTTTTGACCAGATCCTCTTCCACGCCGAAGGTCATCACGGCCACACCGTCCACGTTGCGCTGGAGGAGGCGTCGCATGAGGCTCTCCGTCCGTGCCGGATCGTAGTTCGTCGAGCCAATCAGCACTTCATATCCCTGGGAAGTGGCCAGAGTCTCGAACTCCTGCACGAGCTCGGGGAAAAATGGATTCGTGATTTCAGAGACGATGAGTCCCAGCAGGCGGCTTCTCCCCGACACGAGCGCGCGTGCCTGCGTATTCGGCAGATAACCCACCTCGTCGATCGCCTTCCAAACACGACTCGCCAACTCTGAATCAACAGTGGGAATGCGGTTGACGGCTCGCGAGACAGTGGCGATCGATACGCCAGCACGGAGCGCGACATCTCGGATACTGACGGTACCGGGACGGCGGCGTTCAGGAGGGTGCTTTCTCGGGGTGCTCACAGTTCGAATCATACTCCTGATTTTCCCATGTTTCTCACATCGCAAATACACAGAAAGGGCCAGAGATCGCTCATCAAGTGTTTTGAATTTGTGTAACTTCAGAGATTCAACCCGGTGTTCCAGTGGCCGGGCTACGCATCCCGCGGCACTCACAGGCGGCAAACGTTTCCCTGCCCAGATTGAGCTAAAGACCTGATCTCTGGGGCGAAGGCGAAGAGTAAAACGATTTAAGGGTGAGACTGCCCGCCGGCTACGATCTGCAAGCCGTGCCGTAAGAGAGGCAGGATGGCTGCGAGACTCTCCTGCGCGCCGCGACGGCTGCCCGGCAGGTTGACGATCAAGGTACTCCTGCGGAGTCCCGCAACCCCGCGAGAAAGCCATGCGTAGGGATTGCGCTCAGCTCCGACGGCGCGCATCGCCTCAGCCAGTCCCGGCGCTTCGCGGTCCATTACGCTGCGCGTCGCCTCCGGCGTATGATCCCTTGGGCCAAGGCCCGTTCCACCGACTGTCAACACGAGTGCCGCTCCCTCTTGGCTCCAGTGCACAAGACGGCCTGCGATCAGTGCCTGGTCGTCAGGAACAAGCGCTACAGCAACTTGGGCCTCCGGCCAGGCGCTCTCCAAAAGGGACACAACGGCAGGACCAGCGGTATCTGTAGCGCGGCCCTGCGCGCAGCGATCTGAGACGGTGAGAACAGCGAGCAGCATCATCTCGATTGTACGTGTGCTCTATTGTCCAGCGGCAGGAAGCACCTTGATCGTATGCAGCCAGGTTTCCACCAGCTCCGGCCAGGCGGTAATCGGAAGGTCAGTCCGGCGCAAACCATAGCCATGCCCGCCCTCCGTATAGACATGCAACTCAGCAGGAACCTTGGCATTCTTCAGCGCCATGAAGTAGACCACGGCATTTTCCACATGTACCGGATCGTTTTCGGCTTGTAGGAGGAATGTGGGCGGCGTGTCAGCCGTCGGCTGGATATCCGGATTCAACGCGAAGTTCTGATCGGCCGAAGCAAGATAGCCGGGATAAATGACAACGGCGAAGTCGGGCCGGCAACTCAGTTTGTCCGCGTCGTCAACCGGACTATAGAGGCGCTGCGCATAATGGGTGCTGATTGCGGCAGCCAGGTGGCCGCCCGCCGAGAAGCCGAGTACGCCAATCCGGTGAGGATCAATGTGCCACTCGGATGCGTGCTCCCGGGCGAGGCTGAGCGCGCGCTGTGCATCCTGGAGAGCAGCGGAAGACTTCGGGTAGGGACCCGTGTCGGGCACGCGGTACTTGACCAGCAAGCAAGTGATTCCCGCGGAGTTGAGCCAATCACAGACCTCTGTGCCTTCCAAATCAATAGCCAGAATCCTGTAACCACCGCCGGGGAAAACGACGATCGCCGCACCTGTGTTGTGCCCCGTAGGTTTGTAAACAGTGAGAGTTGGCTTACTGACATTCCCCAGACGGATGAGGGGGCGACCTGCAATCAGGTTGTCCTTTGGCGTGGTCATATCCCCCTCAGGGGGCAGGCTGGCAGCTCCCGGTGCGGCACCTTGCCACAGAGCCAGTGTGAGGTGGCCGGGAGCAGGTTGCCATGCAGGCTGTTGTGCGGCTATGCCGGTCGAAGACAGCACAAGAAGTGCACCGAGAGAGAGCACGCATCGATTCACGGGAGAAAGCCTCACCAAGAGAACTGCGAACCGATCATTGCACGCGATGTCCAGCGAAGGCAAGTGCACGCGGGCGCGACCGCCCGTGCTTTGGGAATGTCTCTGTCAGGGCCGAGCGTGTGCGGGAATCAGCAGCGTAAGCTTCTGCGGAGCAACTTCGATGCAAGCGGGAATCGTACCGAGTACTTCGCCATCCGCTTCTACATAAATCGGAGCGTCTGACCCATTGCGATGACGACATGTGACAGAAGCGGCATCGAGGATCTCAACAGCTCCGGTGAATGTATGCTGTCCGGTGAGAACCGCAAGGAGAAACCGCAGGTAGCGATAGCGACTGCGCGTTTTAAAGGCGAGCAACCGCAGGGTACCGTTATGCAGGGTAGCCCCGGGCGCCAACTGGCCCAGCACGCCGCCAAAGGAGCGAACCCGCACGGCCAGCAGTTGCGACACCTCCTCCACTCGCTCAGGTGTGTCGGACTCCAGCGCAAAGATGGCTTTGAAAAGCGGAAAGGGATTGGTGAGCCAAACCCGCGCAGCCTCTACCAGGTACAGCGCATAACCAAGGCGCCGCTTGAGCCCGGCGTCAAGCCTGGACATCAGCAGCGCATCAGCACCGATGCCGGCCGCCACGATGAAATATCGCGCGTTTTGAACGCCCGCCTTATCCACAAAGTGAATGCGCCCCACGGGCACCTGCGTCGGGGTAGCAGCGAGGAGGGCGCGCAGAGCTTTCAACGGCGATCTGCCCAGCCCGAGATCCTGTGCGAGGGCGTTGGCCGTACCCATCGGGATGACCCCAAGAGCAATTTGCGTCCCCACCATGCACTGCATGACCTCATGTACCGTGCCATCTCCACCGCAAGCAAATACCGCGTCGCAACCGAGCCGGATCGCGTCCTCTGCATGTCTGGCTGCACTGCCGGGCGAGTCCGTCTCCAAGGCATGCACCTGTATGCCTTCATCAGCAAGAGCAGCGAAGACCTGCTGCATATCCGAAGCGCGTCTCAAGGAATGTTGCCCCGATGCCGGATTGTAGATCACGGCAACGTTCCGCATGACGCGCGAGTGCCCGTGAGCGGACATCTTCCCGCTGGCAGACTCGGATGCATCCTCCCATGCGAAAGCGAACACTCCACCATGTCCCGAAGACTCCGTTCCGGAGACGGATGGCTGGATTGAAGTGCTTTCAATACTCGGCACACTGCACATTTTCGTCATTGCGGGTTACTCTTCAGTAACCAGTAGCGAAATCCATCCACAATAGCGATCAACGCGGCCTGATTCATATCGCTGCTCACGCCGGCCGTGGTCCATGGCTCGTGGCCATCGGCGTGAAAGCTTATGGTGACTCGAACATGCGCGGCGGAGTCATGAGCCGAAACGTCGATGGCCGTAACGCTGAATGTGCCGAGGCGCATCTGCGCCAGCGCCGGGTACCACTTCTCCAGTTCGCGGCGCAGCGCCTTGGTCAGTGCATCCACCGGGCCAGCTCCTTCCGCCCGTGTGGTGGTCACAGTCGAGTCGCCGATGGAAAGTGTAATGAAGGCTTGCACGAAACGTTGTCCGGCCTCGTCCGATTCGTCGAAGACCCTCCAGCTCTTGACGGTAAAAAAGCTGGGCAATGTTTGTAGCGCCTGCATGCACGCGAGTTTGAACGAGACCTCACTCGAAGTGAAGCCGCCGCCCTCGATCATTGCCTGATTCGCATCCATCAGCGATTGCGCCTGGGCAGCATTGAGCGGTATCCCCAGCGCCTCAGACAAAAGCACAACATTTGTCTTGCCTGATTGTCCGTTCACTCCAATGGTGGGATTGGCCCCAACTCTAACGGGATCACACCAGAGATAAGCTCCAGGATTCCTGCGCTCGCTGCTGCCGTGCATGCCAGCCCATGTACCAAACGCGCCAGGACCTACGATGGGCGCGCCGTGCGGCACATCCAAACCAAAATCCGCATAAGCGGATTGAGCGAGGCTTGTAAGACCTGCAAGCGCGCTTTCGGGCACAAACTCCGCTTCGCCGCGCACCTGCAAGCTTCCAATTACCGTGGTCAGATTCACGTTGCCGCAGCGCTCGCCTGTTCCCAACAGCGTTCCCTGCACCTGAACTGCGCCCGCAAGTATGGCCGCGCGGGAATTGGCAATTCCAAGGCCGCGGTCGGTATGCCCATGGAATCCAAAGTGAGCCTGCGGAAATTCGCCAGTCAGGCCGCGGATAAGGTTGCCCACCTCTTCCGGATTGGCTCCCCCCGTGGTGTCACACACAACAATGCGGCTCACATTGAGCCGCACGCACTGCTCAGTAATCTGCCTGAAGTACTCCTGGCTGCGCCTGCTCGAATCCTCGTCGCATTCCCGGCCGTTCTCACAGCGGCCGCAGTTGGCGTCCAACGCATGCTCCAGATCAACAAGCACCTCAAACCCGCTTTGGTGGAGGAAGTCAATCGTTTCATAAGCCATGAGAAGGTTTTCTTCCGGTGTCGTCTCCAATGACTTCGCCACATCCAAAAGGCGAGACTTCACCACGACAACAGCGACCGAAACACGCTCCTTATGGCGCACGATGAATTGCACGTCTGGCCAGTCCTGAACCCTGGTGCCGCGCCCGC
>JAKBHH010000003.1 GCA_021836865.1 Acidobacteriota bacterium
CCATCGCGCTCGAGCTGCTCTTCCATATTCCGCTCTTCTACGGCGTGCTCATCACCGGCCTCGATGTCCTGCTCATCCTGCTCCTCCAGCGTTGGGGTTTCCGCTATGTCGAGGCGCTGGTCATCGCACTCATCGGAACCATCCTGGCGATGTTCGGCGTGCAGATGTTCCTTTCGCGGCCTGACTACTGGCCCGCCCTGCACCGCCTCATCCTTCCCTCGTCGTCCATCCTTACCGACCCCGCCATGCTCTACATCGCCATCGGCATGTTGGGCGCAACCGTTATGCCTCACAATCTCTATCTGCATTCGTCCATCGTGCAGAGCCGCCGCTACCCGCGCACGCCATCCGGCAAGCGTGAAGCCATCCATCTCGCCAACGTCGACTCCGCCCTGGCCCTCACGCTCGCCCTCTTCGTCAACGCCGCCATCCTTATCGTGGCCGCCGCCGTCTTCCATCGCAGCGGTCACTTTGATGTCGCCGCCATCCAGGACGCCTACAAGCTCCTCAGCCCGCTCGTTGGCGCCGCCGGCGCCAGCACCCTCTTTGCCGTCGCGCTGCTCGCCTCCGGGCAGAACTCCTCCATCACCGGAACCCTCGCCGGCCAGATCGTGATGGAAGGCTTCATCCACATTCGCGTCTCGCCGTGGCTCCGCCGCCTCATCACGCGCGGCCTGGCCATCATCCCTACCGTGATCGTCGTTGCGGTGACCGGAGAGCAGGGAACTGAAAAGCTGCTCATCCTCAGCCAGGTCATTCTCTCCCTGCAGCTCAGCTTTGCCGTCATCCCGCTGGTGCTCTTCACCGGCAGCCGCAAGCGCATGGGCGAGTTCGTCAACGGCCTGTGGCTGCAAACCCTTGCCTGGGCCACAGCCATCCTCATCGCCGCGCTCAACGCCTGGCTCCTCGTTCAGATGGCCATGGGCCGCTGAGCACGCGCGGCCCCGTCGCCGTCAATACCCCATGGCCCAACATTTTCTCTATCCTCCTCATTCCATTCATAAAAAGCCTGACGCCGTTTTGCAGATCATTGCTCTGCCAAAGCGCACAATAGAACCAGAATGAAATCAAGGCGTCCAACCCGCGGCTCAATCGGTCAGGCATGCGCCCGGTCTGTTTCGTCGGACAGCCCTCCGGTTTATACCCCCCTGCAATATCTTTCTTTTCTCCCGAAAGCTCGCACCAAATCTCCATCTCAATTTCGCCTAAATTTCGCTTTTCAAGGGTCGGACCTGTCCCGGCCCAGCCTCTACACTGGAGAAGTCATGTCCCATTTCAAGCCCCCCATCGCACGCAGGCAGCGCACGCAAATCACACTTCACGGCATCACTCTCACCGACGATTACGCCTGGCTCCGCCAGAAAGATGACCCCGAGGTCATCGCCTATCTTGAGGCGGAGAACGCCTACGCCGAGGCCAACCTCGCTCCGCTTGCATCGCTGCGCGAAGACCTTTACCGCGAGATGCTCAGTCACATTCAGCAGACCGACGTCTCTGTCCCCTACTTCGACGATGGCTATTGGTATCTCACTCGCACGCAGGAGGGCCTGCAGTACGGCATCCACTGCCGCCGTCGCGGCTCGCTCAAAGCGCCCGCGGACGACGCCGCGGAAGAGGTCGTTCTCGATGGCAACCAGCTCGCCCAGGGCCACGCCTTCTTCGCCATCGGAGAGGTTGCCATCACAGATGACGGCCGCTGGGTGGCCTATACCACTGACACCACCGGCTTTCGCCAGTACACCCTCCACATCAAAGACATGCAGACCGGCGAAACCCTCCCCGGCGTCGTTGAGCGTGTCGGCTCCGCCGTTTGGGCCGCTGACAATTGCACCCTCTTCTACACCGTGGAGGATGAGGAGCAGAAACGCCAGTACCAGCTCTGGCGCCACTCCCTGGGCGCGCCGCACACGCAGGATACCCTCATCTACCAGGACGACGACGAGCGCTTCAACCTTGGCTTGGGTCGCACCCGAGACGGCCAATATCTCATCCTTGAGTCCGCGAGCCACATCGCCACCGAGGCCCAGGTTCTGCTCGCCGCTGAGCCTCAGGGCACATGGAGACTCATCAGCCCGCGCCGCGACGACCACGAATACTCCGTCGATCATCGCAACGGCCTCTGGTACATCCGCACCAACGACAAGGGCCGCAACTGCCGCCTCGTTACCGCGCCCGCCGACGCACCCGGCGAGGCCAACTGGACGGAACTGCTGCCCCACCGTAACCAGATCATGCTTGAGGACGCGGACCTCTTCGCCGGCTTCTTCATTGCCTGCGAGCGCGAGGCCGGCCTGCCCCGCCTGCGCCTATGGCGCTTCACCGGCAACGGACCCCAAGCCGAACCCGCCGGGGAGATTGCCTTCCCTGAGCCCGCCTACAGCGCCAGCCCCCACATCAATCGCATCTTTGACACGACCACCTTCCGCTATGCCTATCAGTCCCTCGTCACGCCCAGCTCCGTCTATGAGTACGATGTCGCCACCGGCGCATCCACCCTCCTCAAGCAGCTTGAGATTCCCGGCGGCTTCGATCGCGCGCTCTACCAGAGCGAACGCATCCTGGTCCCGGCGCCTGGTGGCGATGGCAGCGCCGCCTCCGACAGCGTCCAGGTGCCCGTCTCACTCGTCTACCGCAAGGACAAGCGCGTCCCCGGACGCAATCCCCTCTATGTGTACGGATACGGCTCTTACGGGTATTCGCTTCCGCTCGGCTTCAGCTCCAACCGGCTCTCTCTGCTCGATCGCGGCGTCGTTCTCGCCTACGCCCACATCCGCGGCGGCGGCGACCTGGGCAAGCCCTGGCACGACGCCGGCAAGATGCTCGTCAAGCGCAACACCTTCACGGACTTCGTTGCCGCGGTTGAGCACCTCGTCGGCGCCGGCTACGGCGACCCCGCGCGCGTAGCCATCGAGGGCGGATCCGCGGGCGGCTTGCTGATGGGTGCGGTCACCAACCTGCGCCCCGACCTCTTTCGCGCCGTCCTCTCTCACGTCCCCTTCGTCGACGTGATGAACACCATGCTCGACGCCTCACTGCCCCTCACCGTGCCTGAGTACGAGGAGTGGGGCAATCCCAACGAGGAGACCTATTTCAAATACATGTTAAGTTACTCGCCCTATGACAACCTGAAAGCGGCGAGTTATCCGGCCATGTTAGTCAAAACGTCGCTCTTTGACAGCCAGGTCATGTATTGGGAGCCGGCCAAGTATGTGGCCAAGCTCCGCACGCTCAAGACTGACAGCAATCCGCTGCTGCTCGTCACCAACATGCAGGCCGGCCATGGCGGCGCCAGCGGCCGCTACGACTATCTGAAGGAGATTGCCTTGGACTACGCATTTCTTTTGCGCGAACTGGGGCTGGTCCGTGCTGCGCAGTCCTGATGCGAACTGCACGCGCAGAATTGAAAGCGAACGGAAGACCGGAGGGGTCTAAACCGGCGGCAGCGCATCCACCACCGGCACACCCGCCGGCGGATTGAACTGGAACATATCCGCCGCAACCGGCGCATTGGTCTGCTCATCTGTAAATGAGAACCGCGTAAGCGCGCCGTCGATCTCTTCCACTTCAATGCCGGTGATGGATCCGTCCGCCGTCACCGTCAGCGTTACGCGCCGCACCCGCTTTTCCTGCCCCTTCGGCTGGCCCGTCAGCATGAACGCGCCTCCGGGCGCGGGAGCCAGCACGAGATTGTCCATCTCTTTCGCCAGTTGTGTGTGGCCCAGCAGAAAGCGCAGTGGAGAGCGCAGGTCGTCCAGCTTGCTTGCCGCGATGCGCTGCACCTGCGGGTCGCCCTTGGAGTAGAACCAGGCATACTTGCCGTCGAGCAGAAACAGCTTGCCCGCCGGCGAGCTGTAATCCCAGCGCATGCGCCCCGGCTTCAGCAGCAGCAGCGTGCCGCTCTCCGTGCGGCTCATGCCCATGCCCTCGTAGCTCTCGATAAAGTGGGTGCGCAGCGAGTGCAGCTGGTTATAGTGCCGGTCCACGCGCAACGCCATCTCCTGCGCGGAAAGCGCGTGCTGCTGTGCATGGAGGCATAGGGAGAACATCGCCGCGGCCGCCAGTAAAGCGCCGCGCCGCGCCATCGCCCGCGGCGTCATTGCACCATCTGAGTGCAGTTGGTGCCGCCCGCCGGGTCAGCCTTCATGGCGCCGCCCGAGTCCAGGCAGAACCCGCGGTCGCCCGTCTTGCCCAGCGTGGCCGGTACGGCCGTCGCCGTATAGCTCGTGATGCGGTCCGTGTTGTTGATGTTCACCTTGGTGCAGTTGGTGATGTTGAAGATGTAGCCGGACTTGATGCCCGTGGCCAACTCGCCGTTGATCACCTGCGCGGCGGTCGGGCTCGGAGGCCCGGAGTTCGGATCGCCCGCCAGGGCCGGCAGAGTGCAGGCGTACCCGTTGGTCGGATACGTCGACTCATACATTGACTCCGCTTCCTGAATCGTCTGGAGTGACTTTTGCGCGGAAAGCTCGTTGGCATGCTTGCGAATCTTGCCTGCCGTGGGAATCGCCACCAGCATGAGGATCAGGATGATGGAGATGACAATCAGCAACTCCATCAGCGTGAAGCCGTTAGGCCCCGGCGTCGTGCGCCGGTTGTTGCGGAAAGTTGGCGTGTGGTTCATGGAAATTCCGAGCCTCATGGGTTGGACCGCCTGTTGAGTCCATCCGAGAAAATCCTACAACGGATAGACGCGGAAGGGAAATGCGGCGCTCACAGGGGCGCGGATCCGCGCATCCTGCCCGCCGCGCCCACCTACATCTTGTCCAGGTGACGAAAGCCGCTGGTACCGAGAAACATGAACGAAAACAGTATGAAGTTGTAGCTGGCATGGACCAGCACGCTGGCCGCCAGCGACCGCGTACCCAGCCGCGCCCAGCTCAGCACCAGGCTCACGCACACCAGCAGCAGAAACGGGCCCATGGCGTAGCCCGTCTGGTCCCCATGCAGAAGCGCAAACAGGACGCTCGTGGCAACCGAGGCAACGCCCATCGCCGGCCGCGACCACTGCGGATGCGCATTTTCATCCTGGAACTGCCGCGGCACGCCGTACATCTTCTCCGCCGCCCAGTCAAACGCCGTGCAGAAGGCCGGCAGCAGAAACCCGCGAAATGCCAGCTCCTCAAAGAACGGCGCCGCCGTCACGCCGAAGAGAAACAGCAGCCAGGCAGCGCCGGGCATACGAAAGATGCGGTCAATCGGCGCGTCGGTTGGCCCCGGAATCAGCACCCCATTGGCCAGCGCAAGAAGGAAGCAGAGGATTGCCGCGCTGACCAGCCTGCCGCGCAGCACCAGAGCGGTGCGCCCACGCCACTGGATTCCGGCAAAGAAACTCCTGTGCCATAGCAGCGGAAAGATCAGCAGGCTGTCCGCAAAGGTCAGCAGGTAGAAGATGGCCTCCGTGCCGAGCGTGTAGTGAATCTCGTTCGCGGCCTGGGCCAGTGTCGTTACTCCGAAGAGGTGAAACTCCAGCGCGGCGCGCGCGGCCATGCTCGCTCCAAACAGCCCGCACAGCGCAAGCAACGCCAGAATCCCCACATGGCCCATGTTCGGAATGCGCGGTTCTTCCACGATCTCCGGATCGATGAACTGGCGAAAGAGCAGCGGCGCACTCTCGGTGGTCGGCGGTTCTGCTCTGGACTCAAAATCTGTGGCTTCGTTCTCCTCAGGCTGCTGCTGCGCCGCAGGGTCCGGCTCAAATGGGAACTGCCCGGGCGTCATGCTCACGGAGTCACCGGCTTCCTGCTGCGCCGCGCGGAAGCACTCTTTGGCGTGCGGGGCCTTCCTGCCGCGTGCGCCTTCGTCTTGCCTGGCGCCGGCCCATTTTCTTCGGGCGGCGCAGTCTCCGGCGCTGCGCTTTCCATCTCTTCGTCCACAGCGGCCAGTGTGCCGTTGGATGAGGTGTAATAGCGCGCGAGAAACTGGCCGGTATACGAGCCGGGCGTGATCGCTATCCTGGCCGGGCGGCCCGCCCCCACCAGCCTGCCGCCGTCCTCGCCGCCGTCCGGGCCCAGGTCGATGATCCAGTCGGCGTTGCGCATCACATCCAGGTTGTGCTCAATGATGATGATCGTGTTGCCCAGATCCGTCAGCCGGTGCAGCACTTCCAAGAGCTTGCGCACATCGTCAAAGTGCAGTCCCGTCGTTGGCTCATCCAGCAGATACAGCGTGCGCCCCGTCTGCCGCTTGCTCAACTCGCGGGCCAGCTTCATGCGTTGCGCTTCGCCGCCGCTCAGCGTCGTTGCGCTCTGCCCCAGATGCACATAACCCAGCCCCACATCCACCAGTGTCTGCAGCTTCTGCCGCACCTGGGGCACATCGGTCAGCACCGTGAGCGCGTCTTCAATCGTCAGGTCCAGAATGTCTGCGATGGAGTGCCCGTGGAACTTCACTGCCAGCGTCTCCTGGTTATAACGCCGCCCGTTGCACACTTCGCACTGCACGTAGACGTCCGGCATGAAGTTCATTTCAATTCGCCGCTGTCCATCGCCCTGGCAGGTCTCGCAGCGCCCGCCGCCCACGTTGAAGCTGAAGCGGCCCGGCTTGTAGCCACGCTCCCGCGCCTCGGGCAGCATGGCGAAGAGGTCGCGGATCGGCGAAAAGACCTGGGTATAGGTGGCCGGATTGGAGCGCGGCGTGCGCCCAATGGGTGACTGGTCAATACGGATAACCTTGTCGATCTGCTCGGCGCCGGTGAGCGCGTCGTGCACGCCGGGTTCCTCGCGCGAGCCGTAGAGCGCCTTGGCCAGAGAGCGATACAAAATGTCGTTGATCAGGGTGCTTTTGCCGCTGCCGCTGACGCCTGTTACCACGGTCATCACACCCAGCGGCACGCGAATTGTCAGATCCTGCAGGTTGTGTTCGCGCGCGCCCGTCACGGTGAGCCATCTGCCGGTGAGCTTGCGCGGCTGGTTGCGGTGCAGGATGCCCGCGGAGCCGGAGAGATAGCGCCCGGTAAGGGACTCCGGGCAGTCCATAATCTGCTGCGGCGTGCCCTCCGCCACCACATACCCGCCCAGCCGTCCCGCGCCCGGTCCCAGGTCCAGCACATAGTCGGCGTGGCGGATAGTGTCTTCATCGTGCTCAACAACAAGAACGGTGTTGCCCAGGTCGCGCAACTGCTCCAGCGCCTGGATCAGGCGCAGGTTGTCGCGCTGGTGCAGCCCGATCGAGGGCTCGTCCAGCACATACAGCACTCCGCGCAGCCGCGAGCCAATCTGTGTGGCGAGGCGAATGCGCTGGCCCTCGCCGCCGGAGAGCGTGGCCGCGTTGCGGTCCAGCGCAAGATAGCTCAGGCCTACCGCGCAGAGAAATTCCAACCGCTCCACAATCTCGCGGCGGATGCGTTCGGCGATCAGCGCCTCGCGCGCGGTGAAGCTGAGATTGATGGCCGCCGAAAGCGCGCGGTTCAGCGGCAGAGACGTAAAGTCGGCGATGGAAAGCCCGCCAATCTTCACCGCCAGCGACTCCGGCCGCAGCCGCTTGCCGCGGCAGACCGGGCAGGGCGTTGCCGACATGAAGCTCATCATGTACTCGCGATAGCCGTCGCTGCGAGCCTCCTCCACGCTGTCGCGCAGGTAAGCCAGAATGCCGTGGAATCCGGTACGGGGCGCTTCGCCCTTGGGCGGGCCATACACCAGGATGTGCTGCTGCCTGGCCGGCAGGTCCTCGAAGGGCGTCTTCAGGTCGATCTTGTAGCGATCCGCAGCTAATTGGACCAGCTTGAGCAGGTACTGAGACGCCGACCCTGGACCGAGGCCGCCGTCCAGCAGCGGCTTTGACCAGTCGGTGATCACCTTTGCCGGGTCGAAGTCGTAGAGCGAGCCCAGGCCGTGGCACTCCGGGCATGCTCCAAAACTTGAGTTGAAGCTGAAACTACGCGGCTCCAGCCTGGGCACGTCCAGACCGCAATCCGGGCAGGCCATCGAGGAGGAAAACAACTGCTCGTCGCCGCCGGCCATGGTAACCAGCACCAGCCCGTTGGCCAGTTGCAGAGCCTTGACGACGGCGGCTTCCAGACGCTTTTCCACGGATGCTTTGCCCGCCGCATCGGTCTTCAGCAGTACGCGATCGACAATGGCTTCGACGGTGTGGTTCTTGCGCTTGTCCAGAGCGGGCGGCTCTGAGAGGTCAGAGATCGCGCCGTCAATGCGCGCGCGAAAGCCCTGCTGATCGAGTCCATCCAGCAACTCCTTGAATTCGCCCTTGCGCCCCCGGACGATCGGCGCCATCACCGTTACGCGTTCTCCGGCGCCAAGCTGCAAAATGCGCTGGACAATCTGGTCAGCGGTCTGCCGCGCGATAGGCCGCCCGCAGTTGGGGCAGTGCGGCGTACCCACTGAGGCGTAAAGCAGGCGCAGATAATCGTAGATCTCCGTGATGGTGCCCACGGTGGAGCGGGGGCTGCGGCTGGTGGTCTTCTGCTCGATGGAGATGGCCGGGCTCAACCCCTCGATCGAATCCACATCGGGCCGCTCGATCTGGTCAAGGAACTGACGGGCGTAGGCAGAGAGCGTCTCCACATAGCGGCGCTGGCCCTCGGCATAGATCGTGTCGAACGCCAGCGAGCTCTTGCCCGAGCCGGACAGCCCCGTAACCACCGTGAGCGTATTGCGCGGAATGCGCACGTTGATGTCGCGCAGATTGTGCTGGCGAGCCCCGCGCACCGAGATGTGTGTGATCGGCATATTTTTCAGAGAACGTGGGTGCGGCGGGCGCTTCCCAGATCAGGCGTGGTGCCCATTTCTGGATTGGGACTCTCTGGAGGTATTCTATTGGTCAATAGAAATAGGGGTCAACGCGCCGGATTTTCTGCGAGAATCGCAGCAACGATTCTGCGGCAGGGACTGGAACCCCAGAAGGCCGCAGAGCCGCCTGCAAGTGGATTTGGAACGCCTTGGATTTTTTGCTCAGGCAGGAATTATGGCAGATTTACTGAATGTTTTGATGCTGGTTTGCGCATCGGTAGGCGCAATGGCATTCGGGGTACTGACAGCGTATGCGATGTTCCGCGTTGGTTTTGCGCTGATTCGTCCCCGTCGGCCTGCCGCACCTGTCAAGGCCGGGCAAGAGGCAGCCAACGTCGTTTAGGCGCTCCCGCCCACGCCCCCTTTTCTCTGAGGGGGCTTGTGCGTGCCCGGTGGAGCGTCGAGACGCCGGATCTCAACTCGATCCATTATTGGTTCTGTGCAGGCGGTGCAGCCTGCTGTTGCAGGATCTGCTGTTGCTGGCGATCGCGTATCTGCTGCATGATCTGGGCCGGCGCCTGCGGTGCGCCGTTGCCGGGGCCCAAACCCTGCGGCGCGGGGTTGGCTGGCACGGGAGGGGGTTGGGGTGTCTCCGGCTCGGGCTCACTGTCCTCTTCGGAGCTGATGGAGTTATTCTGCGCCATCGCGGCACCTGCTCTGGCTGTGCTCCCGCTGCGCGCAGTCAGCAGAATCTGTAGCGGCGCACCCCCTGCTGCTCCTCCGACCATCACGATGTTGTAGCCGGATCCCTGCAGAAGCTGCGAGAGGACATCGCGCGCGGCGCCCGGGCCGTAGACGCCGAAGACGCGCTCATCATGCGCCAATCCAACAACCTTTGTGCCGGTCGCGGTGGAGACGTCGCCGAGGATCTGCTCCAGGCTGGAATTGGTCGCGTGAATGCGCAGTCCCTTGCTGTCCCAGCTCACCTCCGCCGGGACGGGCTTGTCATTCACGGGCCACTTCGGCGCGGGCGGCTGGGCGGGAGCGGCGGGAGCGGTCGCAGCCTCTGCTTTTGCTGCCGCAGACCGCGCGGCGCGGTGATGCCGGGGGTGCGCGGCCGCGGGGGCCTTTTGAGCGCTGGGGGATGAGTGCGAGGTATTGGCGGAAGGGGTTTGCGCGCTGAGGCAGGCCGCGGCCATCAGGACAAGGCCGGAAAGCGCACCACGCTTCCACTGCCGGCTGCGCGCCTGGCTGCACCGCGCGCACATCTCAAAACAAGTAGACGAGTGCATGAGAGCTGCCTCTCCTGAGCCCTTCAAGGCCGCGACCGTGGCCAATCCACAGCGCATCACTGTACTAGACTAACAGTGGCCCACGGACGCTCGCTGAAACGCGCTTCGAAGGGCAGAGAGGGATGTGCGACGGATGCGTCTCTGCTGGAAAGGTTGGATGGCGGCGCTGCTGGTGGCGGCGCCTGTGGCGGGCCTGGCCGCAAGCTGCACCACACAGGCTGCGCTCTCCGCGCAGGATCGCAACGCGCTGGCCGCCGTGGGCTCGCGCATGGCGGAGGCCGTACTGCGGCAGGATGAAAGCACGCTGCAGGCGGCGCTTTTGCCCGCCGTTGCACAGGACTGGCCCGGCATGAGGTCCGCCGTGGAAGACGGCGCCGCGCTGGTGAAAGGCGGGCAGGCGCAACTGCGCGCGATCTATCTGCTGGACAACTCCTCGGCCAAGGCTACGCTCGATGAGCAGTTCTTCTGCTCGAACGCCTCAGGCTCCCTCACCGTCACCATCAACATGCGCTCACTGCCGCCCGGCCGCTATGCCGTGGTGCTGGCAGACGCCGCAGGTGCTCCCCTGGGCGGCCAGATGGGTCTCGTACTGGTCTGGGATCCTACCGGCTCTGCGCCCGCCTGGCGCCTGGGCGGGCTGTCGGTACGGCAAGGCGTCATCAACGGGCACGATGGCGTGTGGTTCTGGACACACGCCCGGGTGCTGGCCGCAACCAGCAACACATGGAGCGCCTGGTACACCTACGAGATGGCGCGCTATCTCCTGCTGCCTGTGGACTTTCTTTCTTCCACGAACATGGACAGGCTGGTGCAGGAACAAAGCCGCATTCCGAACTCACCCGCCAGCGCCTTCCCCTATTCGCTCACAGACGGGCCGCGTACCTGGAAGATCGATGACATTCGAGTTGACACGTCGCTCCGCCAGGCAGACCTCGGCGTGACCTATGAATCGATTGGCATCACCGATCCTTCGGCACAGCGCACGGAGGCCGTCGCCGTGATGAGCGCGCTGCTCAAGTCGCATCCCGGCCTCCGGCAGAACTTCCACGGCCTGTGGGCGTATGCGGTAGTAAATGGCACTACAACTCCGATTATTGAGCTGCCCATGGCCCAGATACCGTAGAAGCCAGGGACCGGGGAATAGGGACTGAAGAGCATTTTTCTGCATGCCCATTCGTTGATCGAGAATTTGTTTTGATCGGTGTTAAGGAAGAACATCTTGGAAGCCTTGATTGACCTGCGATCCGATACTGTAACGCGGCCCACGCCCGAGATGCGGGTTGCCATGGCTGCGGCCGAGGTTGGGGACGATGTCTACGGCGAAGACCCCACCGTAAACCTGCTGGAGAAGCGTGCCGCGGAGACCTTTGGCCGCGAGGCCGCCCTGTTTGTGCCCACCGGCACCATGGGCAACCAGATAGCCATTCGCCTGCACACCCAGCCCGGCCAGGAGGTCATCTGCGAGTCGCGCGCCCACATCCTCGATTGGGAGATGGCTACGACCGCAGTCTTTTCCGGCTGTTTGCTACGCACTGTCGCTACCAGGCGCGGTACGCTCACCTGGCACGAGATCGAGCCGGTCATCTACGGGCGCAGTTCTTTCCGGGCTCCCACGGGACTCATTGAAATCGAGAACACGGCCAATATGGCAGGCGGCCGTATCACCCCGCTTGCCGCCATGGAAGAGATATGGGCCGGGGCCAGGGAACGCAAGCTCCCGGTGCATCTGGATGGGGCGCGCATCTTTAATGCCGCCACGGCACTTGGCGTGGAGGTGAAGACCTTGACGCGAGGCTTTGACACGGTCATGTTTTCCCTGTCAAAGGGACTGTGCGCGCCGGTCGGATCGATGCTGGTTGGCTCTGCGGAGTTGATGGAACGGGCACGGCTCTACCGCAAGGCTCTGGGCGGCGGCATGAGGCAGGCCGGCGTGCTGGCCGCTGCCGGACTCATTGCGCTGGAGCAAATGCCCGCGCGCCTGCACGAAGATCACGCCAATGCGCGCCTGCTGACTGAAGCGCTGGCGCACATGGAGGGCGTGACCATCGATCCAAAAACGGTGGAGACGAACATCGTCATCTTCCGTCTCACCGGCAAGCTCACCGCCGCCGCGCTGGTCGCAAGACTCAAGGCCCGCGGCATTCTGGCCAGCGCGGTCGGTCCTGATGCCATTCGCCTGGTCACTCACAAGGACGTGGACCGAGCAGCGTGTATCAAGGCAGCCGAGGCGCTCACCGAGGAGATGGAAGCCGGTGTGCCGACACACTAGACGGAAGCCTGCGAGGCTCTTGCGCCTCCTGCCTCCACGGAATACACTCATCCGCGACGCGCTGCACCGACGGACTCAACCCCAGGCTCCGCGCGCACCTGAAGCAGAGCTTGCCACTCTGACCGTAGCGCCGGATCCGGCGGGAGGAAAAGAATTGCGAGTAGGTTTGTTCACGCGCGAGTACCCGCCGCAGGTCTATGGCGGCGCAGGAGTGCACGTCGATTATCTGAGCCGCGAGCTCGCCAGAGAGATTGAAGTTGAGGTCCATTGCTGGGGTCCGCAGCACGCTGACCACGGTAACCTGCACGTGCGCGGCGCCGAGCCGTGGCCTGACATCACCAACGGGACGGAAGGCAAATTCAAAGGCGCGCTCGAAGCGCTGAGCCTGAATCTCACGCAGGTAAAGGCACTCGCAGGCGTGGATGTGGTCCATACGCATACCTGGTACGTCTCGATGGCGGGCTTCCTTGCCAAGAAGCTCTACGGTGTGCCGTTCGTGCTGACCACGCATTCGCTGGAACCGCTGCGCGCATGGAAGGCCGAGCAGCTCGGCAGCGGCTACGCGATGAGCTCGTGGATGGAACGCACCGCGATGCTGGACGCGGACGCCATTATTGCTGTTTCGCAAGGGACCAAGACCGATATTCAACGCGCGTATCCCGATGTGGATCCGGCGCGCATTCACGTCATCTACAACGGAATCGACCTGAATGAGTATCAGAAGACCAGCGAGACGAAAGCGCTGATCGATTACGGCGTCGATCCGGCAGTGCCGTACATTCTCTTCGTCGGCCGCATCACGCGGCAAAAGGGCGTGACGCACCTTGTCGATGCCATCCGCTATCTGCCGCCGGAGACGCAGGTCGTGCTCTGCGCGGGCGCTCCCGATACTCCTGAGATTGCTGCCGAGCTGCGCGGCAAAGTGGACGAAGCGCGCAAGGCGCATCCGCGCATTGTCTGGATCGAGAAGATGGTCACGAAGCAGGAAGCGATACAGCTTTACAGCAATGCGCGCGTCTTCTGCTGTCCTTCCGTCTACGAGCCTTTCGGCATCATCAACCTTGAGGCGATGGCCTGCCGCGCGCCGGTTGTGGCCAGCTCCACGGGCGGCATTAAAGAAGTCGTCGTCGAAGGGGAAACGGGCTACCTGGTGCCGTTCGATGCGGACCCGGTGACCAGCTTTCCGCGGGAACCCGAGAAATTTGCGCGCGACCTGGCGACACGCCTCAACGAGATGCTGCAAGACCCGGAGAGATGCCGCCGCTTTGGCGAGGCGGGACGACGCCGTGTCGAAGAGATCTTCAGCTGGACCGCCATCGCACACCAGACCATTGCGCTCTATGCGCAGCTCATCGAAGAGCGGAAACGAAGCGCGCACAAGTAACAGAAGCCTTTTTCGTATCGAAGCGCCACGCGGAGCTGCGATGCGATTGCCTGAGAGCCTGCAAACACGAAGGACGAACGAACGCCATGAGCCACACTCCCAAAGACGGACGCAAGCGCGTTGTAATTGAAGCCATCTCTCCGGAGGTAGACGCGGGTCGCTTTCCGGCCAAGCGCACCGTCGGCGACCAGGTGCGCGTCGAAGCCGACATCTTCACCGACGGGCATGACTCCATTGCTGCGTCGCTGCTGGCGCATCGCGAGGGCTCGGACGATTGGACCGAGATTCCCATGGGCCAGCTGGTCAACGACCGTTGGACCGCTGCGTTCCGCGTGAGCGAGCTGGGCCGCTACGGCTTCAAGGTGCTGGGCTGGGTTGACCACTTTGAGACATGGCGCGTGGCGCTGCTCAAGCGCATCAAGGCGGACTCTGATGTGCCTGTTGACTATCTCATCGGAGCGGACCTCATCAGCGAAGCCGCGGAACGCGCTACCGGAGCGGACGCCATGTGGCTGCGCGAGCGCGCGCAAGTATTGCGGTCAGGCAAGGCGGTCAAGGAGCTGCGCATCCATGCGACTGACCCAACACTGCATGAGCTGGTGCAGCGCTATCCCGACAAGCGCTACGCCACGGAGTCCGATCGCGAAGTGAAGATCGTTGTTGAGCCGGTCCGCGCGCGGTTTAGCTCCTGGTATGAGTTTTTCCCGCGCTCCACGGCGCAGCAGCCCGGCCAGCACGGCACCTTTGCCGACTGCGAGCGCCGGCTGCCCTACATCGCGGAGATGGGCTTCAACGTCGTCTACATGCCGCCCATTCATCCCATCGGGCGCACCTTTCGCAAAGGCCCCAACAACAACCCCGAGTCGAAGCCGGGCGATCACGGCAGCCCGTGGGCCATCGGATCGGCAGAAGGCGGGCACAAGTCCATCCTGCCCGAGCTTGGCACACTGGAAGACTTCCGGCGCTTTGTTGCGAAGGCGCAGCAGCTCAATCTCTCTGTCGCGATGGACATCGCATTCCAGGCCGCGCCCGATCATCCGTATGTCAGTGAGCACGAGAACTGGTTTCGCAAGCGGCCTGATGGAACGATTCAGTATGCCGAGAATCCGCCGAAGAAGTATCAGGATATCTATCCCTTCGACTTTGAGAGCGAAGACTGGACGGGAATGTGGCAGGAGCTGAAGAGCGTATTTGAGTATTGGATTGCGCAAGGCGTGACCATCTTCCGCGTCGACAACCCGCACACCAAAGCCTTTCCCTTCTGGGAGTGGTGCATTACCGCGATCAAGCGGGACCATCCGGAAGTGCTCTTTCTGGCGGAGGCGTTCACGCGGCCCAAGATCATGTATCGTCTTGCGAAGCTTGGCTTCAGCCAGTCGTATACATACTTCCCGTGGCGCAACGCCAAGGGTGAGTTGACGGCTTATCTCACCGAGCTGACTCAGACCCCGGTGCGCGAGTTCTTCCGCCCGAACCAGTGGCCGAACACTCCGGACATTCTCACCGAGTTTTTGCAGATTGGCGGACGTGCTGCGTTTTCGATTCGTCTGCTGCTCGCGGCTACGCTCGGCGCGAACTACGGCATCTATGGACCTGCATTTGAACTGATGGAGCACAAGCCCGTGCGCCAGGGCAGCGAGGAGTATCTCGACTCAGAGAAGTACGAGATCCGCCACTGGGACCTGGACCGCCCGCACAGCCTGAGGCCGCTCGTTGCAACCGTGAACGCGATTCGCAACGGGAATGAGGCGCTGCAGGGAGACTGGTCGCTGCGCTTCCACTTAACGGAAAACGATCAGCTCATCTGCTACACCAAGGAGTCAGAGGACCGCTCGAACCTGCTGCTCATGGTCGTCAACCTCGACCCGCACCACACGCAATCCGGCTTTGTTTCTCTGCCGCTCGGCGAGCTCGAGATTCCCTATGACCGCGGCTACGAGGCAGAGGACCTGCTCACCGGCGAGCGCTACCTGTGGCACGGGCCGCGCAACTACGTGGAGCTGAATCCATCGCGCCAGGCCGGGCACATCTTCAAGATTCACCGTCGCATGAAGGTCGAAACGGACTTCGAGTATTTCCTGTGACAAGTCATCGGCGCACGGTGGAGCATGCATGAAGAGTCATACGGAATATCTCGTATTCAACACGGGCAAACGCCGCGAGATGGTGCATATCACCGACCAGGTGGAGCAGGTCGTGAAGCGCAGCGGTGTGAAGGATGGGCTTTGCTTTGTCTCTCCCATGCATATCACCGCAGCCATCTACGTCAATGATCTGGAAGGCGGATTGATTGAAGATATCTGGAAGTGGCTGGAAGAGCTGGCTCCGGCGCGTTCCGACTACAAGCACCATCAGACAGGCGAAGACAACGGCGATGCACATCTGAAGTCGCTGCTGCTGCATCACGAAACGACTCTTCCGGTCACGGCGGGGCGTCTTGACCTGGGCACTTGGCAGCGCGTGTTCTACGCAGAGTTCGATGGTCAGAGGCGTAAGCGCGTCATCGTGAAGGTGTTGGGCGTCGAGTAGCAGAACGCGTTGCTCCCATGCGCGCATGCGGATAAGCCGCAGTCGCGTACATGGGAGCAGAGTGCGAACGGATCAAAAGTTAGCTGATCTCGATCACGTCGCTCGCCGCGGCTGCAGCAGCTTCGGCTCGCTCCATCAGCTTTTGCGCCACGTTGAAGAACTCGGTGGCCTGCGGGCTTTTGGGCCCAGCCAGCGTCACCGGCAGTCCACGATCGCCGCCTTCGCGAATCGCAGGGATCAGCTCAATCGAACCGAGGAAGGGAATGTTGAACTGCTTCGCCGTGCGCTCCGCGCCGCCCCTGGAGAAGATGTCAATTACCTCGTGGCAGTGCGGGCAGGTGAAGTGGCTCATATTCTCGACGATGCCGATCACCTCGACGTTCACCTGCGCAAACATCTCCAGCGCCTTGCGCGCGTCCTGCAGGCTGACATCGCTCGGCGTGGAGACAACCACCGCGCCGGTCAGTGGCACGGTCTGCACCAGCGAGATGACTACATCGCCTGTGCCCGGCGGCAGATCGACGATGAGGTAGTCGAGTTCGCCCCAGTTCACCTGTTGCAGAAACTGCCGGATGATCTGATGCAACATGGGTCCGCGCATCACCAGCGGCTTGTCGCCCGGCGAGATGTAGCCAATGGAGATCGTCTTGACGCCGTGGGTGTCATTCGGCTGAATCTGATTGTCCGGGCCGATGCGCGGCTGTTGCGTCGAGCCCATCATCAGCGGCACGTTGGGGCCGTAGATGTCTGCGTCAATGAGCCCTACGCGCTGGCCCAGCCGCGATAGCGCAATGGCCAGGTTGACGGCGACGGTGGTCTTGCCTACTCCGCCCTTGCCGGAGCCGATTGCGACGATTCTTGAAACGCCCGGCAGTGCGACGGGCGAGGGCATGGCGGGTGAATGAGCCATTGTGTCTGATTACTCCTTCTTCCATTCCATTGTTGCAGATTCATTTTGTGGAACCTTAAGCGCGCGCGCCTGTTTCATTAGGCCGGGCCGTCTGTGCGCGGCGTTCCTGCATGCGCCGGGCCGTCTCGGCCTCGCGATGTTCGCGGCGGCGCAGCGCGTCGTTGAAGCGCCGTACCTCATTCGGCGTCTCCGGCAGCAGCGCGGGAATCTTCTGCTTGCGGCCCTGCTCGTCAATGGCCACAAACACCAGATAGGCGCTGGCCACATGCAGCAGCGTGCCGGTCTGCGGATGTTCCACCCACACCTTTACGCCCACCTCGAGTGAGCTGTTGAAGGCGCGGTTCACGCTGGACTTCAAAATCAACAGATCGCCCACATGCACCGGCTGAATGAAGTCGATGTGGTCCATCGCCGCCGTCACCACGTGTGTGCGCGAGTGCCGATAGGCTGCCATGGCGCCGGTCAAGTCAATGAAGTGCATCAGCCGCCCGCCCAGCAGGTTGCCCAGTGTGTTGGCGTCGTTGGGCAGGATGATCTCTGTCATCTCGGACTGCGTGCTGGCCACGGTGCGTGCTGCGGGTTTGGTCTCAGTGGAACTCATTGCGTGCTTGCTCCATTCTTCGGCGGCTCTTCAGGACAATCTTGCCGCCAGCTACAATGAAGGAGCGTCTGACGGCTCAACGGAGTGCCAGTTCCAGTTTCGGCAATCCACGCCAATTACGCAAATGCCGCCGCAAGGCGTTCTCAGGATACGGAATGGATAAGCTTGCTGGACTGAAGGAGATTCTCGCCTTGGACCCAAACAACAGCTTTGCGCGTTACGGCGTGGCCATGGAACTTGCGGGAAGCGGCGAAACGGACGCCGCTCTGGCGGAGTTTAACACCCTGCTGACCAACGACCCCGACTACACTGCGGGCTACTTTATGGCCGCGCAGACGCTGGCCAACGCCCAGCGCACTCCCGAAGCCATCGCGCGCCTCAAGGATGGTATTGCCTGTGCGGCCCGCACCGGCAACCGCCATGCCCTCAGCGAGATGCAGGGTATGCTTGACGAGCTGGACCGCTAGCGAACAGGGCACTGACGCCGTTGCAGTTGATCGCGAGGAGACAAAGCCGCTTGTTTTGTGCATGTTTTGCGCCGTTTTAATTTAGGCCGCGTCTATAATATCTGTATGCCAAAGTATTCCATCGTTGTTCCTTTTCACAATGAAGAGGAAAACGTGACCGTGATGTATGCGCGCCTGAAGCAGGTGATGGAGCAGGTGGGCGACAGTTTTGAGCTGGTGCTGGTAGACGACGGCTCCAGGGATCGCACCTACAAGCTGCTGGAAGAGATTGCCGCGGTGGACAGCCGCGTTCTGGTCATCAAGTTGCGCCGGAATTTCGGGCAGACCTCAGCATTGGCAGCGGGCTTTGACCACGCCTCGGGCGACTTCATCTTCGCTATGGACGGGGACCTGCAGCACGACCCGAATGAAATTCCGAATTTCATTGAGAAGCTCGAAGAGGGCTACGACGTCGTCTCGGGCTGGCGCAAAGAGCGCATCGACAATTTCGTGATGCGCCGCATCCCGTCGCGCTGCGCCAACTGGCTGATGGCCAAGCTCTCCGGCGTGGACATTCACGACTTTGGGACGACATTCAAAGGCTATCGCCGCGAAGTCATTACAAACATCCCGCTCTACGGCGAGATGCATCGCTTCATTCCCGCGCTGGCCAGTTGGTATGGCGCATCCATCTGCGAGATTCCCATCAAGAACGTGATGCGCGAGCGTGGCAAGAGCCACTACGGCATTGGGCGCACGTTCCGCGTCTTCTTCGACTTGCTCACGATTCGCTTTCTGCTGAAGTACATGAGCAGGCCGCTTCACTTCTTCGGCACTTTTGGCGCGCTGGGCATTCTTTCCGGCAGCATGGTCTCGGCGATCCTGCTTGCGATGAAGATCGCGAACCCGCACCAGAGCGTGATGGACCAGCACGGTCCGCTGTTCGTTATTGCAGGCGTGTTGATTCTTGCCGGCATCCAGATGCTGGCCATTGGCCTGCTCGGCGAGTTGCAGGTGCGGCACTACTTCACCAGCCAGCAGCGCACGCCCTATGCCATTGACAGGCTGGTGCGTCTGCGCGCGCCGGAAGAGCCGAGCATCCTGACGCGCGGCAAGGACAGCTTCTAGCCCGCATCCCGGCAAGCTCCAAGCCCCGTCTGGAACGAGTCCCGGCGGGGTTTGTGTTTCCGCAAGGGCCTCGCGCGGCAAACCACTCCCGGGCTCAGGGCAGGGCTGTGGAGCAGTTTGAAAATCAGGCCGTTAGCAGCATCCGCAAGCTTGGCCCTGCCAGGCCCGTTTGCCTTCTTGAACGAGAATGGGCGTGGCTGCCAATGCGGCAACCGGATCGAACCATGCGACATGGAACGCTGCACGGACCGCGAGGCCGGCCAGCGTGATGAGCGCAATGTAAGCGCAGGTGGCGGATTGCACCGCATCGGCGGCCAGGGCTGCATTGTTGCTGCGGCGAGCCTCCCGCCGCTTGAGATGGGCCAGGACAGGCATTGAGATCAGCGCAGCGATCGTAATGCCAATGCCAGCGCTGCTGGTTTCAGGTCGCACTTGAAGAGCGATGGCGCCCGCGGCAATCCCCGCGACCACACAGGCCAACACGCAAAGCAGAACTCCGGCGCTACGGTGTGCCCTCTTTTCAGAGATGGGTATGCTGGGAATCCATTGCAGGAGCACAACGGCGGCGGATAGCAGCTCTATCAGGCTGTCGGAACCGAAGGCTAGCATCGCCGGGCTGTGCGCCGACACGGCCGCATACGCGGAGATGCCAAACTCCACCAGCATCCATCCCAGTGTGATCACCTGTAACCACAGGACGACGGCGCGAGGCCTGGCAGCAAGCGGGACTGAGGGCTGCGGGGGCGGAACACCGATCTGTACCCGTTCCGGCATTCTCTTCCCATCATCATTTCAGGCCCTGAGTTTGGGCGCAAGGGACGTGCAAACCAGCGTCAGCCGGCTCCGCTTCAGACTGCCCTGCAACCCGGCTGTCACATTCCCTTGCGGTCGCCCGGCCTTTGGGTGCATTCTTGCCGTGGTATGAAAGCCATTCAAATTCACGCAACAGGCGGGCCGGAAGTTCTCCAATTGGCCGAGTTGCCCATTCCCGAGCCGGGACCAGGGCAGGTGTTGATCCGCGTAGAAGCCGTCGGCGTCAACTTTATAGAGATTTATTTTCGCAAGGGAATCTACAAGGCGACGATGCCGCTGATTCCCGGCAGCGAGGCCGCGGGCACCGTGGAGAAGCTGGGCCACGGAGTGACCGGCTTTGAAGAAGGAGATCTCGTAGCTTCAGTGAGCGTGCAGGGAAGTTATGCGGAGTACGCGCTGGTTCCGGCGGCGCAGCTGGTCAAGGTTCCATCGCGACTGACTCCAGAGCAGGCAGCGGCGGCCATGCTGCAAGGCATGACAGCGCACTACCTCGCCTATTCGACGTATCCGCTGAAGGCGGGCGAGACGGCACTGGTTCATGCCGGGGCGGGCGGCGTCGGCCTGCTGCTTACGCAGATGGCGGCACGGCTCGGCGCGCGCGTCATCACCACGGTTTCCACAAAGGACAAGGCCGAGCTCTCGCGCGAGGCAGGCGCCTCCGATGTGATTCTTTATGCCGAGCAGGACTTTGAGACGGAAGTGAAGCGGCTGACCGGCGGCAAAGGTGTGGATGTGGTGTACGACTCTGTGGGCAAGACAACCTTCGACCAGAGCCTGAACTGTCTGCGTCCGCGCGGACTGCTGGCGCTGTTTGGCGCTTCCAGCGGGCCGGTGCCGGCGTTTGATCTGATCCACCTCAGCAGCAAGGGCTCGTTGTTTATCACACGGCCTACGCTCTGGCACTATATCGCCTCGCGGACAGAGCTCGAATGGCGCGCGGGCAAAGTGCTGGACTGGGCTGCGACCGGCGAGCTGAAGCTGCGCACCGAATTCATGTATCCGCTGGCTCAGGCGGCGCAGGCGCAGATCGATATGGAAGCCCGCAAGACGACAGGGAAGATTCTGCTGGAGCCGTGAAAGAGCGCAGCGGAGATCAAGGAGCGGCGCCGTGGCAGAGATTCTGATTGCGCCCAGCGATCAAGTGTTTGTCTTGACCGGCGCAGGCATCAGCGCGGAGAGCGGGCTGCCCACCTTTCGCGCGGAGGATGGCCTATGGGCCGGCCATCGCGTGGAGGATGTCTGCACGCCGGACGCGTGGAGGCGTAACCCGGCTGAGGTGTGGGCGTTCTATTCGACGCGGCGCGCAGCCGGCGCAAAGGCCCAGCCCAATCCGGCGCACCTTGCGCTGGCAGATCTCGAAGCTCAGCTTGGGGACCGCTTCTTTCTCTGCACGCAAAATGTCGACGACCTGCACGAACGCGCCGGTTCCGTGCGCCTGGTCCACATGCATGGCGAGTTGGCCAGGTCGCGCTGCGAGCGGGAGTGCGGGCGCCTGCCGGTCGAGGATCGCGCCCTCTACAAGAGCCTGGACGAAGTGGGCCGCTGTGCCTGCGGCGGAAGGCTGCGTCCGCATATCGTTTTCTTCGGCGAGATCCCGTTGGAAATGGAGCGCATTCAGGATGAGATTGCGCGGGCCACGCTCATGCTCGTCGTGGGCACATCGGGGTCGGTGTATCCCGCTGCAAGCTTTGTACACTGGGCGCGCCAGCACGGCGCGCGCGCGGTGTACATTGGCCCCGAACCGCCGCTGAATGCCTCGGCATTTACGCAGGTGGTGGAAGGTAAGGCGGGCGCGGTGATGCCGGGATTGTTTGAGGTCGCGTCCTGAACCGGGTTTGGCCTCTCCAGCGCGAGTGCATATTTCAGAAGTGAAGTCGGTAACGCGCCTCTGCAAGGAACATACGCGGATCGTTGTAGTGAAAGCCGCCCAGCGTGATGGAGTTGTCCATCAGCACGCGATGATTTGTCACATTGATCGCGCTTGCTGAGAACCTCCACTTTTCGCCGAGGCTGCGCCCTGCCGATACGTCAAAAGTGGTGTGAACGGGGAGATAGGGTCCGTTGTAAGGCCCTACATGTGCGCCCGCCAGGCCATTTGCGAAGCCGGAGCCGTAGTAGACGTTGGTCGCGAACCAGGCTCGCAGCGGCAGGTTGGCCGTGAACCCCGTGTTGAGCGTATTGCGCTGGTCATGATCCAGCGGAATGTAATTGGGGCCGAGATTGCAGGCCGGGTCATTGGGAGTGCTGCAGGCGAAACCTCCGATCACGTTGCCGCGCTGCTCGGCAATCTGGTTCGAGTAGGCGAGATGGAACTGGCCGAGGCGCCCCAACTGCGGCGAGCTGAGCGTCATCTCCCAGGCGCGAATCAGCGCCCCATCCACGGCAATGGGGAAGTAGACGTTCGACTCGCCGACGTTGGCGTGGTCAAGGTAATTGTTGACGCGGTTCTTGAAGGTGTCGATGTCAACCATCCATCCCCTCCACGGAATTTGAATACCAAACTGATGCTCCTCGTCGCGCTCGGAGGGCAGGGGCACGAAGGTGTTCTGACCGGGCTGGATTGTGACGTAATTGAGGAATGCGCTGGAGACGGTTTCGACCGGCGCGGGCTGAAAGAAGTGGCCGTAGAAGCCGCGCAGAACCCAGTGGAGACGCGGGATTTCAACAGTTGCGCCGATACGCGGATAGGCTGCATTCTCCGTGTATCCGCCGTGGTAGTTGGAGATGCGCATGCCGCCGAGCAGGGTGATGAACTGGTTGACCCGCAGGTGATCTGAGAAGTGGAACTCGACCAACCCCGCGTTGGCGCTCGCGGACGTGTTGGGCACACTTGCCGCAGAACTGCTCCGGCTGTTCACGCGCAGGCCGTAGAGGTCATTCTCTGCCTGGAAAAAGGAATAGAGGCCGCCGGAAAAGCTATTGGGGCCGGCGTCGGCGTGGAGATCGGCCTGTGCGCCTGCGTAGTTCGACGACTGGTGCCAGGTTGTTGCAGCGGGCATGTCGGCCGGCGATGCGTCGTATGCGGCCTGATTGAAGTGGTAGAAAGGCGCGACCTGGAGCTGGGCCACGGGCGAGAGCGTGCGCACCCAGTTGGCAATCACGAAGGAGTCACGCTCCGTTTGCCCATCGCGCAGGCCGTACGAGTTGTAGTAGTTGGATGTCTGCTCCCAGTCATTGGGATCGGGGTCGTAGGGAACCTGAAAGTAGTCCTGACGAAATTGTGCGTCGAGCCTGAGCTGATCCCTGGGCGACTGGTTGCGGATGAGCGAAAGAAATCCACTTTCGGAGTTGGTGGCGTCGTGGTCGATGGCGGCGATGGGTGTTTCCAGTCCGTAGTTGGAGCGCGAGCCGGTGAGGCTGGCGTACCATGCTGTGCGCGCCGAGTGATCGCCGAGCGAGAGCTGTGCCTCACCAAAGTACAGGTTGCCGCCGGTCAGCAGCAGCTCAGCGTCGCGGTTGCGCTCAAAGCCGTTGCGCGGCAGCACATTGAATGCGCCGTAGGTGCGGTCGCCGATGTCGGCGGCATAACTGCCCCGCTGCGTTTCCAGCTGGTCAATGTCTTTGGGGTCGATTTGCGGGCCGACGTTGGAGTCGATTTTGGTGTTCGGGATGGAGACACCGTCGATGAGCCAACTGGTCTGGTGGCCGCCGCGCATATGAAGCATGTTGTGGGTCATGTAGGCGCCGGGCACATAGTCGGTAATCATCTCCATGCCGGTGGTGCGGTTGGCGCCGGGTGTTTGGTCGATCTGCTGGCGGCTGATGAGCGTGGTCGGCGTGACCGAATCGGTGGCGATCGAGTTTGCGGCGGCCTGCACCATGACGGACTCAGCGGTTGTGGCCAGCTCCAGCGGGATGTGCAGCACTGGGTTGGTGCCGGAAGCGATGGTGATTGGCTGGGAAGAGTCTGCGAAGCCGGGCGCCGTGATGTACAGGCGATAGGTGCCGATGGGCGTCTGCGGCATGTCAAACTCGCCGCGCGCGTCGGTGACGGCGTGGAGAGCGAAGTCTGAATCGGCAGCCTGCAGCAAAACCTGCGCGCCCGTGATAGGGCGGTGCTGGGGATCGTGCACGACGCCATGCACCGTGGCGAAGACGGTGGCCCATGCGGCAGCCGAGACGAACAGCGTGCAGGCGAACACCAATCGGAAGAGACGCATCGGTACCTTTTTAAGACACGGCAAAGGTGAAGCGTGCACAGCAGGCCGCGCCGGCTCAGGCAGCAGCGATCTGTGCAATGCAATGGAGGGGTCGCGTCGCCGACATAGGAACGGCGCGGTCTTTACAGGTTTTCAGAGGGAGATGCGATTGGGAGGGCCGCGGCCTGCGCAGCAATCAAAGGTGCGACTGGGCGCCGCTGCGCGATGCCGAAGAGCGGAGAGTATCTGCACCGCGAGACTCGGCGACGCTGGTGCGGCGCCTACAAGTGCGTGGCCCACTCCTGGGCTTGCAACGGCGCCGCCGGGATACTTTGGGCAGTGCGACGGGGCGGTGAAAGCCGGCGTAGAGTCCGAGGCGGGCCCGGCCATCTGCGACCGCATGGCGTCCGACATGGCGCAGCGATGCACACCGTGGCGGCGACAGCAGGCGGGCAGGCGCGACTCATCGCTGGCCTGCAGGGTCGCCGTGAGCGGACCCAGGCCAAAGAAGAGAATCAGCAGGCTGGCAAGGCTGCGTCGCATCCTGTTTTGATGCTACATGAGTGCGCTGCGCACATGCGCGCAGCCCGTCTTCGCGCGGCCTTTCAGGTATCATCGGGTTATTGCACGTATCCAGCTTGAAACACGAGGAACTCCCGGTGCCTGATGAGAAAGTTTCCCCAGCGGCCACGAAAATCACTGCGCAGGAGGCTCGCCCGGAGCGGCCGTTGCGGATTGCATTGTTTGGATTTGGTACTGTGGGCAGTTCTGTTGCGAAGATTCTTGTCGAGTCAAAGCCGGACGGGCTCGAGCTCGCGCACATCTTCAACCGCGATGTGGCGCGCAAGCGGGTGGACTGGGTTCCCGCCTCTGTCAACTGGACCGAAGACGCCGATGCCGTGCTGGCATCTGATGCCGATGTGGTGGTGGAACTGGCCGGCGGCCTTGACCCGGCAGGGGACTGGGTCCGCCGCGCGCTGGAAGCCGGAAAGAGCGTCGTCACTGCCAACAAAAAGCTCATTGCCTATCAC
Organism: Acidobacteriota bacterium; assembly: GCA_021836865.1. GTDB lineage: Bacteria > Acidobacteriota > Terriglobia > Terriglobales > Acidobacteriaceae > Telmatobacter. The sequence continues at coordinate 25,227 of JAKBHH010000003.1, forward strand.
GGTGTGGAGCTGGAGCGGCTGGCGGCAGCCCAAGGCGGCCACCTGAAGTACGGCGCGGCTGTGGCAGGCGGCATTCCGGTGATTCCGGGCCTGGAGCAGGGCCTGGCCGGCGACCGCATCCTGCGCATGGAAGGCATTCTGAACGGGACGTGCAACTTCATTCTGAGCAGGATGGAAGAGGGCGCGGAGTATGCCGCGGTATTGGCGACTGCGCAGGCCAAGGGCTATGCGGAGGCGGACCCGACCGAGGACGTCGGCGGCTTTGATGCGCGCGCCAAGCTGGCCATTCTCATGCGGCTGGCGATGCGCGTGGTGGTGGACCCCGAGGAGATTGTGCCCAAACCTATCACGGCGGTGGCGGCCGTGGACTTTAGTTACGCCCGCGATCTGGGCTGCACAATTCGCCAGGTGGCGCGTGCCGAGGAAACAGGCGGAGTGGTGGCTGCGACGGTAGGACCCATGCTTGTGGATCTGCGTTCTCCGCTGGCGTGGTCGCGCGGCACAGAGAACATGGTGATTCTCACCGGGCACTACGGCGGTGACGTGGTGTTCTCCGGCCACGGCGCCGGCGGGCATCCCACCGCGGTGGCCGTGGTCAGCGACTTGCTGGCACTGGCGCACGGCTCGCGCCGCGTTGCCATACCTTCAGTTCCGGCGCGCGTTGGCGCGGAGTTCGAGGTGCCGCATTACATCCGCTTTCTGGTGGCGGATCGGCCAGGTATTGTGGCGGAGATTACGGGTGCGTTGGCCAGGGAGCGCATCAACATTCGCGCCATTGTGCAGAAGCCCGGCTATCCCGCAAGCGCATTGCCGTTTGTGGTGACCGTGGAGCCGTGCAAATCGTCGGCGCTGAAGCGGGCGCTGGCCAGCATTGGGAAGATGGATTGCCTGCTGGAGCAGCCCCTGGATCTGCAAATGCTGGAATAGGAAGCCGGGTCAGACAAGGTGCGGACGCGCATGCGGAGGTCAATCGGTGATAGATACGATCTATCGGTGTGAGATTTGCGGTGAAGAGAGCGATGATCCCGTGCGGTGGATCGTGATCCATTGCAGCAATACGCAGTTGACGGTGTACAAGTGGACGAAGGAGGCCGCAGTTGCTCCTCAGGCGCGCCACTACTGCGGCGAAGCGCACGCTCAGGTTTACATCAGCCGCTGGTTTCAGTCGTACTGCGGCTGAGGCGGTGCATCAGCTCCGGGCGGCCGACGCGGGGCCGGTCGACTCGCGGACGACGAGCTCGGGCGTCATCATGACTTCCGCGGGGTGCCCGTCGGCTTGCCCGCTGATTCGCTCCAGCAGCACCTGCGCACCCCGCTGACCCATTTCAAACAAGGGCTGTCGCACGGTGGTGAGAGAAGGAGTGTAGTAGGCCGCGGAAAGAATATCGTCAAAACCTACAACGGAGACATCGCCGGGGACCGAGAGTCCGGCATCCTTGAGCGCGCGGATGGCGCCGATCGCGGCAATGTCGTTGAAGCAGAAGATGGCTGTAAAGTCGCGGGCCTTTTCGAGGAGCACCTGCATCGACTTGTAGCCAATTTCAGGGGCCATGGGGTGATAGCCGGCCTTCATAGACCAGCTTGCCGTATCAATGCGGGTCACGTGCGCTGTGTCGATGCGCAGCCCCATCTCGCGCGCCACCTGCTGAATGCTTTCCCAGCGGTAGTCCGAGTCGGGAATCGCCTTCGGTCCGCGCATAAAGGCGATACGGCGGTGGCCGAGCTGATAGAGGTGCTTGAGTGCCTGCTCCACCGCGCTGTGGTGATCGAGCACGATGTTGGTGACATTCTCCGCCGCGCTGTGGGCTGAGATGGCCACCACGGGCACCGGCACGGCAATTTGGTCTGCGGGAGTATTCAGCAGCAGAAAACCGTCCACGGCGCGCTCCACCAACATGCGTGGATACTGCTCGATCAACTCACGCTTCCAGTCATGGCAGGCGGTGAAGTAGAAGTAGTGCGCGCGGCTAAGCTCCTGCACCACGCCGCTCATCACGCGGGTAAAGTAGCCCTCGCTCAAATCCGGGGCCAGCACGCCCACGCTCATCGAGCGGCTCTGCCGAAGAGAGCGGGCAAAGTAGTTGGGCCGGTAGTTCAGCCGCGCCGCCGCCTCAGTGACGCGATTGCGCGTCTCCTGCGGAATGGATTTGGCCGATGGCGAGTTGTTCAGAACCAGTGATACCGTGGTCTGCGAAAGCTCAAGATGCTCGGCCAGCATTCTCAGGTTGACATGTCCCGGTGGCGTCGAACCCTTTCCCTTTGCCATGATTGGAGTTGTAACACGTTTATCCGGGATCGGGAAACAGGGTTTTCCCACGGTGTACATCGATTTGCCAAGGCGGCCAGGGAAACGGAACGGGGTTTGTTGGCCAGCCCCGGAACAGAGCGCCTTTACCGGGCCCGGATGCGGTTGACTCCTGGCTTGAGCGGCCAGCTTTGCCCTTGAAAGACGAAAGTGCCGGTCAGGCTGCCGGGCAGAGTTACCGTCGCGTCCAGGTCGCTTGCGCGTTTCTTGTAGTCCACCTCGATCATGCCTTCAGGGTGCGGAAAGCTGGCCTTGAGCGCCGGCAGCGAGCCCAGGTGCGGAGCAACGCGCACGGTGGCAAAGCCGGGGCTGGCCGGTTGGATGCCCGCGACGAGTGTGAGCATGTCGTAGATGGGATGTGCCGACCATGCGTGGGAATCCGAGCGCGTGTCGCCGGGAACCTCAGGCCATGTGCTGAAGTGCAGCGGCAGCAGTTTGCGCCATGGTTCGATGGAGGCAAGATACTCGTCCGCCATGCCGGCATGGTCAAGGGCCCGCGCCAGATAGAAGCGGAAATAGTACGAGGCGCTCATCACACCGGCAGGAGTGGTGCCGGGCTCGATCGCGAGCATCTGACGCAGGACTGCCGGCTGAAGATCTTTGGGAATGACGTCGTAGAGAACGCCGAGAATGTTGGCCTGCTGGCTGAAGATTTTCCGGTCGGGATTGTCGGCAAGCAGACCCCGCGCAGAGCTCCAGCACCTTTTATAGATTCCGCTGCGCACATGCGCCGAGAGGGATCTGTCTCGCTCGGCAACGACGGGATCGCCCAGGCTCTGCTCCAGTTCGGCCGCGTCGTTCAGAGCGCCCAGGTATTCGAGCGTCGTCATGCAGGACTCGCCCTGCGCGTCATAGGTGGGGATTTCGCCGGAAGAGACCCAGTCAATAAAGCTCCACCAGGGCAGCTTTTCAAGCAGGCCGTCCGGTCGCTCATGGGTTGCAAACCAGCCCAGTACCGCGCGGGTACCGGGTAGCGAGGCACGCACCGGAGCCGGGTCAGGACGGTACATCCAGGCATCGTGCAACATACCAATCCAAAGAAGGGAGAACGGCGGGATAGTTTGGGGCAGGGAACTGGGATAGCGGCTGCGCGTCAGTCCTTCCGGGATGCGAGAGTCGTCAAAAGCGCGGAGCGCCTGGGTGGCGAGGCGATCGTCGCCGGCCACGACGTAGGAGATGAGCGCCTGGATGCGCGTGTCGCCGACATACTGCAGTTGCTCGTAGTAGGGCGTGTCCATGTAGGTCTCATGGGCATCCAGGCGAGCCGTGCGCCAGCTGATCTGCCAGATCTGGTCCAGGTCGGGGTCGCCGGATTTGAAGCTGGCGCGTTCAACGAAGGGGTACGCAGAGAACTGCGCGGTGAGCGATTCGAGGGTGAGTGGAGAATCGCCGGTCTGGATATCGAGGTCGAGATAGCGCCAGGCGCGCCACCAGAGCGGCTCAAAGGTCCGATGTGCGCCACCGTCGGGCAGGAATTCGTCGCGCAGGCCGAGCGCGTCGCGATCCCCCACCTCGTTGCGGTCGCCCTTGTGCTTTTCCTTGTCGTAGAGTGCCTCAGAATACGTAAGCCATATCTGCGCGCCCTTGCCGCCGGAGACGGTGAGCTGCGGATAGCCGGTAGTGAGCGCTGCCCGATCCAGAAGAATGTGTACATGGCTTCCGGCAGGAACTGTGACGGCGGAGGCGGGGAAGATTTGCATGCTGGTGGAGCTCGCCCTTACAACCCGGCCTGTATCCGTGGGGCTGTACTCCATGTGCGGCAACATGTCGGGCACAAGGCCCCAGGGGTTGTCACCGGTCACTTCCGCGGAGTGTGCCTGGTTTGCATCGCCGTAGATACTGTCGCGCATGGGCGAGGCAACGGGAACCCAGGCGGGCCCGTTTGCATTGGGCAGGTTGGAGGCCCAATCATAATGAGCTGCGTCGATCACTTCACCCGGGCCCGCGGCCATGTAGGTCTTAAGCGTGACCGAGTCACGGCCGAGGGGGCGCTGTCCAGGGTCCTGTTCAACGAGCCAGCCCTCCGGCGTGCTGATGGAACTGTTCCCACTGGCTTCACTCTCCAGCAGAAAGGCGGTCCGGTCGCTCATCTGGGCGATGGGCGCGTAGATGGCCCAGTTCCACACGGTTGCGGTAATCAGGTTCTGCCCGGCCTTGAGCAACGGGGCAAGATCAAAGCGCTCATAGCGCCAATGGGTCAGGTCACCGCGCGCCGGTCCATCGCCCGCGCGGCGCCCGTTGACGAAAAGAACGAAGCGATTGTCGGCGCTCACGCGAACAATGTAGCTTGGAGGAACTGCGGCGAGGTCAAGCGAGCGCCGGAAGTGCAGAACCAGCGGCTCGCGCAAAGGGGCCGTAGGATGGGTGACCCACGCTGCCTTCCATTCTCGTTGCGGCGAGTCCGGCGCCTGGGTGCTTTGTGCCGGAAGCGAAAGAGAAGAAACGACAAGGGCGATGGAGACGAGGAGTTTGCGCATGATTTTTGGTCCGTCCGAAGTCAGTTTTCCAGCTTACCGGATTCCTGCAAACCAATGGGGAAAAAATTTATGAATGCGCGAGAAGCAGGCTCCGTCTGTGCAGAAGGGAGCCGCCTGAAGGAATTGGGCCGGGCCAGCCAGCTAGCGCGGCAAGCGTCACGGGGAGCAATTGACCTGATTTTCGCAGTCTATGAGATTGATTTTGCAGCGCTGTAACCTCCCGTTCATATTCCACGGTTAGCCTGTTAGTGGTGATGATCCAAGTGCCCGAGACGCGTATTTCTCCGCCTCAGCAAAGACATGAACTGCAGTCTGCAGCCGCCCTGCAGACCGCCTCCGCGTCTCTCAAGGCATCGGAAATCCGCAAATTCCTCCTGCAACGCGGGAACTCGGCCCTGGCGGACCGCTGGTTCCACGTGCTGATGCTTCTGTGTGCGCTGAGCATTTTTGGCATTGTATTGCTGATTGCAGGCGAACTGGCGATCGGGTCCAGCCTTTCATGGGGTCAGTTTGGTTTCGATTTCTTCTTCAAGACCTATTTCGATCCCTATACCCACCTGCCCGTGTACTGGGATCCGGTCAACGGGCACTTCAGTGCGCTGCCCTTTGTCTATGGCACGCTGGTTTCGTCGTTCCTGTCGCTGTTGATCGCGGTTCCTCTTGCGATTGGTGTGGCCGTTTTCCTGACGGAGATGTGCCCAGGGGTTTTGCGCGGCCCGCTGGCTTTCCTTACGGAACTGCTGGCAGCCATCCCGAGCATAATTTACGGTCTTTGGGCTGTCTTTGTGCTGGTGCCGCTGCTGCGGGAGTATGTAAACCCGCTGCTGACAGGGAGTCTGGGCTGGACGGGGCTTTTCAGTGACGATAATCCCACCGGCCTGGGGTTTGTGGCGGCTGCCGTAATCCTGGCCATCATGATTCTGCCAATCATCTCGTCGCTCACGCGAGAAGTGATGATCGCTGTGCCGCACTCGCAGCGTGAGGCGGTTCTGGCGCTGGGCGCCACTCGGTGGGAGATGATCCGCATGGGCGTTCTGCGCAACGCGCGCATCGGCATTGTGGGCTCAGTCATTCTGGGCCTGGGCCGCGCGCTGGGCGAGACAATGGCCGTCACCATGGTGATTGGTAACACGCCGGAGATTCACCGCTCGCTGCTGGCCAACGGAGCGTCCATGGCATCGGTGATTGCCAATGAGTATGCCGAGGCCACCAGCAATCTGCATCGCAGCGCTCTCACGGAGATTGGGCTGGCGCTGTTTGTGGTAACCATCCTCGTTAATGCCGTGGCTCGTCTTCTGGTGTGGGCAGTTACGCGTGGAGCGCCGGCACGCAGCCGCTAGCTTGGCAGATGAGAACAGCGTGGGTATGAGGAAACAAAAGTGAAATTGGAGACAAACACAACGCGGGCCAGGTTCAGAGCCATCACCGACAATGCGGTGACGCTGCTGGCCGTGCTAGCCACCTTTCTTGTGATTGCTCCGCTGGTCGCCATCTTCGTTTATCTCATTTACCGCGGCTACAGTTCGCTGAGTCTGGATTTTTTCACCCGGATTCCCAAGCCGGTGGGTGAAAAGGGCGGCGGCATGGCCAACGCCATTGTGGGATCCGGCATTCTGCTGGCGCTGGCTAGCGTTATCGGTGTGCCGATTGGCATCGGCGGGGGCATCTTTCTGGCGGAGTTCGGCCGCGGCACTAAGCTTGCCAACAGCATTCGCTTCACCGCCGATGTGCTTAATGGAGTGCCTTCCATCGTTATGGGCGTGGCCGCGTACGCATTGATTGTGAGCCCACACGTCCGCTATATGCCCCTCCTCGGCCACTTTTCAGCGTTTTCCGGCGGCGTGGCGCTGGGCATCATGATGATCCCCACGGTGTGCCGTACGACAGAAGAGATGCTGCTTATGGTGCCCCATGCCGTGCGTGAGGCCGCGCTCGGCCTGGGTGTGCCCAACTGGCGCTCAGTGCTTTCCATTACGGTCAGGACAGCGTCGCCGGGCATCATCACTGGTTGCATGCTTGCTTTTGCGCGCGTGGCCGGCGAGACCGCGCCTCTGATCTTCACGGCGCTGGGCAATTCCTTCTGGAGCACCAGCTTGAATGAGCCCATCGCGGCGCTGCCGCTGCAGATTTATGTCTACGCCATCTCACCGTATGATGAATGGCACAAGCTGGCCTGGGCAGGAGCGCTGGTGCTGATTGTGCTGATTGTGCTCGCCGTATCCCTGGTGCGTTACGTGACCAGCCGCGGCGTCTTGAAGGGGGCAAGCTAAGTGGGCGTTGGCATCGAGGTAATCAACCTGAATGCGTGGTACGGCGCGAATCACACGCTGCAGGACATCAATCTGAACATCCCGGCCAATCATGCCACGGCGCTGATAGGACCTTCGGGCTGCGGCAAGAGCACCTTTGTGCGCTGTTTGAACCGGATGCATGAGACCAATCCGATTGCGCGCGTCACGGGGACTGTGCGCATCGGCGACCTCGATATCTATGAGGACGCGAAGCCAGTCGAGATCCGGCGGCGTGTCGGCATGGTCTTTCAGCGTCCCAATCCCTTTCCCACAATGTCCATCTATGACAACGTGGCGTCCGGCCTGAAATTGAATGGATTCCGGAATCGCCACGCGCTCGATGAGATCGTCGAGCGGTCTCTGAAGGACTCCGCGCTGTGGGACGAAGTGAAGGACGACCTGAAGAAGAAATCCGGCGCCAGTTTGTCCGGCGGCCAGCAACAAAGGCTCTGTATCGCGCGCGCACTGGCGGTGGATCCTGAAGTGCTCCTCATGGACGAACCGGCTTCGGCGCTCGATCCGGTTTCGACATCAAAGATTGAAGACCTCATCTTTCAGCTTAAATCGCAGTACACTATCGTGATTGTGACGCACAACATGCAGCAGGCGGCTCGCGTGGCAGAGAAGACGGGATTCTTTCTGAATGGCCGTATGGTGGAGTTCGACTCGACGCATAAGATCTTTACCAACCCCAGCGATAAACGCACTGAGGACTACATCACAGGCAGGTTCGGATGACGCGCATTCGGTTTCAACAAAGTCTGGATGAGTTAAAGGAAAACCTGCTGGTGATGGCGGGATTGGCGGAGCAGGCTATTCAGCGCGCCATTGAGGCCTATCGCGTGCGCGACCTGTCCATCTGCGATCTGGTCAGCCGCAGCGAAAATGCCATCAATCGCATGGAGCGCGACATTGATCAGTCGGCGCTGGACATGCTGGCGATGGAGCAACCCATGGCCATAGACCTGCGCTTCATACTGAGCGTGATCAAGATCAACGCCGATCTTGAGCGAGTGGGCGACGCCGCCAAAAGCATCAGTGACCGCGTGCGCAATATGGAACAGATGCCGGTGACCGAACTGCCCGTAGATATTCCGCGGATGGCAACACTGGCCGCCGAAATGGTTCGCAAGAGTCTGCAGTCGTTCATCGAGGGCGATACCGAAGTTGCCCGCGCCGTGCTGACCATGGACGACGCGGTGGATGCGATGAATCGCGCGGCCTACAAGGCGCTCACCAAGGTGATGGAGGAGCAGAGCCGCATTGCTCCGCAGGCGCTGAATGCCTTGATGATCTGCCGCGCTCTTGAGCGTGTTGCCGACCACGCAACCAACATCGCAGAGGACGTGATCTTCTGGGTGCAGGGCGCGGATGTGAGGCACCACAAGAGCCTCGCAGCGCAGAAAGAAAACAAAAGCACCGGCTGAGGGCCGATCAGTCTTCGACCATCCACCAATCGAACAAGCGCATCCTCGGGTAATAGAGCCCCGCGTGGATGGTTGCCTTCTGGTCAAGATTGGCAAGCACCGCGGCATAGGCGCTCAACTGCGGCGCGAACATGGCACGCAATGCGGCAACAGACTCAGCGGGATCTGCGCTTGCAACCTGAGTTGTTTTGTAATCGATAAGCCAGGTGGTGGAGTCGCCTTCCGACAATGGCTCGGGCCCAGCGCGATAGACCCTGTCCACGCGTACGGTGCGCAGTGCGCCCTTCACGACGCCGGTCCATGCAGCTTCGCTGGCAGCCTGTGTGTGCGGAGAGAGAATCCACTGTCCCACTGGTTCGCTGGAGGCCTCAAGCGCAATTCCCACCGCCTCTTTGGCGATGGATGCTGCATGAGACGGAGCAGCTCCCGCGGCGCGCACCTGAGCGATGATGCGGCCTTCCATCGCAGCCAGTGCCGCGCGTGCTGAATCCCAGTCGCCGCCGGTGCGCAGCCGGGCCAGCTCTTCCAAAAGCGCATGGACAGCGGTGCCCAGCGCGCGCGAGAGCCGGCCGCCTTCATGGCGTTTGTAGAGTTTTGTCTCGCTTTGTGAGGCTTCGTCAATCGGCCTATGCGTGGTAGGAAGCACCAGGCTTGCCGCGATAACGTCTGGCTCCAGCCGGCGCAGGATTGTGGCTCCAGCCGGCGAGGACATCATTAGGAGGTTGCTTCCCTCTGATGCGGCAATGGATTGTAGGGTACCGCCGGCTGAATCCTGCGACCTCGCCTGTGCGGTTTTCCATGCATCAAAGCTCTCCTGGACCGGCTGCCACAATGCGGGCCATGCGGTGGCGAGCAGCGAGTCGGCGGGTGGCGCCAGCACCAGCTCGCCCTGCTCTTCCTTGTACGTCGGCCGTGCAAACAAGTGCAATTCTTCGCGTGCGCGTGTCGCGGCAACATAGAGAATGCGCCGCATCTCCTGCAACTCCCGTTTCCGGAATTCACGATCGACCCACTGCTTTGCCTGCCCTCGATCTGCGCCCCTGGTTTGAAGAGGCGCCACGAGAAACTCGGTCATCTCGCCAGATTCGTCCGGTTCTGCCAGCCCGCGCTCAAGCCAGGAGAGCAGCTTGCCATGGGTACTTGCGGATCGAGCCTGAAGGTCCGGCACGATCACCACTTCAAACTCCAGACCTTTGGACTTGTGAATCGTCATCAACTGCACGCCACAGTCGCAGCTCGCGGCGGGATCGGGCAGAGCAGTCAGCTCTTTCAGAGCCGAGTCAAGGCCGGGTCCCAACAGACCTTCCGCGCCATCGGGCAATTGGTCCAGACAACTCCACAGGAGATTTAGATTCGCTCGTGCCGCAGAGTCCACGCAGAGCTCGCCGCCGAGCATTATCCATGCTTGTTCGAGCCAGGTACCCAGCGTTGCGGTTGGCAGGGAAGCGCGCAGGCCGGGCAATGCATCGAGCACCGTCATAATACGGCCCACGGCAGCATGGCCATGATCGCTGAGTGCTTGATGCCGTTCGGGCAGCAGCGAAGGAATCGGAGGCTCCGGTGGATTGGAATCGTCTGTGCCGGCGATGACGTGAAGATCGTCCAGGGACAGCCCGCACCATGGCGCGCGCAACACACCCAGCCATGCCACTCGGTCCTGCGGATTGAGCAACGCACGCCCCAGCGCAAGAGCATCCAGAATCTCAGGGCGGGTTTTCAGTTGTTCAAGCTCCACCGCACGAAAGGGAATCGAGGCCTCGTGGAGAGCGTCCGCGACCAGCGCCAGGGCCGTGCGCGTGCGGCCCAACACCGCAATTCTGTATTTATCGCCGCTGGAGCGCGCCTTCTCGATGCGATCGCTGTGACTGCGGATGAGAGCGACCATCTCTTGCAATTGAGCGGCCTGGGCAGCTTCTCTAGCCTCCTCGCCTTTGTTGTTCTGCTGCGTAAACTGCGCCAAATTGCCGCGTCGTTGTTGCGTTCTGGGCATGAACTCCAGGTGCAACCTCAGACGAGGGCCCGTCGAGGAGCCAGGTTTGCGCGCGGGCTGGGCAGCGAGAAAGCTGACGCCACTGCCGTCATCCACTGCAAAGATGGGTTCGAATATCTGATTTACGGCACCAACCAGCGATGGATCTGTGCGGAAGTTCGCTTTAAGCGAGACGCGATCGAGCGCTACGGCAGGGCCGGCGGGTGTCTCAAGCCCAAGTGACGCAACACGCGGAAACAGTTCGGCATCCGCGTCACGGAAGAAATAGATAGACTGCTTCGGATCGCCTACGACGAACAGGCTGCGATTCTCCGTTCCCGGCCATGCGGCAACAAGACTGGCCAGTAGGCGATGTTGTCTGCGGCTTGTATCCTGGAACTCGTCCACTAGCAGGTGATGAATTCCATCCGCGACGGCGATTGCGGCCTCGCTCGGAGTGCCATCCTCCTCCTGCAGAACGCTCTGAGCCATCTGAGCGATTTCAATAAAGTCCATGGCTCCGGCTTCCGCGAACACCACACGCAGCTCCGCCGCGGCCTGACTGAGCACGATGAAGCATGCCTGCACAATCCTCCACTCATCTTCAGAGTAGGCAGCGGAGGGCAGGTCTGTGACCGCCGCGAGCGCAGCCTCAAAGCCCTCGACTCCGCGAAGGCTCTGAATCAGCGAAGCCAACCGCTCCTTTTCGCGCTTGGCGTCCTGGGGGAACCCGAGGGTCTTGTCGATCCGCCGGCGAAGATTCCCCTCTTGCGTGAGTAAAAGCGCCGCGACGCTATTCCATGCTTGCCGTGCGTCGTCCATCATCGTGCTGTCTGAAAAGGGGCCGGACGGGATCTGCGTCAGCTCCGCAAGGTCCCTGTGCAGTGTGTGATTCATCTGCTCACAGGCGAAGCGGGCAAGCGAAAGAATTTCATCATGGCCGCCGGGAACGCGGTCGAGCAAATCATGCATGCGGCTTAGATGAGTACGGATGGCTTGCGTAAATGGCCGCTCGAGCCGGGCACGCAATAGATCCATTTCTTGATTTCGCTCCAGCACAAAGCCGTGCATCCAGCTGTCGCGCCTGGCGAGCATTGTGACGAGCAGATCCTCCATCTCCATCCAATAGTTGTCGCGCCACGACAGCAGCGCCTCAATGGCGGCGCGCAGTCTTGCGTCGCCAGCCTCGACTTTCTCCAGGGTGCGCCGCGCGGCGCGCCGGTACAGTTCTGTCGGCTGCCCGTAAAGGTTCAGATCGGCGCCCAACCCGGAGAGGAATGGCTGTTGCAATGCAAGATCGCGGCAGAAGGAGTCGATGGTGGAAATGCGCAACTGCGCCGGAAGGTCGTTGATTTGCCAGTTACGCATCCGGGCTCGTTCCATTGCCTTCCACGCCAGGGATTTCATCGTGTCCGCATCTGCATCGGGGCCGGGTGCGCCGTTCGCTCCAGCCTTCTCAAGCTCTGCAAGAATGCGGTGGCGCATCTCGGCAGCGGCCGCCCTGGTGAATGTAATGGCAACGATCTGCCCCGGTTCATCCACTTCAGCCAGCAAGCGCAGAAAGCGGCGCGTCAGCAAGTCGGTCTTTCCAGATCCGGCAGGCGCTTCCACCAGAATGGATCGCCCCGTATCGAGCGCGCGGGTGCGCTGATCATGATCCGGTGGCAGAGGGTCCGGCGGCAGAGTGCCTGATGGCATAAGCCGGCTTGGGAGCTTAGTCATCGTCAGCCTCCGGCTCTTCTTCTTCGAGTACGACTGATGGCTGCTGCTCCTGGATGCGGCACAAGGTCTGGAGTCCGCACGCGACGCAGGTCTCAGGATATTTGCGCGGATCCACGGCGGCATCGCCGGCAAGATAGTCTCGCGCAAGTTGCTCGATGGTCTCCCGCCACGCGCTGAGCTGGTCATCTGTCAGGCGGTGCTTCATCAAAAGGCTGCTACCCCTGAGCCCTCCAAACAGAGTGGTCGATGGATCCGCGACGCACCCGGCAAAGCGGAACTTTCCGGTCTGCACCTGGGCCAGGGCCAGTCCACCGGCCTTGTGCGGTTCAGGAAGGGCAAACGTGGCATAGAGCGGAAGCTGCACGTCTTGTGGACGCGGTAGTTCCCAGTCTCTGATGGAGACACTGCCCGTCTTGTAGTCAATGACCAGCAGGCTTCCGTCGTTGAGGCAGTCAATGCGGTCCAGGCGCAGTTTCAATGTAAGCCCGGCGATCTGCACGACAGCGGGCGCCTCGACCTGCTCAACATGGAACGACAGGCGTGTAGCTTCATACCCGAGCCACTCCGTCACCAACTGGACCAGCCGCTGCTCTTCCAGCGCAAGGTAACGGCGCGACATTCGGTCGCGCACTCCTTCGGGCAGTTTTTCTGCGACTGTTCTGCGCACATGATGCGCAACGAACGCCGCTAAATCCGATCGTCTATGCAGATCGTCAAGATTGCTAAGTCCATGGGGCGGTCCACCCCACACTGCGTGCATCACATGATGCAGAAGCTGCCCGCGCTGCATTGCATTCAATCCCGGTTCGGCGGGATCCCAATCCTGCGCATCCAGGCGCGTGGTCGCAAAGGCCTTGAACGGGCACTGCGATTGTGCGCTCAAGAGACCTGCTCCGCCATGCGCGCGATGTGCCGGCAAAGGGATGCGGGATGTGTCGTGGTAGCGGATGGTACGCGGCTGAATTGGCTCTACTGTTGATCCCGGCAAAGGCGTAGATGGGCCGGCAAGCCTGAGGACGATGCGCGACGGTCTCGTCTCCATCGTGTTTTTCTGGAGAGCATAGCTGAAGTGAACGATGGGCGCGGAAGCCAGCAGCCGCACGGTGATGCTCTGAGCCAACTCCCAGTCGTGCAGCGGGCTGGCGTGCGGCATGGCCGCGTCGCGTTGCACCTGCAGGGGCAGCAATGGGTGTGCCGATCCGGTGGCGGGCCAGGAATCTTCATCTGCGCCAAGAAACCAGATTGCATCGGCGAGAAGTCCTGCGGACTCGACAGGTCCCGTAATCTGGATGGGGGCATGGATCGATTCAGGCGCGAAAAGAGTCTCCTCTACGATGCGGGCCAATGCTGCAAGAAAATCCTGCCACGAGATGTGGCGTCCGTTGAAGCCAAGTGATCCGCAAGTGTCCAGCGCCTGCTCCCATCGGCGAGCGGCCTGGTAGTCTGCGCTTGAAAATCTGCGCTCGCCTGTCAGGCGCATCCGGTTTAGAAGTTCAGGGACCAGCGCAGCCCATTCGAGCGGATGGCGCGGTGGATGCGCTGCGGCGAGCAGATGCTCCCGCGCTGCCAGCGTGCGCTCGATCCATGCGGCGGGGAGCGCTCCGCCCCCGATACGCTGGCGGGCAAAAGCATCCAGAGTCCACGCGGGGCGCTGCAGGCCGGCGCGACGCAGCCAGCGCATGCAGGCCTGCAATGCGGCCGATTCGTCGGCATCCTGTGCCGCAAACCCCGTCGCGAGCAGCCAGTCGACGGCGGTCTCTTCCAGTGCGCCATCAAGCCAACGCAACATTGTCAGGTAGGCGCGCGGCACGGTCGCCTGGCTCAGCGGGATGCCGAGCGAGAACTCAAACACTGGATCGGCTGCGGCAGGAGCATGGCGCAGGAAGGCCCGCTCGATGGCGCCGCGATGCTCGGCCACCTCCCGCGAAATCACGAGTACGCGGGCCTCCGGATTGGCGCCGAGCAGTTGCATGCACCAATGGGCGCATGCATCCAGTTCCTGTTGCAGATTGCTGGCGTGAAGGTGCTGGACGTGCTGCGCCGGCGCGCCGGCCTTGCCGGGTTGCCAGGAGCCCCAGGCAGTGAGAAGCGCATGTTGCACAGGTTGCATCCTGTCGAATCCCACGGTGAGGATCGGCGGACGTTGCGCGTGATCGGCTTCAAGCAGCGGAATCGCCTCCAGCGCAACGCGGCTGGCGCTGAGCACATCCAGAGCGCGGCATTCGGCCTCAAACGTGGTGAGCCATGCACTAAAGATGCCAGGGTCAAGGCTCCAGCTGTTGCGCGCCATGGTTTGCAGGTGGCGCGGCGAGTAGCCGCACAGCAACCCGTACCCTTGCATGACCAGGTTCGCCAACCTGTAGCGTGGACCGGGCAGCAGAGCGGCAAGATGCGCCTCCTGCGCAACGATTCCGGCCCAGATGCTCTGCTCCTGCGCTGGATTCAACACCATCCGCCCATCGACGGAGCGTGCTTCCCATGCGGCCTGCGTGAAGCTTGCCCAATCCTGAATCTGTGGTTCCTGCCATGCCGTGAATCCGTCAGCGCGCCGGCGACGATGGAAGTCCTGTCGGAGCACGCGCGCGGCACGATCATTGCCTGTGACCACCAGTCCGCCATTGCGCAGCCACAGGTCGATGTCAGGGATGTCAGGTTTGTCCGCGGGACTCATTCCTGCGTTATACGCTGTCCCTCCGCCGCGGCGTCAACTGTCGGCAGCTCAAGGTCGCCGCGGATAGTAAACTGAGGTGTGATTCGACGAATTTTCACACTTTCAGCGCTGCTTCTTGTTGCTGCTTTGGGCGGATGCCGCTCTGGCCAGCAGGCTGCTGCGACCGCCTCTGCCAATCCTGCTTATAAGGTGTATAAGCTGCGCGGCAAGGTTGTTGCGGCAAACCCCTCGACGGGCGAGGTAACGTTGAACCACGAGGCCATCCCCGGCTTTATGGACGCCATGACCATGCCCTACAAGCTCAAGGACCCCAGCATTCTGAGCGAATTGCATCCCGGCGATGTCATCACGGCGGATGTGCTTGTTTCGCAGGATGCGGATGCCGATGTGCTACTGGACCATATTGTGGTGGTGGCGCAGGGAAAGCCGGATTACCGGCCCACGTCGGTTTACCATGTGCCCACACCCGGTGATCTGGTGCCGGACTTCGCGCTGCGCAATCAGGATGGGCGCGTCCTCCACCTCAGACAATTTCGCGGCAGGGCGCTGCTTGTTACGTTCATCTACACGCGTTGCCCGCTGCCCAATTTTTGCCCGCTCGTGACGCACAACTTTGCGGTCATTGATCGGCAGCTTGCCGCCAATCCTGTGCTGATTGCCAGGACGCATCTGCTCTGCATCAGTTTTGACCCCGAACATGACACACCGGCGCGGCTGCGCGCTTATGGCGCCGAGTATATCGGCAGCGAGACAAAGGATGCTTTTGCGCACTGGGACTTTGCTGTGCCGCAGAAGGCAGTTCTGGATGACATGGCCAGATATTTTGATGTGGGCATTACCACAGGCGGCGACGGCTCCATCACGCACACGCTGTCTACCACGCTCATCGGGCGCGACGGAAAGGTTGTGCAGTTTTACCCTGGGAACGAGTGGACTCCTGACCAGGTGTTTATCGATGTAAAAAAGGCGGCCGGCGGAGCGTGAGAGATCTCGCCGAGCGACTACCGATCGAAATGCCTTTAGCCGGGGAAGCAGGCAGCCGGCAGGGCAGGAGCCTGAGGGCGAACGCGAGGCCGGTCCCGGCGGGGAATAGTGCATCGCTTCGGCTGAACGATCATCCAAACTACTGCATCGTTGTTTGTTAAGAGAGAAGGGAATCGGAATGGCGAAAGTGACTCTGATCTTTGCCGGATTGCTGATCGCGCTCGGGCTGGTTGGTTATGTGGGGACGGGCAGCCAGCATCCCACGGCGCTGATTCCTGCCGGCTTCGGCGTCTTGCTGGGTATTTTCGGCGGGCTGGCCATCAGCCCCAGCGAGGCGCGGCGCAAGCTCTTCATGCACGTCAATGTGACCATCGGCCTCATTGCCTTTCTGGGCGGAGCGGCAGAGGGCGTGCGCGGCTACGTGCATGCCTCTTCAGCAGGCCTGCAGCCCGACATGATTGCTCTTGCCTCCAAGTTGACCATGGCGGGCCTGATGCTGATCTACGTCATCCTGTGCGTGCGTTCCTTTATCGCGGCACGGCGCTCGGGAAAGGTTTAGCGCATGGGCGGTATGCGCGGCGCAGGAATCGGCATGGGGATGCGGGCTGAAAGCACGCCGCGCGGACCGGGTGCGCGGGCTGGCCGGGCGGACATGCCGAAGCGCAAGCCGGATTTGAAGAAACTGTGGCCGCAAATCTGGGCGCTGGTGGCTCCGCGCAAGGGACTGCTGGTGGCGGGCATGGTCTTGATGGCCATCAATCGCGTGGCAGGTTTGGCCCTGCCTCTGGTCTCGAAGCCTCTGCTGGACACGGTGCTTTCTCCCCTTCACCCGCATCCGGCGCTGCTTGTGCGCATTATCGCCCTGGTCCTGGGGGCAACAATTGTGCAGGCGATTAGCTCCTACTCGCTCACCCAACTGCTCTCGGTCGCCGGCCAGCGGCTGATTGCCGAAATGCGGCGGGAAGTGCAACGGCACGTGGGCCTGCTCTCAGTGGCTTATTACGACGAGAACCGCACGGGAACGCTGGTTGCGCGCATCATGACTGACGTTGAGGGCGTGCGCAACCTGGTTGGGACTGGCCTGGTGCAGTTCGTGGGCGGGATGCTGACCGCCGTGCTGGTTTTCTTTTTTCTTCTATATCAAAGTGTCGTGGTGACGCTCACGGTTTTTGCCGTCGTAGGGGCATTCGTATTCATTCTGCAGTACGGCTTCAAAGTCATTCGCCCAATCTTCCGCGAACGGGGCAAGATCAATGCGGAAGTGACTGGGCGGCTGACGGAGTCACTGGGTGGAGTGCGCGTGATCAAGGGCTACCACGCCGAGGAGCGTGAGCATAAGGTCTTTTCCATCGGCGTGGATCGGCTGCTGGAAAACGTGATGAAGTCGCTGACGATGACCAGCGTGCTTGGATCGGCCTCGACCACGGTTCTGGGCATCGTATCCGCACTTGTGATGTGGCTGGGCGGGCATCTGGTGCTCAAGGGTACCTGGACAGTCGGTTCCTACTTTCAATACAACATGTTTCTTGCGCTGATGGTGGCGCCGGTGTTTCAGATCGTCAACGTCGGGACGCAATTGACCGAGGCATTCGCCGGACTGGATCGCACCAACGAAATTCTGGCGGAGCCGGAGGAGAATCAGGCGTCGGGACGCACGGTGAAGATGCCTCCGATTCGGGGAGAAGTGCAGTTTCAGGACGTGGAGTTTGCATATACACCGGAAAAGCCAGTGCTGCACGGCGTGAGCTTTAATGCTGCATCGGGTACCGTGACTGCGCTGGTTGGATCGTCGGGTTCGGGCAAATCGACCATCATAAGTTTGCTCTGCGCCTTCCATACCCCACTCAAGGGCCGCGTGCTGGTGGATGGTGTGGACCTCGCGACCGTGGACCTGCATACCTTTCGCTCGCAGTTGGGCGTGGTGCTTCAGGACTCTTTCCTGTTTGATGGCACGATTCGCGAGAACGTGATGTTTTCCCGTCCCGATGCGACGGAAGAGCAGTTTCTTTTTGCCTGCAAAACGGCACGTGTGGATGAATTTGCCGAGCGGTTTCCAGAGGCCTACGAAACCATCGTTGGCGAGCGCGGCGTCAAACTCTCCGGCGGTCAGCGCCAGCGGCTTTCCATTGCCCGCGCGCTGCTGGCCGAGCCTCGCATCCTGATTCTGGACGAAGCGACCAGCTCGCTGGACTCAGAGTCGGAAGCCATGATCCAGTCCGGACTCGCGCAGCTGATGCAGGGCCGCACTACGTTTGTCATCGCTCACCGCCTTTCCACGATCCGCCGCGCCGATCAGATTCTTGTCGTGGAAGCGGGACGCATTCTCGAACGCGGCAATCATGAGGAACTCTACGCACTGGGTGGTCGGTACTACGACCTGTACACGCGCCAGCATGGCCTGGAAGCGAATCTTTTTCTAGCCCCCGGCGAAGGCGATGTGGTGCCCGCCTGAGTTGTGTCCGGTGTGCCGACGCGACCAGCACCCAGGGACCAGCGCAATCTAATCCAGGGCTTGGTTGAAGCCGCTCTTCGGAGAGCGATCTGTCTTATAGCGTGATCGATCGTATCAAAGCTTGACGGGTATCCCATATTTTGAGAGACTGTCTTTGAATTAAAACGCAATACGGGGGACCAGAATGCGAGACGCGGCTCCGCAAGGCATCTACAAAGTGCAAGCCCTTGACAGGGCCTTTGCTGTTCTTGATCTGCTTGGTGAGAGTGAGACACCGTTGGGTTTGGCCCAGGTCGCATCTTCATTGCAACTGCACAAGAGCACGGCACACCGGTTTCTGATGGTTCTCGAGCGTCATCACATGGTGGAGCGCACCAGCAGCGGAAAGTTTCGGCTTGGCCTGCGGCTTTTTGACTTCGGCAATCGCGCCATAGAGCAATATGACCTCCGCGAGCGAGCGCAGCCTCATTTGCGCCGCCTTGTTGCGGAGACCGAGGAGACCGCGCACCTTTGCATTCTGGAGCAGGCTCGTGTGATCTACATCGACAAGATAGAGCCGGCGCATTCCGTGCGCATGATTACGCGCATCGGGTCCAGCAACTCAGTCCACTGCACTTCAGTGGGCAAGGCGATACTGGCGTTTCTTCCCGAAGACCGCATTGCAGACATCATTCGCCGCACTCGGTTTGAACGGTTCACGCACCGCACCATTGCCACGCCCGAGGCGCTGCGCGCGGAGATTGAGAAGACCCGCCGTCGCGGGTATGCGGTGGACGATGAAGAACTGGAGGAAGGTCTTCGGTGCATTGCGGTCCCGTTGCTGGATGCACAGAAGCAGCCGGTGGCAGCGGTCAGTGTCTCCGGTCCATCTTTCCGCGTTACCGCGCAAAAGCTTCCGGCGATCGCCAATCATCTTTTGCATTGCGTCCGTGGGATCGCCCATGACATGGGCTTCACTGCTACTACGCGCAACAGCCGCGCAGCGTGGACGGGCTGAGGCACGCTTCAAGGCGGGTTCAGGCTTTTCGCAGAGTTATTTGGGCGAGGAATTTGCAGGACATTTTGGCTGTCCCGCATTCCCCAATGCCTGCAGATCTCTGTTGCGCTCGGTTTAAGCGCGAGCGCAATGCATCCTTCCTGGTGCAAGCTCTACTGAAGATATATAGCCGGGCTTGCGAGGAAGCCAGGAGCAGGGTTGCTGATTCAGGCCCAACACCTGTCCCATCAGGTGAAGCCTCGGGACGCCGCTCGGTTGGTTAGCGCGTTGCCCTCGCAATAACTTCTCTCATTTTCCTGGATATATAGAACATGCCGTCCGTTGGGCTGTGCATTTGACCGAGATAGCCTCTCAGGTTATCTGTGCCGGTCTCTCCATGAAGCTAGGATTGCATGGCCGGAGCGAAGCAGTGTGCCGACCGAGTCAACGTCATCAAGAGGATCAAACGAAGATCCTGGTGGCTGATCGCCCCCAAGCGGGCCACAACAGCCGGATTGCTTCCTTCTTGAACTCCAGCATAACCTGCCCCGTTTGCCGCTCCTCATCGACCATCCCTTTCGCCATTACAGCAGCTTGCTAAGGGATGCGCTTTGCGCGGGCAAGGTCAATGTTCTTTCCTGAAATGCCCCTAAGACAGGCAAAATACTCCACAACATGGACGGCCAGAACCGCGCTCGCCTTCCAATGTCAAACTTGTAAGGTGCATTGATTCATAGTTTTAGCTAGGGGTCGGGCGATTTCTGGCGGAGAGGGAGGGATTCGAACCCCCGATAGCCTTACGACTATGCCTGATTTCGAGTCAGGTGCATTCAACCGGGCTCTGCCACCTCTCCGCTTTATTTACAACGAGATACGCCCCTGTGGAAATATAACCTCAGTGTTGGCGTCAGTTCCGGCGCCCTTCCGCGACGTGTTCGCGTAGAACGCATCCGCAACACTGTTGGTGATCTGATTGGCACCAAGCATGATATGAGCATATCGCATCGTCAACTGGATCGTCGAATGTGCGGAGTACCTGGCGACGGCGACCCGAGGCACACCTTCCATCACCCACCGGCTGCAGGTCGTGTGGCGGTTGTCGTGCCAGGTGTAATCCGCGATGCCGGCCCAGGCCAGCATCGGTTTGGACCCATAGTCCACGTCGCTCATCGGTGAGCGCCCCGTGTTCATGGAAAGCCCGGCGCCCTTCTTTTTTGCCCTTTGCCAGTTGCGCGTAGCCCGCCGCTCCCACCTTGCCCAAGGGCGTATGGCGGATTCGGGGCTTGTTGCGGCCCGTCTTCTCATGCACGGTCAACATTCCCGGTCATGGGGTCGAAATCGCGGCTTGGAGCCCCGCCCGGCGAGAACGACGAAAACCTAGGCCGTCGACGAGTCCTATCTCGCCATCTTCGATTGCTGGTGTTACCCATCGCTTAGCGGCCCTACCCCGAATCCCCTCGCCCGGGAAACAAACGGCGCTCAGGCGGTGCACGTCATGTTAGGGTTGGGGGCAAAGGAGCAGTTCGATCCCAGCTATGCTTACCAGAATTAGAGTATGTGTTCTTCTGGCGGTGACCTCCGGCGCGAGCCTCTTCAGCGCCGATCTTTCCATGAAGGTGACCGACAAGAATTACCTCGACACCCAAGGTTTTAGCGTCTTTCTCTACGACAGCACGTACCATCCCGTTTTCGTGGACCAAAAGAACACGGCGATGGAGATGATTCTGCACGGCCAACGCATCGCCACCAATGGCGACGTGCGCCTGATGCCCACGCCTGAGCAGTGGGACCTGGTGGCAACTCTCAAAGGGCGCCACGCTGATAAGGCGAACAACCGGCTCACCGCCGACCTGGCTTTTCCGACCTTCGATTTGAGCTACACGCTGGAAGTCGCAGCGGAACCGGGCGGCGTGAGGGTCAGCATCAATCTCGACAAGCCGCTTCCGCAGAAGCTGGCCGGGCGCGCGGGCTTCAACCTGGAGTTTCTGCCCTCAATCTACATGGGCAAGGCTTATCTGGTGGACGGAACGAAGGCCGGCATCTTCCCGCGAACGCCGGACGATCCGATGGTCAAGGTGTTGCCGCTGCCCGAGGAACCGAAGAAGGCGTACTACCTGGAGGACTGGGACAAGGCCAAGGGATACACGCAGCCGCTGCCGTTTGCCGAGGGCAAGAGCATCACCCTGGGGGTGGACGACTCGCTGGCCCGGGTCAACGTGAAGTCGGATACGGCCGACCTGATGCTGTTCGACGGCCGCGACCGCGCGCAGAACGGCTGGTTCGTGTTGCGTTCGCTGATCCCAACGGGCAAGACCACCGGCGCGATCGTGTGGCACATCAGGCCGGATGTGATTCCGAACTGGACGCGGCCTCCGATGATTGCGCACAGCCAGGTCGGGTATGCGCCGGATTTCTCCAAAGTGGCAGTGCTCGAACTCGACCCGAAGTACAACGGCCCGAAGACCGCCAAAGTGCTTCGCCTGATGGAGGACGGATCGTACAAGCAGGTGTTCGAGGGCCCGATCACGCCTTCAACTCCCTGGCTGCGGTACGTCTATTCGAAGTTCGACTTCACCCCGGTGAGGGATCCCGGCCTGTATGTCATCGAGTACGCAGACCAGCGAACGGCGTCCTTCCCCATCTCCAAAGATGCCTACGCCAACATCTGGCAGGACAGCCTGGACCATCACCTTGCGGAGCAGATGGATCACGTTTCCGTTCGCGAAGGCTACCGCATGTGGCATGGCGCCTCGCACCTGGACGATGGCCGAATGGCGCCTGTAGTTGGCGAGCAATTCGACGGCTGGTATCAGGATAAGGCGACCGACGGCAAGTATAAGGGCGGCGATCATATTCCAGGGATGAACGTAGGCGGGTGGTATGACGCCGGCGACTTCGACCTCGAAGAGCCTGCGCAACTGAACGTGATTCAGAGTCTGGCTCTGGCGTATCGCGAATTCAATCTCAAGTATGACGAGCTTTTCGTGGATGAAGCGGCACGTGAAGTTGAGATGCACCGTCCCGATGGCGTGCCGGACGCGGTGGAGCAAGTGAGGCACGGCGCACTGCTCATCCTGGCGCAGTTCCACAATATCGGCCATGCGATCCGCGGCACGCACGAACCAGATCTGCGGCAGTACACGCAGTTGGGCGACGGAGCCTCGAAAACCGACGGCCGCATCTATGACCCGAAGCTCGGTCTGAACGAAGTGAAGGGCGACTACTCCGGCAAGCCGGACGACCGCTGGATCTTCACCACCAACAACCCATATTTCCAGTGGAACGCCATCGCGGCGCTGGCTGCTGCGGCCGATGTGCTGAAGGGCTGGGATGACGCATTAGCGAAAGACTGCCTCGATACCGCAATCAAGGCATGGAACGACGAACAGGCTCACCCGACGCCGTGGCCGGCGGGCAGCGGCTTCGGCGGGGCGGCTCCGGCAGGTGGGCCCGGAGGTGGCGTGCTGGCTGCGTCTCAGGGTGTGGTGTCTGGCGCTCAAGGCAATCTTCACGGGCGGGGCAGCTCAGCTGCTCCGGCAAGTTCCGGCACGACCAGCGCACAAGCGGCTCCGCCTGCCGGCTTTGGCCGTGGCGGCTTTGGGGTTGGACAGGACTGGGCGGCGGCTCTGGAATTGACCATCGCCACCCATGGCGCAGAGCCCTACAAATCCCGACTGAAAGAGTTGTTCCCTCAAATGATCACCCCGCAGCAGATGGGTATGCGTGGTTGGACGGCAGTCCGAGCATTGCCATACCTGGACGCGAGCGCCAAAGATCAGATGCGCGACGCTGTGAAGACGTACATGGGGGGTCTGGACAAGCAGTTGGATGCCACGCCGTTTGGCGTGCCTCCGAGCCTTGGCACCTGGGGCGGGTCAGGCGCTGTGGTTGACATGGCCATCCGGATGTACTTTCTGCACAAGACGTTTCCGGATCTTGTGGGTCCCGAATACACATTGCGCGCCGTCAACTACATTCTCGGCACGCACCCGGTATCAAGCACTTCGTATGTAGCCGGCGTCGGTACCGTCTCGAAGACGAAGACGTACAGCAACAATCGCGCCGACAACTCGTACATTCCGGGCGCGGTGATTCCGGGATACATCATCATCAAGCCGGATTTCCCGGAGTGCATTGACGACTTCGGATTCCTCTGGTTCGAGGATGAAGCCGTGGTGGCTGGGTCGGCGAGCTGGGTCGTCGCCGGCAACGCTGCGGACGCGATCACCAGGGAACCGAAACAGGGCCAGTAGTAGAAGCGCTCGGTGTTCCAAGGGGCACCGGGCGCTTTTGTTTGGGACGCTTCTATTGCAGCGCGGCCTTCGGTTGCACGAAAGAGCTGTCGCCTGGAGGAGCCCCTTGGCCTAGCCGTGGTGGAGCTGCAGGCGATCAAGATGGCCGGCACGCACATCGACGCGAAGGCGTACCGCTATATCGGATGCTCACCAGTCCCGTCCGCCGTGCTCCTGGCATCCAGACCCTGCGTCAAGCGTCTGCTGCCGTGCTGTTGGAAGGAGATCAGGCCATTTGCGTTCACTTGATCGAATATGCATCCAAAGGGACCCGCCTGGTGGTTGCGGTTCCCTGGCTTCATGCCAATCGGCCGGCTGGTGCGTTGGCTTCCGCGTAGAACTGCTCAGGAAGATGCGCCAACGGGGATTTGATTGGCTAAGATTGACCCGATAGAGGTCCATTCAAGATGAGACGACGCGGACCTGCGGACGGCGTTAGCTACGGCAATCTTCGGGCTGCAGCTCTTTTTGCCGTGATTTTCCACGATGATTCTTCTTCCGGCACACGGTGGGCATTGCCGCGGTTCCGGATCTCTGCGGAGAATTTTATGCGATGGGGCATTTTTCTGCCGGGCTGTGTCTTGTATCTGAGTCTGTGGTCCGGATGGGCACAGGCACCGCACATCAACACAATCGATCCTCCCGGATGGTGGGCGCAGATGCCCAACCCAATGCTGCTGGTTAACGGCAACCGTCTTGGAGGCGCGCACTTTTCGGTTCGCGGCAGTGGCGTGGTTCTTACGCGCACGCAGATCTCCGCCAATGGTCATTGGGCGTTTCTCTGGCTGGATACTTCCCATGCCGCGGTGCAAACTCTGGAGGTCGTCGCGCGGACCCAGGCCGGCTCCGCGCAACACGTTTTCGCTCTGTCTGAACGCAACCACGATCCGCACGCTCATCGCGGATTCAATTCATCCGACGTGATGTACCTCATCATGACCGATCGCTTTGCAGACGGCGACCCGCGTAACGATCAGCCGGGCTACGATCGCAGCGCTCCGCGCGGGTGGCACGGCGGCGATTTGAAAGGCATCGAGCAGCACCTCGATTACCTGCAGCAGCTTGGAATCACAACCCTGTGGACCACGCCGGTCGTCTCGAACGGAGCAATGCCGGATACTTATCACGGCTACGCTGCGACTGATCTCTACTCTGTCGATTCACACTTTGGCACCATCGCCGAATATCGCCACCTCTCGGATGCGTTGCACGCACGCGGCATGAAGCTGGTGATCGATCTGGCTCCAAATCATCTCGGCATCCTTGATCCGTGGATCAAGGACCCGCCTGCACCCGATTGGTTTCACGGAACAGTCGAACACCATCTCCATGCTCAGGGTGAGTTCCAGGATCTGGTGGACCCGCATGCGCCGAAACAGGCGTGGCGCGCCATCACCGAAGGGTGGTTCACCGACTCCATGCCGGACCTGAATCAGGAAAATCCAATCGTGGCTCAGTACCTGATTCAGAACGCTATATGGTGGGCGGAGACGGCGGATCTCGACGGTATTCGGCTTGATACATTTCCCTACGTGGGCCGCGCCTTCTGGCATGACTTCCACGCCCAGTTGCACGCCGTGTATCCGCATCTGACGACGGTCGGCGAAATCTTCAACCCCAACCCCGAGATCACTTCCTTCTTTGCGGGAGGGGTGAAGCACAACGGCATCGATACAGGCCTTGACACACCGTTCGACTTTCCCGTGTACTTCGCGCTGCGCGACGTGCTCACCCAGGATCGCTCATTCACGGAACTCGCCCGCGTTCTGCGGCAGGATGCTCTCTACCCGCATCCCGAGCGCCTCGTGCCTTTCATTGGAAATCACGACACCAGTCGCTTCCTCACTGCGGTAAACGGTTCCATTCGCAGGCTCGAACTCGCCTTCGGTCTTCTCACAACCTTGCGCGGCATGCCGCTTTTCTATTCGGGCGATGAGATCGCAATGCCAGGCGGCAACGATCCCGATAACCGCCACGATTTTCCTGGCGGGTTCCCCGGGGACGCACAGAACGCGTTCACCCGGACCGGCCGCAGCGCCACCCAGGAACAAGTCTTTTCCTGGGTTTCTGACCTCATCAGGATGCGGAAAGAGCATCCCGTCCTCGAATCCGGCGTCGAGCAGAATCTGGATGCGAAAGACGATGTGTTTGTCTTTGTGCGCGCGCAGAACCCATCCGGGTGCGCTGCCGATCATGGCGCGGAACGCATCCTGATCGTCGTGAACAAGTCATCTGCAAGGAAAACCATCGAAATCAGTGTGGCTGATACCGCATTGGAGGGATGCAAGGATTATCGCGTCCTCGCGCCGACTTCGGAGAACGTGATCCAATGGGATGCCGACAAACTGCAGATCGAAGAGCCCGCCGAAAGCATTTCTGCGGTGCACGTAGACTGAGTCGCCATCACCAACGTGGAAAGGAGCTATGCGCTCTCGACGCATCCGCGAGATAGAGGGAGCGCCAACGCGTGATGGGCCACCAGTCCGCTCCCGCGCGCTTCATGTACGAATGCCAGCTTCAGATCAGGCCGCGGGCCGCCGCCCTCGGCCAGAGCGTGATTGCGAAGGGATCGGCTTCGCCGTGCGCATCCGACCGCAGCCGAGCGCGCCGTGTCAACGATCCATCCCAGCCAATTGCTTTGACCACGACATTGTGAAAACGCCCAGCGGGCGAGATTACGACGCTCGCAGAGAAACTCAGCAGCCTCAGGCCCCCGACAGCACCAATTCCTCGCGCAGTTCTACCACTACCCAAAACGAGGCGCCCTGCTTCCCGACAATTACTTACAATTGTCGTACAGGCCCTAGTCGGAGTAATGCATGGCATAGATCTCCCCTGTATTGATGTAGCGCAGCAGAAGCACCACGTAGTCCGGGGTCAGCGTGAACCATGTTGAGGTATCTCCACGATTCGTCGGATTGCTGCTAGGGGGTGGGGGTATCCCGGTAGGCTCTCACGGCAAGAGAGCGCTGCGAACGGATCAACGGCCTTCCCGCGGAGTGCGGTTGACTCAAAAAGTCTGGTTTTGAAGGTGGAGTTTGAGAAAGTTTGAGAAATTGGGATTTCGCGGCTTGTCACTGTCGGCGCCATCATTCCTTAAATCTTTTAGAATGATGGCGGGGACGACGGGGCTCGAACCCGCGACCTCTGCCGTGACAGGGCAGCGCTCTAACCAACTGAGCTACGTCCCCATGCTATTTCTTCGACCTGCGCCAAGCCTAAGAAATTGCTGTCTTTCGCTACTGTCTATTTCCTCTCCCGCTTCCACTTCTTCCACGGGATCTAACCGATTTCCGTGGCTTATGGGCGGCATGAACCCTTGCCATCGATGCCGTTGCAGGAGAGTCGTAACCCGAGAACATCTGTCCATGTCCCGTGATTCAAATTGTACCAAACAAACCTGGCTCGGAGCAGATCGACTGGGCTCTCCGACAACCTTTAATCCGCGAAGGGCAAACGAATGATCGCGATGGTCAGAATGCGGCTGGGCTGAATTGCGTAATGACTCCGATGCCGCGTCGTTCTGCGGTGAACGCGGCCCCCTTTTGGCTTTATCCGCGACTTCTCTCATGGGTTGATTCCTGGATTGAGGGGCGAGGCTAAGCGGGCCTGGAAAGTTGATTCCCGCTGTGCCGGTTGCGCTGAGGGTGTGGAAAGAGCGGTTGCCGGTCACGATCAGTCCCAGCCTGGCTTCGTGCATCTGTTTGCCGAGGATCTTCTGAAGCGGGTGTCGCGCGCTGGTCGGAGCCGGAAGCCTACTTGATTCTCTTTGGCCTAGCACCGGGCCATGAGCTGCTTGCGACGGAAGATATGGAGGCTAGTGCTCGTCCTTGCCGGGCCGGAGCATCAGATCCCGGATCGCCTCGCGCGGGTCC
Source organism: Acidobacteriota bacterium (assembly GCA_021836865.1). Classification (GTDB taxonomy): domain Bacteria; phylum Acidobacteriota; class Terriglobia; order Terriglobales; family Acidobacteriaceae; genus Telmatobacter. The sequence goes on from JAKBHH010000003.1 coordinate 52,668, forward strand.
TTGCCTTCATCGAGGATGAGTTCCATCTGCTCGGTAATTGGCATTTCGATGCCGTGCTTGCGCGCCAGCCCCAGTGCGGCGCGCGTGGTGCGCACGCCTTCCGCCACCTTGCCGCCAAGGCTCTCCAGAATCTCAGGCAATTTGCGTCCCTGGCCCAGCGCCTGGCCCACAGTGCGATTGCGCGAGAGCGAACCCGTGCAAGTCAACACCAGATCTCCAACTCCCGAGAGGCCGGCCAGTGTCTCACGCCGTCCTCCACACGCAACTGCGAGCCGCGTAATTTCTGCAATGCCGCGTGTGATGAGCCCGGCGGCGGAGTTATAGCCGAGTCCCATGCCGGCCGCCACGCCGGCGGCAATCGCGATGACGTTCTTGAGTGCGCCCCCAAGTTCAACTCCAATGACATCCGTTGTCGTGTAGAGCCGAAGCGTTTCCGAGGAGAATTCCTGCTGGACGAGGGTGGCGATCAGGGGGTCGCTGAAGGCTACTGTGACGGCGGTTGGCTGGCCCTGGGCGACTTCAAGGGCGAAGCTGGGTCCTGAGAATGCGCCGATGGAAAGCAGGAGTCCGGCCGGTTCGAGGGTTTGCGAGATGACCTGGGTCATGCGCAGGAAAGTACGATCTTCCACACCCTTCGTGGCGCTTACGATGAAACTACCGTTGCGCAGGTACGGGACGAGACGGGCCAGCGTGGGGCGCAGAAACTCGGATGGAATGACGGAGACGACGATGTTCGCGGAAGTGATTGCGGCTGCATCGGAGGTGACCGCAAGGTCAGCCGGAATTGGGAAGCCCGGAAGGAATTGGGTATTCTCACCCGTGGTGGAGATATGATGAGCTTCCTCGGCGCTGTGCGACCAGAGCGTCACCTGATGCCCGCCGCGGCGATGTAGAGAGAGCGCGATGGCAGTGCCCCAGGCTCCGGAACCAAGAACGGCAATTTGGCTCATGCGGGTCTCCCTTCGCGTGCATGGGAGCCGAAGCGGCTCTCAGTGCCGGAGAGCAGCCGGCGAATGTTCTGATGATGTTTCACAATAATGAGCAGCGCGACGATCGTCTGCACGGCGAGAAACGGCCAAGGTTTGTCGCCCTCTACCAGGAACCACGCAAAAACCGGAAAGCTGGCGGCGCCAAGAATGGAAGCCAGAGAGACAAATCGTGTCAGGTAGAGCACAACAAAAAAGACGCTGATGGCTGCCAAGGCCGCCCATGGAGCAGCCACAAGAAACACGCCGAAGCCCGTGGCCACGCCCTTGCCGCCGCGGAATCGTAGCCAAATCGGAAACATGTGTCCAAGCACTGCGCAAAGAGCCGCCAGTGCTTCCACGTTGCGAAGCGGACTTTCAGGCATCAGGATTGGTGCTCCTAGCGCCCCAAGCCAGACCGCCGCACAGCCTTTCAGCATGTCAAGCAGGAACGTGGCGGCGCCGAGCCCTTTACCGCCAGAACGCAATACGTTGGTGGCGCCGATATTGCCGCTTCCCACGGTGCGGATATCCTGCTTGCGGATCACGCGTACCAGAAGGTATCCGGCAGGGATAGACCCCAGGAGGTAAGAAACAATGATGACCAGGACACTTGCACCGACCATGACGATTGAGAGTGTAGCAGGTGGAGGGTGCGGAACCAACCCTACCCGGAGTTCCGGCAACCGGACTTGCCAACCCAAAGGGAGGGTGGCCATCGCACAAGGAATGGGGTGTATACTTCGGTCTTCTGCCGGGCCTGAATCTCTAACAGATTATGAATGAGGTGAAGAACCATGCCCAGTTATCTTGTGCAGGCATCCTATAGCGCTGAGGCATTGCGGGCGTTGATCAGGAAGCCCGAGGATCGCTCCGAGGTCGTGCGCAGGGCAATTGAGAAACTTGGCGGCAAGCTGGTTGGCCTGTGGTTGTCCTTCGGCGATCAGGACGTCGTGTGCATCATGGAGATGCCGAACAACGTGAGTGCGGCCGCGATTTCCCTTGCCATCGGTGCAGGTGGAGCCCTCAAGACCACCAGGACGACTGCTTTGCTGACGATCGATGAAGGTCTGGCGGCTTTGAAAAAGGCTGCCACATCAGGCTACAGTCCTGTCGCTGCAAGAAAATAAGTGCAGAGTTGAACCGTGTCGTGCGCTTCGCCCGCCCATTGAGTTGGTACCCCTTTCGGCGGGCTCAAGTCGTCTTCGTTCAATCCACCATCACATCGCCTGCAACGATGGGGCGTGTCCGGTAAAGTTTGCCTCGATATGCCAGCCACCCCATGAAGGCCAGCACTGCAAGATAAATAGCCAGCTTGAGCCCGTCGGCTGCGTGCCCGCGCGGCAGAGCCTTCCACAGAACCAGCAGAACGCTCTGAGCCGCTGTGACGGCCCAGACAGAGCCGTAGAAATAGCGGCGCTCTACGCCTTCACCTTTGGTGCGGGGCCCCACGCGGGGCAACTTGCCGAGCAAGCCAAGCCCGAGAATGAGAATGAAGATCGGCAGGTAGCCGTACTGATAGATCTGCTGCATGGCCCAGACCCCGCGGATGACCGCGAGCAAAAGGCCCGTCAGGTTCAGGAGCGCAAAGTTCAGCACGGCATTCCAGGCAAAGGTGTAGCAGATGCGCCGGTAGAGGGGATTGGGCTTATCTTCGTCAAAACGGAGAATGTAGGGTCGATGTTCTACACCCGGCAGTTGCGCGCGCAGGCCTGCAATCCCTGTGCCGATGAGTACCGCGGCCAGCCAAGCGGAGTTTGAACGGCTGAAACCATGCGCGAAAAGCGAAAACGTCAGCGGGCCGGGTGCAAGAAAGAAGACCCATATCCAGATTGGCCAGTGCGCCAGCCGGTAATAAGGCTTGTTGTGCTCGCGGATTTTGCGGGCTTCGGCGTATTCCACTTTGCCGACATATCCCATGGGCGAGAGTTTTGCAGAGAAGGAGCGGCCCCGTCAACGGCGATTGCCCATGTATGTGGGATGTCGGGGAGCGGGTTCATACAGATGGTTGGGCGCGATTAGCCTGTCCGCACTTGACCCTTGGGCGAGTCAGCGTCTCAAGGTTCGGCGGCGTTGTGAATCTTCGCAGAGGACCTGCCGATCGTCTGCAATGATGCGGTGAACGGTGGCATCGGAAGCAGTTCGTGGCCCCTGCACCGCAATCCGTATGGAGCGTGCCCTGATGCCTCAAGGCGGGCACGCTGCCCCGTTTACACTGGAAGTGTATGACGGAAGAAAAAGACCTTCGTTACGACCCATCGGCAATTGAACCCAAATGGCAGCAGCGTTGGGCCGCTAACGCTGCTCTCTATGCGGCGGAGCCGGCTGGGTGCGGCAAGCCCAAGTACTACGTGCTGGAGATGTTGCCCTACCCCAGCGGCCAGCTGCACATGGGGCATGTGCGCAACTACTCGATCGGCGATGCCCTGGCGCGGCACATGTGGATGCGGGGGTACAACGTGCTGCACCCGATGGGATGGGATGCATTCGGACTTCCCGCGGAGAATGCCGCGCTCAAAAACCATACGCCGCCGCGCGAGTGGACTCTCGCGAACATCGCCGGCATGAAGCGGCAATTCGAGCGGCTGGGCATGGGCTTCGACTGGGCCACCGAAGTGACCACCTGCCTGCCCGACTACTACCGCTGGAACCAATGGTTCTTCTTGCGCATGTATGAGAAAGGCTTGGCCTACCGCAAGAAGAGCAAGGTGAACTGGTGTCCGGACTGTGCAACCGTGCTGGCCAACGAGCAGGTGGTCAATGGCTGTTGCTGGCGGCATGAGACGACGCTCGTGGAACAGCGCGATCTGGTGCAGTGGTTCTTCCGCATCTCCGCCTACGCGCAGGAGCTGCTCGACGGCCTGGACAAGCTCGACGGCTGGCCGGAAAAAGTCCGCACCATGCAGCGCAACTGGATCGGTCGTAGCGAAGGGACGGAAGTCGATTTCAATGTGGAGGGCAGCGGAGACAAGATTCGCGTCTTCACGACGCGAGTGGACACCATCTTTGGTGCGACAAGCGTGCAATTGGCGCCTCAGCATTCTCTGGTGGCCGCGTTTACTGCGCACGATTCCACGCTGAAGGCGCAGGTGGATGAGCTGATCGAGCAGCAGAAGAAGGCGCGCGAGGCCGGCGACCTGGGCGCAATTGAAAAGCACGGCGTTCCCACCGGCAAGTTTGCGCTCAACCCTTACAACGGCGAGCGCGTTCCCATCTGGGTGGCCAACTACATCCTGGCAGACTACGGCACAGGCGCCATCATGAGTGTTCCCGGACACGACGAGCGCGATTTTGAGTTTGCGGGCAAATACGGCCTTGCGATCCGGCGCGTGATTGCGCCCTCGGAGGCAAGTGCGGAAGAGCCGACACTGCCATTTACCTCAGAGGACGGCGTGCTCGTGAATTCGGGTGAATACAACGGCCTGAGCTGCACTGCTGCTGAGAAGAAGCTCCAGGAAGTCGCCGTACGCCACGGATTCGGCCAGGCCACAGTGACATTTCGCCTGAAAGACTGGGGCGTCAGTCGCCAGCGCTACTGGGGCACGCCCATTCCCATGATTCACTGCCAGCGCGACGGACTGGTTCCGGTGCCTGACGATCAGCTGCCCGTGTTGCTGCCTGAGCAGATCGAGATCACGCAGCAGGGCGGCTCGCCACTGGGCCGCGTGCCGGAGTTTGTCAATGTTACCTGCCCCAAATGCGGCGGGCCGGCACTGCGCGAGACCGACACGATGGACACCTTTGTCGATTCAAGCTGGTACTTTTACCGCTACACCGACGCGAAGAATGCAATGGCGCCCTTTGATCCGGAGGTGGTCAAGTACTGGTTCCCGATTGACCAGTACATCGGCGGCGTGGAGCATGCGATTCTGCATCTGATCTACTCGCGCTTCTGGACCAGGGTGATGCGCGACCTGGGCCTGGTGGAGATCGACGAACCGGTGCGGCGCCAGTTCTCGCAGGGCATGGTGATCAAAGACGGTGCCAAGATGTCAAAGTCCAAGGGCAACGTGGTCTCGCCCGATGACATGGTGGCCCGCTACGGCGCAGATGCCACGCGCATGTATTCGCTGTTTGCCGCGCCGCCGGATCGCGACCTGGACTGGCAGGAAGATGGCGTCGCGGGAGTGAGCCGCTTTCTGGGCCGAGTGTGGCGGCTGGTGACGAAATATGCGCCGGTAGCGCGCAGCGCGCGCGGTCAACAGGCTGAAGCGCCGACAGGAGTCTCTCTCAAGCTGCTGCGCAAGCTGCACCAGACCATCGCCAAAGTCACGCTGGACTTTGAGGGACGCTGGCACTTCAATACGTGCGTGGCGGCCATTATGGAACTGGTAAACGATGTTCAAGCTGTCGACGCTCAACTGGCGGCGCGTGAAGTTCCCGCACAGGTTGTTTGCGAACTTATGCGCTCGTTGGTGCTGCTCCTGGCGCCTTTCGCGCCTTATCTTGCGGCTGAGCTTTGGGAGCAGCTTGGCGAGGAGAGTGCTGTGCTCCGTGCGCCTTGGCCGACGAGCGACCCGGAACTTGCAAAAGAGGATGAGCTCGAGATTCCCGTGCAGGTGAACGGCAAACTGGTGACCGTGGTGCGAGTCGCGCCCAACGCGGCATCAGAAGTGATTGAAGCCGCTGCACTGGCCGAGGAGAGGGTCCGGGCGCGCACAGCCGGTAAAACCGTGGCAAAGGTCATTGTGGTGCCGGGCAAGCTAGTCAACCTGGTGGTCAAGTAACATGGCGCGCCCGGTGCGCGGGACCCAGACGCTGGTCGATCAGATGGGGTGGGTCTTCAATCGGCCGCTGTTGACCGGGATCGAGCTGGCCTGGCGCTGGAGTCTCGGTGTGCCGTTTCTGCTTGTTTGCCTGGCTCAGGCGCGACATATCCTTCGTGCCGTGCCGCTGGCAGACACGGGCTTTGACAACATTGACACGCAGAACCCCTGGGTTGCCGTGGTGCAACTCGCGGGCGTGTGGGCGCACTACCAGTCCCATGTGTCCGCGGTGCTGCTGTGGCTTGTGCCTGCTGCCGCGGTGGCATGGGTCATTCTCTCGGGCGTGGGGCGCAGCCTAGTGCTTAAGCGCATGGAAAGCAGAGTTCGCATCCGGCCTATCGCGATGATGAGCCTTCAGGCCATCTGGCTTGTTCTGCTCGGTCTCACTCTGTCGTGCTGGTTTCGCGCCATCCAGTGGGACGCCGCCACCCACATCACGTTCGATGGCAATGCCGATCTGATCGGCTACTCGATCTGGGCGATCTTCCTGTCGCTCGGCTTCTTCAGCCTCTGGGCATTCATCAGCTGGCCCTTTACCATGGCGCCGCTCCTGATGCTGCTTGAAGATCGCGGTCCGCTCGATGCGCTGGCGCAAAGCTTCAGGCTGGGCAGCGTCTTTACCAGCAAGCTGATGGAGATCAACCTGGTAATGGGCATCGTGAAGCTCATGGTGATGGTGCTGGCCATGGTCTTCTCCGCCGCGCCGCTACCCTTCAGCGACCAACTCGGCCCCGATGCGCTCCATGGGGTGATGGCCGGCGCGACCGTGTTTTATCTTGTGGGCAACGATTTCTTTCAGGTTGTGCGCCTGAAGAGCTTTGTGGAGTTCTGGCGGACCTTTCGCGGACTGCCTGGTCTGTAATCTTCGACAAACAGCCTATTGGTTCGCGGATGGCAGTGCCGACTGGTTGCGAAACGGTGCACTCAGCGTCTGTTTCTGCTGCGCCAAAGGAAGCAGCGTAGGATAAAACTGCACGAATGTCGTATCGACCGCGCCGTGCGCGGCGTGGCAGGAATAGCACGGTGCGCCCGTTGGAATCAGCGTCCCATTCGCCGTGGGCGTATCAAAGTCGAAGAAGGCCCATTTGCCCGGAAAGCGCGCTTCGTCTTTTACGTGAACTTCAAACCCCTTGACTCCAATTCCCTGGTAGTCACCGCTTTGATTGATGGAGCCTTTGCTGCGCGCTTCTCTGACCTCAAGGACCAGCACCGTCTTATCGGGCCAAATCCCGGTCCTGAGAAAGCTGCGATAAGACTCCGGATTCACAAAAACATTGTCGAACACCGAGTGGTCGGCCATCTCCTTCGACTTTGGCGCATAGCTCATGTCGATTCCAGAGGTCAGATAAATCCACTCGCGATAGTGCACAGGTGGCATCAGATCGCCGTTGGCGGCATAGTCGGGAGTGGTGGAAGATGCAGCTTGCACGGTCTTGCGAGCATGCGCACCAAATAAGATCACCAATACGATGGCGAACAGGCAGGGTACTGTGAAAGGAGCAGATATTCTGGGAATCAAGTTGGTCTCCATGCATACAGAACGCAGCGTGGGCCGAATAGGTTCCGGGATGGTCGGGAGATCAGCGCAAATGATCGACGGACTCTCAGAACACCTTGAGACGAATGATGAAGTACTTCTTTGGATTCTCGCGCATGCCCTGGATCAGTTGATGCGCCTGATCGAGAGTCTGATCGGCGTGGTCATACAGTGCTCGATTCTGTACCAGCTGGCCCAGCGAACCTTTGCCCTCATCGATGCCCTTAAGGATGTTGTCGAGCCTTCCCACTGTGTCATCCAGCTTCTGTGCGAATTCCGGATCTTTGGCCAGCTTGCCCAGCGACCCCTTGCCCTCGTTGATCTCCGCAAGCAGCTGATTGGCATTCTTCGCGGCTGAATTCAGGTTGGTGTACATCGAGTCGTCGCGCAAAAGCTTGCCGGCACTGCCCTGGCCTTCATCGAGCGAGGTCGCGATACGGTCCAGCCGGTCGACCGCTGAATTAGCGTGGGTATAGAGCGTGTCGTCGTTGACCAGCTTGCCCAGCGTTCCCTGGCCATGGCTGATCGCGTCAGTAATCTTTTCAAGGTCATCCGCGATGCGGGAAACCTTTGCGTAGAATGCCGGATCATTGATCAAAGCGCCGACGGTGCCGCGTTCTGAGTTCAGCGTATCGGTGAGCGTCTCCAGTTTGCGCATCAGGGCAGTGACTTCCTCAATCGAGCCCTGGCTTGTGCGTATGACGTCTTGAATGCTCGGCGAGCCTGTGGCCCTCAGTTCGGCGTTGTTGCCCGGCGGCGGCCCTGTTGCCGAGCTTGAGTCGATATCAACGTAGCTGTCGCCCAATACGCCTGCCTGAGCAATCGATGTGGTCGATGTTACATGAAGATCGCGAATGTACTCTTGGCCCACGCGCATCGTCACCTCGACCGGCGTCGGATTCCGATCCGGCACGACACGAATCCGGAGGACGTTGCCAATCGTCACTCCTTCGAGCGTGACTGGCGCGCCATTCTTCAATCCCGAGGCGTTGTCAAAATACGATCGCAGCACCAGCTTGCGCGCGAACAGGCCACCCGAAGACCCGGACATGAGAAAAATAATGAACATCAGGGCGGCCATTGCTGCCAGAACCAAAAGGCCCACTCGTAACTGTGACCATTGAATCTCTTTCTGGCTTGGCACGGCATTCCCCTGGCTGAAATGGACCGATTGCGTGAGGTTACGCCTTGAGGATAGCAGATATGGGAGCGGAATCGAGTCCATCTTCCAGCACCACACTCGCCATGGCCAGCTCCGCGGTGTGGGTAATGGAAAGAGCCGAGTGGGTAACCCGGAGCCGCTGGGCGATCTCCAGCGCGCGGCCACGGAACCTTACCATCGGCCGTTGGCCGGGGTCTCGCACCACCTCAATCTCCAGCCAGTTGACCCCGCGACTTATGCCTGTACCCAGTGCCTTAGCGCCGGCCTCCTTGGCGGCGAAGCGCGCCGCAAAACTCTCCGCAGCCGTCCGCTTCTTTAGGCAATAAGCCTGCTCCGCCGGCGTGAAGACACGATTCAGAAAGCGATCGCCATAACGGGCGATACTCATTTCGATGCGCCGGATCTCGATCAGATCAATGCCGCTGCCTACGATCATCCTGTCTTTCAAACTACATCATTTGTCTGGATTGGGGCCTGCGGGAAATCGAAGTACGGCGCGACTTCATCCTCGCGATGAACCTACGGTTTCCACCCGCCCTGCCTGAATCAGTGGCCCTCCGGGAGGATAGGATTGTCCAGAACCCGGCCATTTCCCGCTTTACGCTGAGACACAATCATGCCTTAGCGCTGCATACCGATAATCTGTGCGTGAGACGGGAATCCCCATCGCAGGATGTAATGCCCCTGGCGCCAGTTCTCTGGGCCATGGAGATGAAGGCGCTCTGCGTGGATGAGCCCGGACATTTGGTCAAGACGCTGACCGGGGCGATCCTGGGTTGCGGCGGTTGGGTGCTGAGTCGCGGTGCAAATGACTCCGGTGCTGTAAACCTGTTGTTTGAATTCGAGCGCCGATTATGCGTGGAGATTTATAGCGTGCTGGTCGGCGCCGGACTCGATCTTAGCCAGAATGCGCATCTGCGCTTTACCGAACTCTGCCACTGCACAAGACACCACGCCGCCGAATGTGGGGCGGAGATCGCCAGCATCGATCTCGAAGTCCAAACCCTGCCCGCGGAGATCTCCAACGGCACGTCCGCGCCACAATGGACTTGATCCTTCCCCGGCGACGCGGGCTTGGGTCGCGATGCGGGCCTTTGCGACTGGCTTATGCCTTCGGCCCGTGAAAGCAGACGGCGCAACCGTTTCCGGTTGCGCCGCACGGTAGATCCAGGCCTGCACTCCAGCCGGATAGACGAGACTTTCGCTTAAAAGAGGTTCCAAAGCGACTGGTTGTAGACCTCGTGGTGATACTGCACCTCGGAGCCCTTGACGAATGTGCCCAGGGCGCGTGGGCAACGGTCTGCAGCAGCCTGCTTGAGGTCAGCAAATCGCCCCTGCACGTCGCTGCCGAGAATCTCGGCAATCCAGCTCGATGTCTTGAAGTCATCGATCGCTTGCTGGATGTGATCGGGAAGATAGCGCTGCGCCTGACGAAGGTTATCGATCTCCGCCTTCTTGCCGTCGATCCCCGTCTTGAAGATGGAGTAGAGCGCAAGGTAGGGGTTCGCATCCGGAGCTACCGAGCGCACTTCAACCCGCATCGACCGCGAGTTGCCGATCGGGATGCGCACCATTGACCCACGATCCGTGGCCGATGCCTTGATCTGGTTTGGAGCCTCGAAGTGCGGATCCAGACGCCGGTATGCATTCACGCTGGGGTTCAGCACCAGGCAAATGTCAAGGGCATGGCTCAGAACGCGGTCAATGAATTCCCAGCCCAGTGCGGAGAGCTGCTCCTGTCCCTTTTCGTCCCAGAACAGGTTGGTCTTGCCCTTCGAAATGGACATGTTTGTGTGCATCCCGCTGCCGTTCACGCCCACCACAGGTTTTGGCAGGAAGCTGGCCGTGAAGCCCATGTTGTTTGCGATCTGGCGAGTCAGCAGCTTGTAAAGCTGAATCTGATCGGCTGCAGCAACCACTTCGCCGTAGCCGTAGTTGATCTCAAACTGGCTGGGCGCCACTTCCGGATGGTCCTTCTCGTTCTGGAACCCCATCGCGCGCTGCACTTCCGCCGCGGTGTCGATGAATTGGCGAAGCGGGTCCAGGGGCAGAACATGGTAATATCCGCCCGTGTTAATGAACTCGAATTTGCCTGTTTCATGGAAGCGCTTTTCCGCGTCCCGGCCAGCAAAGAGGAAGCCCTCGATCTCATTGGCCGCGTTCAGCGTGTAGCCCTTCTCCTTGTACAGTGTGTCGGAGTATTTCTTCAGTACGCCGCGCAGGTCTCCGGAATAGGGCGTGCCGTCCTTGTCGATGACGGTGCCGAAGACAAGAACCTTGCCGTTGCCGAATACGTCCGCGGGAACCCAGTAGAACGCGCTCCAGTCAATGCCAAGGCGCAGATCGCTTTCTTTCTGCGCAGTAAAGCCACGGATCGACGAGCCATCAAACGTCAGGTTTTCATACGAGCCAAGCAGGAACTTCTTGTCGTAGTCAAGTAGATGAAGACGGCCTTCCAGGTCACTGAACAGAACAGTGACGGCCTTGATCCGCTTCTCGTCGGTCAGGTACTTGAGCCGCTTCTCGCGGACTTCGTCCGGCGAGACCCTGCTGATACGGTCCGCCTTTGCTTCAAGGTTCTTTTCTTCAAGCTCTTCATACGAAAGAGCCAGAAAGTTGCGATACTCAATAGACATGGAACTCCTTCTTGACGAAAAAGGGATTTGAATATTCCTGAAGAGTTTAAGGTTCCCGCCATAAGGAACCCGTGAAGATTGCGAAGGGAACTGGCTTACCGATGCCGGGCAACCAGAACCATCAGTAACAGAATAACAACAGGGATGAGCGCGAGAGCAGAATAATACAGAATCTTCCGCGGCAAATGGGATTTGCGGTTGCGCCACTCCCGCAACTCGGGCCTGTCTTCCACCCCAACCTGATCCAGATGCTGCAAATCCTGTGCAAAATCCCGCGCCCGCGCATAACGGTTCTGCGGGTTGCGCTCCAGGGCGCGGTAGAGGACTTCCTGCAACTGTGGCGAAATCGCTGGCTCCGCGACGGTAGGCGGCATTGGATAGTTCAGCAGCCGGTCGTTCATCACCTCCATGGGAGAGGAACCGGTGAACGGCTGCCTGCCTGTGAGCATTTCGTAGAGAATCACGCCCAGCGCATAGATGTCAGAGCGTCCATCGCCGCGCTTGCCCTTGATCTGCTCCGGCGAAATATAGTCCGCCGTGCCCAGGGTCGCAGTGAAGTTGGCATAGGTTAGTCTGCGCGCCGCGGCGTCGCCGGCAATGCCAAAATCGATGAGTTTGATGACGTCATCACCAACCACCATGATGTTTTCCGGCTTCAGGTCGCGGTGTACCACCCCCTGCTCATGGATATATTCGAGCGCTTCAAGTACGGCAAGCGCGATGCGAATCGCGCGGTCCTGAGAGATCCGGCCCTCGCTTAGAATCTGGCGCAGCAGGCGCCCCTCGCACCACTCCATCACCATGTACACCCGCGAACGCTTCTCGCCTCCATAGACGCGCATCACGTTGGGGTGCTGCAACTTCTCGCCGATGCCTGCTTCGCGCTGAAAGCGGTCGAAAAGAATGGGATCGGCTTCCATGTCCGGGTGTGGAATCTTCAGTGCCACCACGCGATTGTCCCGTACATCCACCGCGCGGAAGATGGATGCCATCCCGCTTTGCGCCACCGGCGCCTCAATGCGATAGAAATCGATCTGCGATCCTGCTTCAATGCTGTCAAGAAAACCCATCGTGGGTCATACTCCAAGCGTGGCGCTGATCTTACTCTACCGGCAATCCACCGTAAAAGCCGAAAGCCCTTTGTAAAGACTCTCTAAGGATCGCCATAAGGACAGGTGCGTCACGACGGCAGCCTATACGGTCGACCGCGGTACATGCCTACCTGTTCCACTGACCGCACGCGGATTACTTGCGCCGTCGTGTTGTCGTTGCCATCGATTTGTACTGCCCGCGCAACCAACTCGTTCGCGATCTCTTCGATATTCCTGTGCTGCGAGACGATTCCCGCCATCTCTTCTGGCTTCAGTTCGTCATGCAGCCCGTCTGAACACAGCACCAGCACGTCCTCGGGCTGCAGTGTGATCGCGGTTGTGTCCGGAGAGACGAACATTTCCGGGCCGAGGGAGCGGATGAGCACATGGCGCGATTCGGACTCCGCAATCTCCGCTGCGGAGATAAGGCCCAGCTTGCGCTGCTCATTCACCCATGTGTGATCCTGGGTAATCTGCCGCGCCGTGCCGCTGCGTACCAGATAACAGCGCGAGTCGCCTACGTGGGACACGATGGCCTGATCGTGCCGCAGCGCGCATGCGACCAGCGTCGTAGCCATCTTTTTTCCGCGAAACTCCGGAGCCAAGGTGCGGTCATGCACAGCAGAGTTGGCAGACTGCACGAGCCGCGGCAACAGGCTGATGAGCATGGCGCCTGGCTGCGCTTTGCCAAACTCTTCGGTCATCACTGTCACCGCCGTTGACGACGCCACCTCGCCCAGATCCATTCCGCCGACGCCGTCCGCTACGCAAAACAGAAAGCCATGCGATCGCGCCTGGCCGCGCGAAGAGGGGATGAACGACGCCATCGAGTCTTCGTTGTTGGTACGTACTTTGCCAGGATCGCTGGCCTGGCCGAACACTACATCCAGCATGGCGCCGCCGCCTCTGAGGGTTTGCCGCGTCAGTGTGCGGAATCTCTCATTCTGCTCTTTACGCTATCAGGATGAAATGGCTACTGGGTGGTTTCCCCGGTGCGGTCTCCAGTAGTAGACCGGTAAGGGTTGCCACCCAGCGCCTGTGGTTAAGTTACTTTATGACCGAGAGCCTACTTGGCCTCAAGCAGAACCGCCTTACCCTTTGCTTTGGACGTGCGCAGGAAGTAGATGGCTCCGTAGATGCCCCAGATTGCGCTGATTGCCAAGGCCAGCAATGGCTCTTTAAAGGTTCCCAGGCCAAATACTGGACTGATGAGGTAAAAGGCCATGCACACCAGATTGGCGAGCAAGCCAAAGCCGGGAATGATCAAGTGAAGGATTGGGTTGTAGTCGGGGCGCTTGTGGAAGGCCACGATGCACAGGAGACAACTGAGCGCGTACAGGATGAAGGTGCCGAAGTTGGACGTGAGGGTGACGGTGAGGAGCGAGTTCGGCAGCGCAGCCAGCTTGTCATGCGTGCTATAGCCAAAGTTGGAGAGGATGCCATGCGGAAGTGCGGCAATCGTGGCGTCCGTCGGTGCACTGGCATCGGCAAAAACCAGCGACACGGCGATGACTCCGATAACTGCCGAAATGACAGCCAGTGTCCAGATTGCGCGACGAGGAGTGAGAGACTCTGCGTGCAGTATGCCAAAGTGCTCCGGAGCTTCATCGTCTTTGCCCATTGCGTAGGTTACCCGCGCGCCGGTGTTCATGCATGCAAGCGTGGTGCCAATCAGTGCCAGGAATACGGTAATCGCCTCGGCCAGCATGAAGTACTTACCGTGTCCCTGGCCCAGCAGCGCATCGCCGACGATGATCATCATATCGCCGATGGGAGCTGCGGAGCTGACTGCATTCTGCATCGAGTAACCAGAGTTAAGGAAGTAGTTAGCTGCGAAATACTCGATTAAGTAACAGACGAGGCCTTGGATCAGCAGGGAGGCGATGACAGCGATCGGGATATGCTTCGTGGGGTTTTTGGCCTCGCCTCCCATCGAAGTCACCGATTCGAAACCGACCAGGATCAGAATGGCAACCGTCGCCTGAATAAACACATAACTGAATTTGTGCGGCGCAACTACCGAGCTGGCCGTGGGATGCGTTAAGAAGTTACCGCTCGCATCCTTCTCAGGGTATGTGATGACGTAAGGAACCGGCTTGCCTGCCGAATCCAGCAGCGGAAGCGGGGTGCCACTTGCATCGCGGATCGTCGAACCGTCCTTGGCTGTGGCGAACTGGTAGGTATAGGTGGAGAGCGTTTGCGAGTCGTACTGGAAGCCCGTGGAACCGGAAGGATGGTTTACGCGATAGCCCAGCGCCAGCACGCTGAAGACGATCAGCGCGGATATCTGGACGATGTTGATTGCCAGATTCACGGCCGTCGATGCACCCGCTCCCTTTTGTGCGATCCAGGCGACAAAGAACGAGAAGACAACGGCCACGAGCCCCATGAAGACAGGACCAGGGTTGCCGCCGCTCAGGAAGGAGGGATACAGGAAGCCAACTACATATCCCACAAAGATTCCTGTAGTCGCGACCATCACGCCGGGATAGACCCAGTAATAGAGGTGCGAACCCCAGCCGACGATGAACTTGGCAACGCGGGCATATTTGAACGCCTTGTCCTTAGAGAGCAGCGCCTGCTCGGCGTAGTAGTAACTTGAGCCGGTGCCAGGATAGAGCTTGGAAATCTCCGCATAGGCCACGGCTGTGGCCAAACAGAGCAACAAGGCCCCGAATATGCCCAGCCACATGGTCGGCGCGGTGGTTCCGGTTCCAGCCTGGATGACGAAGGTGAGCCAGAGAAAGGCGCCCGGAGCGATGAGCGCCATTGCGTTGCTGGTCAGCCCGGTCAGTCCGAGCGTGGCCTGCATCTGAGGAGCTTTCTGTTCTGCCATGTGGGTTCTCCTGGATTTGTGAGGTTCTGATAGCTTGGTCCGGCAGCAGGGCTGCCGACAGATGGTCTGGTTCGCCCGTCTTCAAGATCCCACTGGGGCGGCTGCAGAGTGTGCTAGGACGTTAAATTCACTCTCGGGGGCCGACAATAAAGATGCAATGAAGAACCCCCCTTGCATTCCCGTTGATTACGCGCCATCACCTATTGCCGCATGTCCGGCTGCCTGTGCGGAATGCAGACAGTCACGCGGTTACAGGCCATCTACCGTTTCGGTCCAAAGAACGCGACGAATCCGGCCGTCACCGTCGACTGCGCGTCCACCATATTGCTGTCTCCCTTGTGGAAGAAGTTCTTGTCTGACCAGTCGCGACGGTACTCAATGCGGGTGAACATACCTTCGGCCCACTTGTACTCGTAGGTGCCCGTAAACTCCTTGACCTCCTGGGCTGTACCTGTCTGGTAGCCCTGGGGATCGTTGAAGTACTCGAAGCGCCCGGCCAGGGCCTGCGTGCCAGTCATCTGCTCGTGCGCGGCCACGGCAATGCCCTGCCAGTGGTTCAGATTTGTGTCACCTGTGGTTGTGGTGCCAATCGTGGTGAGGGCATCTCGGTTCTGGCCGTAGTCGTAGTTCAGGTAGGCATTGAACTTCGCGTTCGGCGTCAGCAATAAGGTAGTGTCGATCAGGTTACGGTAGCCCTTCTGCGTATTCGCGTTCGACGGGCCGCTGTACACATTCAGGTTCCATGTGTACTTGGGCTTCACCAGGGCGTTAGTCAGCCCAATCGTCACGCCGCCATTGTTTGTAGTCACGTTGTTCCATCCGTTGACCACTTGCACGCCGATCGTATCTGTCTTTGAAACCGGCATCGACGACCGCAGGCCAAAGTGAAAGTAGGGAATAGCCCACGCAAAGAGCAGCGAACGCGAGTAATTCCAGTTATCCTTGGACTCGATCACTTCCGCGCCCGCAGATGTGACAAACTTCCCAAAGTCGAGCTCGAGTCCTTTGGCTTTGGGTGGCTTCAGGCTCAAGAAGGCCTGTTCGAGGTAGCGTCCATTACTTGCGCTGGCGGGACCGTTGACCAGATCGTTCGCGCGTCCGAACAACAGATCAACGTGAGCGCCCACAGGATCTGGATCGTGGTTCAATGTGAGCCGAGCTTCGGCCAGATTGAACTGGTCTGTCTTGTCATTGAAGTTGTACAGATCATTGATCTGGCCATTCGCAAGGTTACTGGGTCGATTGGCGTTGTAGCTGTAGTAGCCATCGATCAATCCGCTGAGGTCCATCGGGCCAACGCTCCACGTGGGAGCGGCAGGCGCTGCAGCCGGCGCCGGGGCCGGTGTTTGGGCAGGTGCGGATGGTGCAGGCGCCTGTGCGCCGGCCGCAAGGGCAACGCAAAGCGCGGCGCCGGAAATAGACCTCGAGATGAGGCGTGGGCTCATATGCATCGGAACTCGTCCTCCCGTAAAAAAGAATCAATGTGTTGGATTTCGCCATGAAACAGGAATGCTGAACCAGCGACGAACAGTCCTTTGTCTTTTGCATCCTTCAGTCCGCTTTGGAGCCAATATGGGCGGACATACAACGCAAGTCGGTCTCCATCTTTGCGGCCGCTGTGTTGCAACACCAGTAACGCAGATAGCGCATAAGGAAGAAGTGAAGAACGTATAAGAGACATCAAAAGAAACTTATAGAGTCCTTACGGTGAGTTCCTGCATGACGGACAGCTTTAGCCTTTTGCTCGCAAGCTTTCAGCCTTTCGGCTCGATTTGCCTTTATATAATTTCTTCTAAAGATTGAATGAAGAGCTGGTAAAATTCCTCTATCTGTTTCACGCACTCAACCCTTGCAGACTAGCGGCACCTCACTCTCAACCTGTCTGTATGTGCGGCCTTTCAGCAGGCTTGGATAGCACGCGACAAGGCAAGCCGCAGCCACTGCGCTCACACGCGTGGGTGAGCAAACAGGCTGGTCAGCTCCTTCTGCATTCGCAGGCGCCGGAAGTTCAGCGCGGCGTGAAGCTTACCGGCTGGTGAATGCGTGGCGACTGGACAGTGTTCCAGCGCAGGGCTCGCATGAAGTTTGTACGGATGCGCGATCTCGCGCGGGAAAGGACATGATTGGTTTGGCAATTTCCCTGACCTCCTTGCGCAGCACGGGCAGACCTCACGCTTCGGCGATGAAGGTGCTCCTTTTCACCCTGGAGTGCTCGCTCGGCATGCTCGCGGTCTTCATGGTGGGTTTGCTTGGCCATTGGTTCCATTGGTTGCTGCCAGTTCCGGAGTTGTTGAGCCTGCTCATAGTCGTTCCGGCCGCTCTGCTCAGTGGCTTCTGGCAGGCCGTCATCGTCTCGCTCTTTGCCGTTCTGGTGCAGAGCTACTTCACCGTGCATCCATCGCCGCTCAATCCTGCCCGCGATCCGGCAAATACGATCACCCTCCTGGCCTTCATCTTTACCGCATTGGTAGTCAGCCGGCTTTCGGCTCGCGTCACTGAGCACGCTCGCCAATCCGAGTCCTGGGGCGGCCAGATGCACGACCTCTATGAGTTCACCCGCCGTACCCTGCAGATGAATCTTCACGTCGAGCCGGGCGCGCAACTGGCAGAGCTTGTGCATGAGATCTTCGCGCTGGAAGCTGTCGTCGTCTTCGACGCAGACCTGCATGAAACCTACCAGGCCGGTTACTGGCCCGAGGATCCGCAGGAGATTGCGCAGAATGTCTATTACTTTGAGACTTCCGACGACGATCCGGAAGTCGGCATGAGTCGCCGTGTGGTGCGTCTGGGCAATGTGCCCATCGGCAGCCTCGTCGTACGTGGCGAGATCAGCCCTCTGACGAACAACGCCATCGCGTCGCTCATCGCCATCACCTTTGATCGGTATCGCGCATTTGCCAATGAGAGCCGCATCGAGACCGAGCGGCGCACAGAGCAGCTCCGCGCCACCGTACTGGACAGCCTGGCCCACGCCTACAAAACGCCGCTCACGGTCATTCGCGCCGCTTCCACGGGACTCAGCGAGATGGGCAGACTGTCTCCAGCGCAGGCTGAGCTCGTCTCGCTCATCGACGAGCAAACCGGCCTTCTCAGCGATCTGACCGCGCGTCTACTGACGACCGCCCGCCTCGACGCCGGTGAAGTCACCATTCATGCTGAACCCATTGGCGTGGCAGCACTCATGGACGAGGTCGTCGCCAGCCTGAGCGAGCGCCTTGCCAGCATGAAAGCCGCAATCGACTTGCCTGACGAAACCCTTACCGTTTGCTGCGACCGGCAGCTCATGGTGATGTTGCTGACCCAGTACATCGACAATGCCTGTAAATACTCGATCTATGGCACCACCATCACCATTCGCGCCGTCAAGGCCAAGACGGAAGTCATCTTCTCTGTCCATAGCTTCGGCCCGGTCATTCCCATCGCAGACCGCGAGCGCATCTTTGATCGTTACTTTCGCTCTTCCACTTCGTCCAATCGTGCGGCTGGCACAGGCATCGGCCTCTCCGTTGCCAAGCGGGTGGCTTCGATTCACGGCGGCTATGTCTGGGTCACCAGCGACGAGGAGGAGGGCACCACTTTTTTCGCAGCTATTCCAACATCTGACCAGAAAAGGAAAGCATCATGAGCCAGCCGGTGATTCGCATTCTGATTGTTGACGACGAAGCGGCAATCCGCAGAGCCTTGCGGCCACCGCTGACCGAGCTGGGCTTTCAGATCAATGAAGCTTCGCGCGGAGAAGAGGCGCTGCAGCTGTTGCAGGCGGGTAATATCGATGTCGTTCTGCTCGACATCAACATGCCCGGCATCGGCGGCATTGAGACTTTGCGCCGCATTCGCGCTTCGGCTCCGCGGCTGCCCGTCCTCATGCTCACCGTGCGCGAAGGGGAAGAACAAAAGGTGGAAGCTCTCGAGCTGGGCGCCGACGACTACATCACCAAGCCCTTCAGCGTGCGTGAGCTGATCGCCCGCATTCGCACCGCGCACCGCCGCGTGCATGCGCCTTCCCGCGCCGAGGATGCTCCCATTGAGATCGGCGAGATACGCCTTACGCCTGCCCGCCGAAGCGTCACCAAACGCGGCCAGCTGCTTCACCTCACCCGCAAGGAATTTGACATTCTCTATTGCCTGATGAGTCGCGCCGGCAGAGTCGTCACCTATGCCAAGCTACTCACCGCTGTCTGGGGTGCTGATTGTCGCGAAGAGGTAGAGTATCTTCGCACCTTCGTGCGCCAGCTGCGCAAGAAGATTGAAGATGACCCCTCAAAGCCGGTCTATCTGCTCACCGACGTGTATGTGGGTTACCGTTTTGCGGACGCGCAAATGCTGCAGGACGGGTCCGATGGCGCCGACTCCGAGCTACCCGGCACGGAAGCAGCGCCCATCGCGGACAAATAGAGCGAGCGCGAGGTCTACTCGTCGTAATGCAGCAGGCTGAAGACGTCGTATTCCTTGAACCGGTCGCGTCCCTTCAGGAAGTCCAGCTCTACCGCAAAGCACAGCCCGGCAATCTCGCCGCCCAGTTGCTTTACCAGCTTCACTGTGGCCTCCATCGTGCCCCCCGTAGCCAGCAGGTCGTCCACCAGCACTACCCGCTGCCCCGGCTGGATCGCGTCCAGATGAATCTCCAGGGTGTCTGAGCCATACTCCAGGTCATACGTTACGCGCGCCACAGGAGCGGGCAACTTCCGCGGCTTGCGCACGGGCACAAAGCCCGCGTTCAGGCGGTAGGCCAAAGCCGGCCCAAAGATAAAGCCGCGCGCCTCAATGCCCAGCACCAGGTCGATCTTGCGTTCAATGTAATGCGCCGCGAGTGCATCAATCAGCTTCGCAAAGCCGGTTTTGTCTTTCAGGAGCGTCGTGATGTCATAAAACAGGATTCCCGGTTTGGGGAAATCGGGTACCGTGCGCACCAGCGATTTCAGGGCCTCAACGTTAATTGGCTTGTGAGTCTCGGACATGCCTGCGCTCGCTCCTGGAGTGCTTCAAGCCTTGGCTTGAGTGATGGGATGATGTTGCGGGAAGGGAAGAGACACCTCTTGGATTCGCTTCCTTGAAGATTATAGAAGAGCTGGGCTCCGACCCTGGAACTGGGCACTCTGATCTCGGACGGGAATACTCTGTCTTCACCACGCTCCCTCAATCCGGAACATATCGAGCCCGTCGGCCTCGCTTTCATCCAGGTAGTGTTCCACGAGGCGATCCACACGGCTGCCGCGCGGCCCCTTGCGCAGGCTGGCGCGCAGCTCGGCCAGGTCTTCCACCGTGCCGCTGGCCACCACCTCCACATCGCCGTCTTCGGTGTTACGCACCCAACCGCGCAGCTCCAGCTCGCTTGCCTCCCGATGCACATACCACCGGAAGCCCACGCCCTGCACTCGACCCTGAATCAGAAAATGAAGAACCATCGTTAAGAACCCAGGCTAGTTTTGCAGATGCAGTTCCCCGCAGGCAAGCCGCCCATGGCGCGGATATTCTTCGCATCAATCCTTCAATTAGCTCCCGACCTTCAATCAAATTGAGCAATACGATGCGTCACGCTGACCGCAGTCCACGGGAGCGAAAACAGTCAAGGTATCGGCCTATGCAGATAGTTCCGTTTTGGCTGTGTCACAACCGGGACCCCGGCGAGTGGTTCCAAGAAGCACCAGGTTTCACATCACCGCAAGATCGCAAGAGTGAGAGCGCAGCGATTGCCTGGAGAACGGGCGCCCATATATCCAACATCCGATAAGAAGTATTGGTGTGCTTGCCGTTGATAGGGGCGCAGCGGAAACCTCTGCCGACGGTGGGGCTGGCGGGACAGGCACGGTCGCCGTTGCGGTAGCCCGGCGGGTGAACCGTGCCTGTTTGAGGGACCGATCATCCTCCATGCTCGGGGTTTGCGGCGCGTGATTGAATGCCACCAAGGCGCCTGTAGCGCCGCAGGAAGTTGTCCAGTGCCTTTCGGTCTGCCCCTTTCCCAGGGAGGATCTGTCCATTGAGCAGGTTTACGTTCTCCGAGGTGACGAATTGGAAGCCTACACCATCTGCACCTGACCAGACGACTTTCGCGAGGACCGAGAGGGAGTCCCCGTCTTTGGTTCCTTCGCTGTTTTTCAGCTGCAGGTTCATTACGAGTACAGTGTCTCTGAGCCAGCGATCTCTGGTGAGAAGGTACAGGCCGGTGACACTTATATTTCCTATTCTGTGCGGATGAGGAGGGCCGCCAGTCCAGAAGTAGGCGACGATCTCCGGCGAGCGGAGACGCTCGGCGGCTTTGGGTGGAGCGTTGAGCCAGCGCAGGAATCGCGACCCAAGCGAAGGCGTCGCTTCGGACGCGGAATCGACTTCCTTCCCCCCATCCAGTTTTTCCCTTGGCACTTCCCGTCTTTCAGGGTCTCTTCTCGCCCGTGGCATCAGGATTGCCGCCTGTTGCGAAGTGCCTTTCTCAGGAGCAGGCTTCTTACTTTGCGCGCGCTCTTTTGGCGTATGCGGAGCCGACGCGGCCGGCACTGCGGCTGGTGCTTCCGCAGTTGGAACGACGACTGCGGGTGCGACTGGTTCAGGTACGGCAACGACGGCCTTCTCCGACGCGGGTCCGGCTTGCGTCGGAGTGATTGGGGCCGGTGTGTCCGCGGTTGCCGCAGCCGGATCGGGGGCTGCCTCGACGACGGCAGGCTTGACTGGCGTGGCCTCGATTTCGGCCGGAGTTTCCGTTGACTGAACAACAAAAGCTGTGCCTACTGGCCCTGGAACGGCAATCACCCGCTTCAACGGCGCGGATGGAGATCGCGCAGGAGTGGGTAGGGCCGGGTTGACGGCGGCTTGAGCAGCCGCAACGGGTGTGGATGGCTGCGGTGCTTCAATCGGAGGCTCAACTTGCGCGGGGTTGACCGGAGCGATTGCTACAGGTTCGATCGGCTCCGTTGCAACTTCGCCTGGAGCGGCTTCATCAGGGGAGGTCGGAGCCTGCATGACCTCAGGAGGGGCGACGGCACCGAGAGATTCTTGCGCCGGAGACGCTTGTTCGGGGTTGATAGGCGCGGAGGATGACGGGGCCGGAGCGGGACTTGCAGCAGAGATTGAGACCGGGACGGCCACGGCGCTTCGCCGTCGGTTGGCGATCCAGCGCTTGATCTGTGAAATCCGAGAGAGGCCGTCTTCAGGAGCCGATGCGGCCTTTTCTTCTTCCTGTTCACCTGTCGCGGAGGGTGGAGGCGTAGAGAATTGCAGGCCTAGTACCGATTTGGACCGGTCGATTGACGACGCGGACTGAGTTCCGGCGGCGGCTTGAGCGTCCAGCTTTGCCCGAGCACGCTGCGCTGATTTCGCCTCCCGCGAAGACTCCGGCTGCGTCTCCGCTAACGACCATATAATGAGTTCATCTCCGGGCTGGGTCTGCGTCGCCGTGATCGTGCGGGGCGGAAGCGCAAGAGCACTGGCCACTTGCTCCGCTGGCCGTTTAGAGGAAGGGTTCGGGAATGACTCAACGCTGATCACGCGGTAGTCCCGATCCAGACACACCAGGTCGAACACCAGGAGAGAATGTCCCACTGGAAGATCAATGTACGGGGAGAGCCAGAGTCCCGACTGCGAATTGTCCGCAAGGCTTTGAATTTGCTGGTTGCTGGACTGATTCAGAACGTCGACCGCAGCAATCCGCAGGCTGAGAAAGCTACCCTGGGTTCTGTTGTATGCGCAGTATTTCCTGCTTTCCATACGCTCCCGCTTTTTTATACGTACTCGCTGGACTGCAAAGGGCCTCAACTAGGGGTCAACCCCAAGCCTAGCAGACAGAAGGACAAGCACGAAAAGTACCAAAGTAAGTGATGCGCAAGACCTTTGGTGAAGCGGAGCTTACGCTGCCGCGAAGGGATCGAGCAGCAAAACTATGTCCCTCCTGCGTTGCTTTGCGGCGAATGGGGCGCATTCTCGCGCACACGCAACGAAATGCCCTAAGCTAGAGGCATGAACGACATAACGCGGGGCGGAGCGGAGGGCGAGGTTTTTGACTTGCTCGTTGTGGGTGCGGGGCCGACAGGGCTGGCGTGCGCGATTGAGGCGCAAAAGGCGGGCTTCAAGGCGGTGCTGGTGGACAAGGGCTGCATCTGCAACTCGCTCTTCCATTACCCGTCGCACATGACATTTTTCACAACCTCGGAATTGCTGGAGATTGGCGACATTCCCTTTCCCAGTCCGAATGCGAAGCCTACGCGCAATGAGGCCTTGCAGTACTACCGGCAGGTGGCAGCGCACTACAAGCTGGACGTACGGCAATTTCTTCGCGTAGAGGGGGTGACGGGCTCGGATGGCGACTTCGCGGTACATATGGTGGACCGGTTTGCGCGCCATAGCGAATTGAAGGCCCGAAAGCTCGCGATTGCCACCGGCTACTATGATTTGCCCAACATGATGGGGATTCCGGGCGAGAATCTGAGCAAGGTGCATCACTACTACGACGATCCGCACCCCTATTTTGGGCTGGATGTCGCGGTCGTGGGCGGCAAGAATTCGGCGGCGATTGCGGCGCTGGAACTGTGGCGTCATGGAGCCCGAGTGACGCTGGTGCATCGCGACCCGGAGCTGCATCGGCATGTGAAGTACTGGATCAAGCCGGACATTGAAAACCGCATCAAGGCAGGCGAGATCAAGGCGTACTTCAACTCGCACCTGGCGGAAGTGACACCGGACTCCGTGGTTCTGAAGACCCCGGATGGCATCAAATCACTGAAGAACGACTTTGTGTTTGCCATGACGGGCTATCATCCCGACTTCGCATTTCTTGAGGGCCTGGGTGTGCACTCTGAAGGGGCAGACAAGTTGCCCGTCTATAACCCTGAGACCCTGGAAAGCAATGTGCCGGGGATCTATCTGGCTGGTGTGATTGTGGCGGGCTCGCGAACGAATGAGATTTTCATTGAGAATGGGCGGTTTCACGGACGGCAGATCGCGCGCGGGCTGGCTGTGGCGTTGGCGTCAGGTGGGCAGAGCGTATAGGGCGAGGCGCGACGGATTTTTGGACTGAGGCGTGCGAGGGGTCGGGAGGTTGTCAAGGTGCGAATGCGACTTTGGCCGAGGTCGATACGCTGGCAGATGCTGGCTGGACTGGTGCTGTTGGAAGCCCTGTCGATTGGCCTGTTCGCAGTGTTGCTGATTCACCGGCAGGCGCGCGAGGTGCATGAGCGTGCGCGACTGAGGCTCGGGCATCAGGCGACTTCCATGGCCCTGCAGGCACGGGAAGCGCTGCGGCAGGAGCGGCCGGGCTGGGTGGGGCTTTCGGTCACGATGATGGGCGAGACGCCGGGCGTGGCGCGCGCGATCGTCACGGACGCGGTGGGCAACGTGCTGTTTGCGAGCGCGGGCGAGGCCGAGGAGATGCGGCTGGACTCCGCCGAGCGCGCGGAGATTCCCTTGAGGAACCCCCGCGAGGCGACGGTGTTTACGTTTGCCGGTAACCGGATGGAGAGCGTGGACGCAATCTATACGGGAAGCGACCTGCGCGGCTATGCGTGGGTGGAGACGGACCGGGCATGGGACTACGAGCAACTGAACACCATTGAACGGGGTACGGTGATCTTTGGGATCACCTGGATTGTGGCGTCTGTACTGCTCGTGTTGCTGGTCGCGAGGGCGATTTCACGGCCGTTGGCGGTTCTGCACCGCGGGACGCGCGCGCTGATGGATGCGCCGGACAGCGGTAGAAACTTTCCGCTCCCGGTGACGGTACATAACGAGTTTGGCGACCTGATTGAGGCGTTCAACCGGATGGTGGCCTCGATCAAGGAGCAGCGCGCCGGCCTCAACAACACGCTTTCCCTGCTGGACTCGATGCTGGCAAATGCGCCGATCGGGCTGGCGTTTTTTGATCGCAGTTGCCGGTTTGTACGGGTGAACGATGTATTTGCAGGGATGACGGGCGTGCCGCTGAACAGCCACCTGGGCCGCACGCTGCCTGAGCTGGTGCCTGTACCGGTGGCGCAACAGCTGGAAGAGGCTGTGCAGCGGGTCTTTGTCGCCGGCGAGCCGGTGCGCGATGTGGAGCTGAGTGGGAAGCGCGGACGGCTGAACCTTCCATGGACTTGGCTGGTGAGTGCCTACCCGGTGCGCACGCAACCCGATGAGGTGCGCTGGGCAGGCGTGATTGTGCTGGATGCAACCGAGCGCAAGCGGGGAGAGGAGGCGCTGCGAAGGACTGAGAAGCTGGCGGCGACGGGAAGGTTGGCGGCCTCGATTGCACATGAGATCAACAATCCACTGGAAGCGGTGACGAACCTGCTGTTTATGCTGAAGAACTATTGCAACCTGGAGGCTCCTGCGCTGGAATATGCCGCGATGGCGGAGCACGAGGTGAAGCGGATCGCGGAGATTACCCAGCAGACGCTCCGGTTTTACCGTCAATCGACGCTGCCGGCACGCGCCAGCATGAGTGAGCTTCTGGATTCGATTCTGAATCTCTACCATGTGCGGCTGAATACGCTCGGGATTACGCTGGTGCGGAAGTACGATCCGGCGCTGGACCTCTACTGCTTTGCGGGCGAGGTGCGGCAGGTGATTGCCAATCTGCTGGTGAACGCAATGGATGCGATGCCGGGCGGGGGCATGCTGACGGTGCGTGCGCGGCGCTCGCGGCACTGGACGGCGCCAAGGCAGGAAGGGGTTCGGATCACGATCGCCGACACGGGGTCCGGCATGGATGCCGAGGTGCGGGCGCGGATCTTCGAGGCGTTTTTTACAACCAAGGATGTGACCGGCACAGGGCTTGGTTTGTGGGTAAGTCACGAGATCATCCTGAAGCATCGTGGGCTGGTGCATGTGCGCAGCCGTACGTCCGAGGGCGGAAAGCCGTCAGGGACGGTATTCCAGTTGTTCTTTCCGGACCACCAGGACCTGTCGGTGCAGCCGGCGCAACCGGCGGTGGTACAGGCAGCGGGTTGAACCGGGTGGTACGCCGCGGAACTTTTTCAGGCGGGGAGGGTTAGAAAGAGCAACCGGCTTTGCCGAGGCTCGTCTAAAGAGTGGTAGAGCCGGGAAAAGCACCCAGGAGTGAGAGAGCGATGAATCGGGCGGTGTGGCAGCGAATCTTTCCGCAAATTCTGGCGTGGACCGCTTTGTTTGTTCTTTGCACGGCGCTGGCGTTGGCCCAGAGCGCTGCACCGGCCGGCGGGCAGCGCACCGACGGGCAGATCGAAATGGACGTGGTTCATGCCCTGGATGGCTCGCAGCCGCTGAAGAATGATCTGATTACGGCAGCGACGATCCAGGGCGAAGTGACGCTGTCTGGGACGGTGGCGCTGGAGTCGTCAAAGACGCTGGCCGAACAGATTGTGAAGGGTGTGGCGGGCGTGACGGCAGTGCATGACAACCTGAGGGTGGGCAACCCGGCGAACGATCCGAATGCACAGAACGGTCCGTTGGTGGATTCGAACGATGCAAGCGCCCCGGATACGGGGAATCCAGCACCGTATGCGTCGAGCGAGCCGCAGGTGACGAATCCTGGTTATCAGCGGCAGAGTCCAGCTCCGCAGTATGGGCAGAACCCGCCGCCTAACTCTGCCCAGAATGGGTATCCCAATAACGGGCCGAGTCAAGGTCCGAATTACGGCCAGAATCCGGCGTATGGTCAGAATCCAAATTACGGGTATGGGCAGAACCGGTATCCAGGTTACGGACAGAATGGATATTCGGGCTATGGGCAAAACGGGTACGGCCAACAGCCTTATCGTCAACAGTATGCGCCGCAGCGGCCGCAGTATCAGATTCCCAGCGGTCCTGTGACGGTAGCGGCGGGCACGCTGATTGAGGTGCGGACGAGCGAGGCGGTCAGCAGCAAGCACGCGACCGAAGGCACGCCGGTGGAGTTCACGGTGATTCGCGATGTAACGGCGGGTGGTGCGCTGGCGATACCGCGGGGCGCGACGGTGCACGGGGTGGTGACCGCGGTGCGGCAGGCGGGGCAGCTTTCGGGCAGTCCGGAGCTGGCGCTGCGGCTGACCTCGCTCGACCTGGGAGGGCGAACCTACCCTCTTGACTCCGATCTTTTCAGAGTGAAAGGCCCAAGCAAGACGGGGCGCACGGTTGGGAATGTGGTGGGTGGCACGCTGGTGGGCGCACTGATCGGCGGGGTCGCCGGCGGCGGTGGCGGGGCGGCAATCGGCGCGGTGGCGGGCGGTACGGTGGGTACGGCGGCATCCGCCGCGGAGCACGGACCGAATGCGTGGATTCCGTCCGAGGCGCTGGTGACGTTCCATCTGGCAGGGCCGGTGACAGTCAACCCGGTGACCCAACAAGAGGCGAACCGGCTGGCAGAGGGGCTGAACCAGGGTGGCCCGAGGCTGCAGCAGCGGGGCGCATATGCGCAGCCATACGGGTATGTAACTCCTTACTATTACCCCTATGGCTATGCGCCGGTTTACTATCGGCCGTATTACTACACAGGCGGCTTCTACTACTGGCGCTAAGGCGGTGCGGCAGGCCGCAACCTGCTGGGCGGCCGTTGATCGAGCAGAGCACATGCCTTTGCTTTGGGCAGATGGCGGGGCGGTGAAAGGTCTTTGGCCTGAGAGTCTGCGTTGTGCAGTTCGTCTATAATTGAGGGGATCGCATCGAGCGAGAACTTCGCAATCGTGGAGAGCGTCAGTTCCCGAGCCGGCATTGTGTGCCGGCTGGACAGCTGGCAATCCACGCCGCGCATAGAGAGTTGAAGGCTCAAGTCCATCCATGATTCGTTTCCTGCAAAAAGACAATCGCCTGACGAAGGCACTGTTTGTCGTCATCATCGCCGCCGCATCGGTGTCGATGGTGGTTTACCTGATCCCCGGACTGACGGGGATGGGCGCCAGTTCCTCGGACACGTTCGCGGTGGTGTATCCGCACTGGTACAGCCGCTTTCTTTCAACGGGCGACGCAATCAGTCAGCAGAAGGTTGAGCAGCTGGCGACGGAGCGGGTGCAGCAGCAGTATCCGCAGTATGCCAGCAATCCAATGATTTTGAGCCTGATTGAGCCGCAGGTGGGTCAGCAACTGGTGCAGCAGCAGATCATGCTGGACGAGGCGGAAAGACTGGGCATTTATGCCGACAGCAACGACGTGCGGCAGTATCTTGAGACGGGAGCGCCGGCCACAGTGTTGTTCCCGAACGGGAAATTTGTCGGCGATCAGCAGTATGCCGCGATCATTGCCAGCCGCTTCAACATCTCCGTCGAGGAGTTTGAGAAGAGCGTCCGGCAGGACATCATCGTTCGCCGCCTGGAGGCGCTGATAACGGCGGGTGTGACGGTGAGCGACCAGGAAGTGCGCGCTGCTTACCGCAAGAGCAATGTAAAAATCAAGTTTGACTATGCGGTGCTCTCAGCCGATGACCTGCAGAAGCAGATCAATCCGACAGATGCAGAACTGGAAGCATTCTTCAAGAAGAACGCCGCGCGGTATGCTCACGCGGTGCCGGAAGGGCGCACGATAACCTACTTTGCATTCAGTGCGGACCAGGTGCCGGGCGGAGTTCCTCAGCCGACGCAGCAGGATATTCAGCAGTACTACACGGCGCACCAGTCCGAGTACACGATGCCGGAGCAGGCGCGGGCGCGTCACATCCTGATCAAGGTAAATCCCGGCGCGGATGCGAAGACGGATGCGGCGGCGAAGGCGAAGGCCGAAAGCATTTTGAAGCAGATTCAGGGCGGCGCAAGCTTTGCCGAGCTGGCTAAGAAGTACTCAGACGACCCCGGCAGCAAGGACTCGGGCGGCGAACTCGGCTTCGCGCAGCGCGGGCGGATGGTGCCGGAGTTTGACCAGGCGATCTTTGCGCAGCCGATTGGCCAGTACGCGATTGTGAAGACGCAGTACGGTTACCACATTGTTCAGGTGGAAGAGCGACAGGCCGCACACACGCAGCCTCTAAGCGAAGTGGCGCCGACGATCCAGGCGACGCTGGTGCGCGAGAAGTCGGCTGCGGCGCAGGAGAACTATGCACGGACGCTTACCTCAGAGGCAATCAAGAGCGGCCTGCAGAAGACGGCCGAGGCGCATCACCTGCAACTGGTGACGACGCCGCCGATCAATGAACAAGGGGTGATCGCCGCGTTGCCGGACAGCTCGCAACTGCTGGCGAAGGCCTTCCAGTCCAAGCAGGGCGACCCGGCGCAGTATGCGACTACGGGCGAAGGCTATGCGGTGTTCCAGGTGACGGGAGTGTCGGCCGCCCATGCGCCGACGTTTGCGGACTGGAAGAGCCATGTGCTGGATGACTATCGGAGCGAGCAACTGCCGAGCTTGCTGGCGCAGAAGACCGCCGAGCTGGCGGCAAAGGCAAAAGCCGAAAACGACCTGGCGAAGGCTGCTAAAGAGATGGGCGCGCAAGTAAAGACTAGCGACGAGGTGAAGGAGGCCGACCAGGTGCCCGATATCGGCGCACTGGGCCAGGTAGCTCCGCAACTGTTTGATTTGGCGCCGGGCGCGATCAGCGGGCCGATCAACGCGGGTCGCACGGGCGTGGTGGCCAGGCTGGTGGACAAGCAGGAGCCGACGGCTGCTGAGATCCAGCAGAGCTTTGACCAGATGCGCGACCAGATGCTTGAGCAGCGCCGCAACGACGCCTTCCAGGTATTTGCCAGCGATGTGATCAACAGCTACAAGAAGCGCAAGCTGGTGCAGATCAACGCCAAGCCACAGTCGCCGATGATGCCCGGCCAGTAGGCAGGCATTTTTGTGAGCAGTTCAAGGCCCCGCGATCCATGGAGATTGCGGGGCTTTTTCAGGCTGGAAATGTCCGCCGGATCGCGATCGCCATCTGGCACAATTAGGACTACGGAGAAGAGGCTGAAATGCATTTTGAACGTTCCTCCGGGGTTTTGCTTCACATCAGCTCGCTGTCATCGTATGGCGGGATCGGCGATCTTGGGCAGGCGGCCCATGCGTTTTTGAGTTTTATGGCGGCGGCCAAACAGCATGTGTGGCAGGTGCTTCCTCTGTCCCCCACGGGCTATGGCAACTCGCCGTATGCGTCGTCATCGGCATTTGCGGGCAATCCTTACCTGATCAGTCTGGAAATGCTGGTGGACTGGGGCTGGATTGCGGGGGAGCGGATTGCGGGGCTTGCGGGATGCGGCGGAAATGTGGATTTTGGCGAGATAGAGCGGCGCAAGCTGCCGTTGCTTGATGAGGCTGCGGGGAATTTTCTCGACCTCGGGCCCAAGCAGCCGCAGTTTGCCGAGCATTGGGCTGCGTTTGAGCAATTCTGCCGCGACGAGCACGGCTGGCTGGACGATTACGCGTTGTATGCGGTTCTGCGGAGGCGGTTCAATACAGGAGCGTGGACCGAGTGGCCGGAAGGCTTGATGCGGCGTACTCCGCAGGCGCTTGCTGAGGCCGCCGCAGAGCACGGCAGGGCAATTGCGCAGGAGCAGGTGTTGCAGTTTGCCTTTGCCGTGCAGTGGAGCCTGCTGCGCGAGGCCGCGGCGCAGAAGGGAATTCGCATTCTGGGCGATGTGGCCATTTTTGTGAATATGGACTCGGCGGATGTGTGGGTGCATCCGGCGATTTTTGATCTGGATGAGAATCTTAAGCCCGTGCGGGTTGCCGGAGTGCCACCGGATTACTTTTCACCGACGGGGCAGCGGTGGGGCAACCCGCTGTATCGCTGGGACGTGCTGGAGATGCGGGATTTTGACTGGTGGGTCGAGCGGATTCGACGGGCCTGCCATCTGTATGACATCGTGCGACTGGATCACTTCCGCGGTTTCGAGGCGTACTGGTCGATTTCCGCAAGCGAGGAGACGGCGGTGAACGGGGAGTGGGTAAAGGCTCCGGGTCTGGCGTTGTTCCGCGCGCTGGAGGCGGCGCTGGGTCCGCTGCCTCTGGTGGCTGAGGATCTGGGGGTGATTACGCCTGAGGTGGATGCCCTGCGGCTGAAACTGGGCATGCCGGGTATGAAGGTAATCCAGTTCGGCTTTGGCAACGCCTCGGCGCACATGCACCTGCCGCACCAGTTTGCACCGGCGACGCTGGCCTATACCGGCACGCACGACAACGACACTACGCAGGGATGGTGGAGCACGGCGGGGGAGGCGGAGCGCGCCGAGGTGGAGGCCTATGTGGGGCCGGTGCATGACAGGCCAGTGCGGCCCCTGCTGCGTGCGGTGCAGGCGAGCGCGGCGCAGATGGCGATGGCGCCAGCGCAGGACCTGCTGGAGCTTGGGTCAGAGGCGCGCATGAACACGCCGGCGGTATCGGCGGGTAACTGGAGTTGGCGTGCGCCGGAGGGCTGCTGGTCGCCGGAACTGGCAGCGGAACTGGCTTCGCTCGCGAAGGTGACGGACCGGGACAACGATCCTTTTGGCCTCGCGCCAGTCATTACGGAAGAGTCGAACAACAGCCAGTGAAGCGTCGCCGGGACGTGGTGGAACACAGGCGACTGCGGGCGAAGCGACCGACTGGCACGATTTAATTCCGCAGAGCGAGCAGGTGGACGGAGATTCGTGTCCTTCGCCAATTCTTGTTATTCTTGCCGCACATGGAAAGCGCGGCGATACAAACTTACGGCCTGACGCGGCGCTTTGGCGACCTCACTGCTGTGGATGATGTGACGCTGACTGTGTCGCAGGGGCAGTTTTTCGGGTTTCTTGGGCCCAACGGAGCAGGAAAGTCGACGACCATCAAGATGTTGACAGGCCTGCTGGAGCCGACGACGGGCAGCATCGAAATTCTTGGCCGGCGATTCTGGTCGGGCGCACTGGAGCTGAAGGGGCAGATCGGTGTGGTGCCGGAAGGGATGGCGCTGCTGGGCCGACTGACGGCGTCGGAGTATCTGCACTTTGTGGGCCGCATGTATGGGCTGGACCGAAAGACCACCAGCCAGCGCACGGAAGAGCTTCTTGAGTTTATGGATCTGGCCCATGAGCACAAGAAACTGGTGACCGATTTCTCCCACGGAATGCAGAAGAAGCTCGCACTGGCGGCGGCAGTGATTCATGCGCCGAAGGTGTTGTTTCTCGATGAGCCGTTCGAGGGCGTGGACGCGATTGCCGCGGGGATGCTGAAGGCGCTGCTGCAGGGGATGATCCAGCGTGGCGCGACGATCTTCCTCACAACCCATGTGCTGGAGATTGTGGAGCGGCTGTGCAGCCATGTGGCGATTATTCACCACGGGAAGCTTGTGGCCAATGGATCCCTCGCTGACCTGCGCGCGGGAGTGGTTTCGAAACTGCCGGGCGAGGAAGGCAGCCGGACGCTGACGCTCGAAGAGATTTTTCTCTCCACTGTTGGCGCAGATAGCGGTGGGGTCGCGCAGGAGTTGTCATGGCTGGCGTGAGCGACGGCGGGCAGGGGTCTGCGGCGGGCGCGCACAAAGGGCCCTTCAGCAGACTGGCGCTCGCTCAGTATGCGACGTTGCTGGGGATGCGCTGGCTTGTACTGTCGAACACGCTGCGCACGCTGCAGGGTGTGGTTGAGTTAAGCGCGCGCGGATTGGGTCTGCTCGTCTACGGAACAATGGGGCTGGGACTGAGCTTCGCGCTGGGCTCCGCTGCAAACATATTTTCCGCGCACGAGGAGTGGGCGATGCTGGCGCTTGTCTTCTGGGTGGCGCTTTTTATCTGGCAGTCCGTGCCGGTAGGTCTGGCCTCATTTCAGACACAGTTCGAGATGGGCACCCTGCTGCGCTTTCCGGTGAGCTTCGGATCATTTTTCCTGCTCAATCTGGTGGTTGGCATGGTGGACATCTCGACGATTCTTGGCGTGCTGTGCTCGATCGGGATTTGGATGGGGATTGCACTGGCGCAGCCGGACCTGGCGCTGTGGGCTCTGGCCGTGGTGGGACTGTTTGGGATCTTCAATATTCTGCTGGTACGGCTGATCCTGCTGTGGCTGGACCGGTGGCTGGCGCGACGACGCTCCCGGGAGCTGGTTGGAACAGTCATCGTCATGCTGCTGCTTAGTCTCCAACTTCTGAATCCCGCGCTGCAATCGGACAGTCACCCACGGCGTCAATTGCCGCCGCGGCACTTCTCAGTCGAACCGGTGAACGGTGAAGAGAAGGGCATAGTGGCGCAGACTGTGCTGGCGGTGCAGCATTGGTTTCCGCCGGGACTCGCGGCGGTGGTGGTGCGGCGGGCATCTCGCGGAGACGCGAATTCCGCGGGAAAAGCACTGGCGGGACTTGGCCTGTATGTGGCTGCCGTGGCCGGGCTGTTGGGCATGCGGCTGAAAGCTGAGTTTCGAGGTGAAAACCTGGGTGAAGCGGAAGGGGCGGGCGCCGAGAGCCAGCGGAGCTACGGAATGCTCCTGAACGGGGCGGGGCCAATCGCCGCGGTTATGGAGAAGGAACTGCGCACCATGATGCGCTCGATGCCGCTGCTCTATGCAATGGGCGCGCCACTGTTCATGGTCATCGTCCTAAGCAGCCTGTTGCATAACAATGCGCCGGCGCGGTGGCGCGAGTTCGACTATGCGCTGCCGGGATGCCTGGCCTATGCGCTGATGGGGGTTTCGCAGCTCTTGTATAACGCGCTGGGAACGGACGGAACGGGCGTGCGCCTGATTTTTCTTTCACCCACGCCGGTGCGGACGGTGATGCTGGCGAAGAACCTGTTCCACGGGATGGCGTTTGGTGTGGTGGCCTGTGCGGCATGGGTCATGACCAGCCTGCGGATGGGCTGGCCGGACAATGTCATGACAGCTGCGACGGTGGCGTGGCTGATGTTCGCGCTGCCGGCAAACCTTGCCATCGGAAATGTGTTCTCGCTTGTGATGCCGCATCGCGTGGACCTGGGACGGCTGACGCGGCAACGTGGCTCGGCGGCGAGCTCGCTGCTAAGCATGTCTGTCCAGTTGTTGTTGCTGGGCGTTGGCGGAGCGGTATTCTTCTTATGTTCGATGAGTGGGCGGCTGTGGCTGGCGGTACCGGTTTTTCTGGTGCTGGCGGGCGCAGCGAGCTATGCGTGGCTCCGCATCTTCAATAATCT
The DNA here is from genome assembly GCA_021836865.1 of Acidobacteriota bacterium. Taxonomy (GTDB): domain Bacteria; phylum Acidobacteriota; class Terriglobia; order Terriglobales; family Acidobacteriaceae; genus Telmatobacter. The sequence goes on from JAKBHH010000003.1 coordinate 86,596, forward strand.
GGATGCATTGGTGAGCCGTCGAAAGGACCTGCTGAACTATACGCTGGCCAAGACGGAGTAGCCTGTTGTGGGGTGTTACCGAGCGGATCGATCACGGAGGATTCGAAACGGGCGCACGACCAGATACAGCGGCGCGAGCCAGCCCGGTAGCGGCAGAAAGGCACGGTCTCGCTCGTTCGGTCTAAGAAAGTTGAGTGAGAGAATGAGGCGCATGCGGTCATATGTATCAAGGAGCTGCACGTTGTAAGGAATGCGACCGCTCGGAGTAGTGCCCGGAGCGCTAAAAAGGTTCAATTGAATGTGGCGCACCAGGTTCATGACGATCCTGTCTCGTTCAAAGCGGCTCAGCACGAAGGCGGGCACGGCTGCGCCAGTGAAGCGATGCGCGAGCAACACACCAAGTGCAAGAGGTCTTCCAAGTCCCTGCCGACGGGCTTCGCGGAGGGTGCGGTCCCAGTCCAGATCGGGGCAGGAGGCGATGACCTGCGCGACATCGAGAATCCAGATCATGCGCGACCAGATATGCTTGCTGCCATGCATGCAGAGGACGAGCAAGGTGGTCTCGGGACCCATGTCGGGAATCTTGGCGCCGGCGAGCATCGCGAAGCGTCGGCTGGGCCAGACCCAATCCAGGCCGAGATTGCGCCTGAACCGCGGCTGGGTGAGCTCAAGACGCCAGCGGAGTTCAATGATCAGGCCGTCGGACCCTCGCTCGAAATGATATTCGAAGTAGTCCGGTGCTTCGGGCGTTCCGTCATCGAGGGCCATCGTCTTGAGATCGAAGCCGCAGCTGCGCAGCAGTGCCGTTGCGCGCAGCAGGTCGCAATACTGGATAAGGATGTCGAGGTCGCCCGCGGGCCTGAGTGAAGGGTCACCATAGACGGAGGCTCCCAGGACGACACCCTTGAAGGGCATTGCGGTAATGCCATGCTGCTCGAACAGGCTGAGGGTGCGAATCAGCTCCGCGGCGTTGCTTAGGGTTTGGATGGTGTTGCGGTTGAACTCAAGTTGTAGGTGGGCATGGGCGGCGGGGGGTATGGATACTCCGGACTGGTTGAGACGGTGAAATAATAGGGGAGCCATTCCGTGCTCGCGCGCGAGCTGGATAAGTTCATCCCAGTTCTCGATGCTGGAAGCAAGGCGCTGGAGGGCCTCGGTGGCGTCCAAATGGGGCTGTGCGATCGCGATCAGGAGGTTTGAGGCGTTGTCATGCACTGTGGGAAGGCTCTCGATTCCTTCTGGCGTCATAGTTGCGAATGCGATGCCCACCGAGACGGAAGGCCGCCCCAGCGCGGGGTGCAATGTGCCGAATGAGAGGCGATGCTGCGACCCAACTTTGGCTCAGCCGGGTGGAGGGCGCGAAAGCGATCATCCGTAATCTGAAGCACAACGATCACCCATCACCGATGCAGCCGGCGCGGTCCAGCCAGCAGCAATCGATGTCCCAGATGGAATGGCACCAGTATACCTTCGCGATGCGCGCGCGACCGCCGCGAAATGGAAAACGCGCCCGGGATGGGCGGCCGCTCTGCATTTCGGACGGCGCGCGACGGATGCAGCAGGTCATGGAAGTCAGGGAATCAAGATAAGTAAGAAGGTTACGCGTGCGGGGTGACAGTCTGCAGGGACCTGAAAGGGCAGATGGTTGCATTGGGGCTTACATCGAAAGTACCCTGCATGTCTTGTTACCAGAAGTGCTTAAGGCATTACTAAATACTTGAAAATTATAGATATCGCTCCTAACAAGGGCGCGGTATACTTCAACGCAGTCAGGGTTACAAGGGTTAGAAAAGACTCAACGCAAAAGGAGAGAACACGATGCAAGTAGAGCGTACGAATACGGGTGATCTGGTCGTAAATGCGCTTCCAGATGGATCCAAAGTGATCGTTGACTCCAGGAACGACAAAGTCTTCGCGCTCAACGCGACGGCCGGTGCGGCCTGGGATGCCTGCAGCAGTACGACAACCCTGTCCGAGGTGACAGCCAATATGAAGCGGACGCTGAATACCGGAGTGACCGAAGATCTTGCTGAGCAGGCCATCTTAAGCCTGCAGACGCAGAATCTCGTGACCGCTTCGGGCGCATCGGCGGGTACTTCGCGTCGCCAGGTGCTGGCTACCTTGGGCGCAATTGCACTTCCGCTGGTGGTCTCGATGACGATGTCGGACCAGAAGGCCTATGCGGGCGGTGCAATGTCACAGTCTACTTCCTACGACCGGCCCGGCCCGGTAGTCAGCAGGAATAACGGCCCCAGCTACTAATCGCCTCTGCTTTCATGCGCAGTGGCCTCGCCAGGGTCGAGTTTCCCCGGACTGCACGACATGCGGGGTGCTACGTGTATAGGGTGGCGCACGAAAAGGGCTCCGATCTCCCACTTTTGCGGCAGATTTCGCGAGAAATCTGAGGCTAGGATGGCGACCTGACGATGGTCGCCATCTTCGCTCGAACCCTCCAGTGTGACCTTATAGAACTATTATGTAACTTATGCCGGAACCCCATGTTTTGAGGATTTGCGCCTATGGGTGCAATCTCCAGATTGAAACTGCAACAAGCACCATGTTAGAGGCCGCGGAGCGGTATGTGCTGCCGACGCTTCCCCGGACGCATGCCTTCACCGGGGCGCCTCATTGCCTGGCTCGCATCGAAGAAGCGGACGGCGGATACGACCTGATTGCAGATGGCATCTCGTGTGCCTTTTCTCCAACAGCTACATCGATGATGCAATTTCTGATTCGGGTGCTGGATGATGCGGTCATTCGCAATCTACGCAACCTATACGCAGTCCATGCCGGGACGGTCGTGTGGAATGGGAGGGCAATCCTGTTGCCGGGCATGTCGCATGCTGGCAAGTCCTCGCTGGTGGTAGAGCTGCTGCGCAGGGGAGCGACCTACTACTCAGATGAGTATGCCTTGATTGATTCCAGAGGACAGATTCATCCCTACCCGAGGCCTGTGCTGGTCCGCAATGGAAGGGCGTTTCAGCAGCCAGTGCTGCCGGATGAATGGCAGGCGCCGGTGGGACGCGAACCTGTCACAGCCGGTTGGATCTTTCTGGTGAACTACCGCGCCGGTGGGGCCTGGAAGGTCGAGCCGATGGAACAAAGCGAGGCGGTGTTTGCGCTACTGAAGAACACACCCCATGTTTTGGCGGAGTCGCATGAATTGCTGAGCTTTTTTCATCGAGCAGTGCTGGGAGTGAAGGGATTTTCCGGCGAACGGAGCGAGGCGGGCGAAGCCGCGGAGCGCATCCTGGAACTCGTTGATACACCAGGGTCGGGCGCGATGCGGTGAGCGTTGCGGCTAGTCATCATGGAGTGACCGGTCTCCCTGCGCTGTCCGTGGGTTAGGCTGTGAGCCGAAGAGGAACACAGTTCAGAGCCACAAGCGGAGAGGAACCGGTCATGAAGGAAAAGGTACGATTTTTGGG